>NZ_KB714683.1:123512-249558 GCF_000349605.1 Kocuria sp. UCD-OTCP
TTGCACTTGTCGATCACCGACAGGCGCAGGTCGGTGGCGCGGCGGCCGTGGCGGTCCATCAGCCCGGCCCCGGCCGGGGCGCCGCTGGGGCCCGGACCGGTGTCGCGCAGCCGCGGCAGTCCCAGGGAAACGCTCATGTCACCGCCTCGGTGGTCGTCCCCGGCCCCCGGCGGCCGGGGGGCGCCGGAGCCGCGGCGGCACCGAACCGCCCGAGCAGGTCGGCGGCGACGCTGATGGCGATCACCGCCGGGGCCTTGCCCGGGATGCCGGGGAGCCCGATGGGACACGCGATGCGCTCCAGCGCGGCGTCGGAGTGCCCCTCCGCCCGCAGCCGCGCCCGGAACCTCGACCACTTGGCCCGGGAGCCGATCAGGCCCACGCTGCCGAGGTCGTCCCGGCGCAGCGCGGCGTCGCACAGCACGAAGTCCTCGGCGTGGTCGTGGCTCATGATCAGCACGTGCGCCCCGGCCGGCAGCCCGGCCAGGACGTTCTCGGGGACGGGGCTGTGGTGGAGGTGGACCTGCGCGGTCCCGTCGGTGACGTCGGCGAGCCGGGAGGCGTCCAGCTGGCTCTCGCGGCTGTCCACCAGGTGCAGGTGCAGGGGCAGCCGGGACAGCACCCGCGCGAGCTCGTGTCCCACGTGCCCCATGCCAAACACCGCCACCGCCGGCCGGGCGCCCTGGGGCTCGAGCAGAACGTTGACCACGCCCCCGCAGCACTGCCGCCCGTGCTCCACGGGAGCGTGCTCGTTGAGCGCGAAGGTCAGCGTCTCCGGGACCGTGGCCCCAGTGGCGAGGAGGACCCGCGCCCGCTCGACCACCGTGGCCTCGAGGTTGCCTCCGCCCACGGTGTCCCACGTGTCCGTCTCGGCCACGACCATCTTGGCCCCCGCCTCCCGGGGGGCGTGCCCGCGCACCTCCGTGACGGTGGCGAGCACCCCCGGTGCGCCCGCCGCGCGCAGGTGCTGCAGCGCGTCCAGCCAGTCCACGTCAGCGCGCCGCCGGAGCGGCCGGAGCGGCCGAGGCGGCGACGTCCGCCACGGGCAGGGCGCGGCGCGCCTCCTGGACCGCCCAGAACACGGCCTCCGGGGTGGCGGGGCTCGCGAGCTCGGTGCTCCGCCCGCCCGGCCCGAACGCGGCCGCGGCCTCCCGCAGCGCCTCGCGCACGCTGAAGGCCAGCATGAGCGGCGGCTCCCCCACGGCCTTGGAGCCGTAGACGACGCCGCTCTCGGTGGCCTCCTCGAAGAGGTGCACGTTGAACTCCTCGGGCATCTCCGAGAAGCTCGGCAGCTTGTAGGTGCTCGCCGCCTGGGTCGCCAACCGGCCCCGGTGCGGCCCGTCGGACTCGTCCCAGCGCAGCTCCTCGAGCGTGAGCCAGCCGGCGCCCTGGACGAACCCGCCCTCGATCTGCCCCACGTCGATCAGCGGGGAGAGGCTGTCGCCCACGTCGTGGACGATGTCGGTGCGCAGCAGCCGGTACGCGCCGGTGAAGCCGTCGACCTCCACCTCGGAGACGGAGGCGCCGTAGGAGAAGTACTTGAACGGCTCGCCCTGCATCCGGGCGCCGTCCCAGTGCAGCCCCTCGGTCCGGTAGTACCCGGCGGCCCACAGCGAGATCCGCTGGAAGTAGGCGTCGTGGGCGAGCTCGGCGAAGGACATCTGCCGGTCATGGAAGCCGATCCCGGTGACCGTGCCGTCGACGAACCGGACGTCATCGGGGTGGATGTCGAACTTGCGGGCGGCGACCTCGGCCAGCCGGTCGCGGATCTGCTCGCAGGCGTTCTTCACGGCCCCGCCGTTGAGGTCCGCCCCGGAGCTGGCGGCCGTCGCGGAGGTGTTGGGCACCTTGTCCGTGCGGGTGGGCGCGAGCCGGACGGTCTCCATGGGCACGCCCAGGGCCGTGGCCGCGACCTGGCGCATCTTGGTGTGCAGCCCCTGTCCCATCTCGGTGCCGCCGTGGTTGATGAGCACGGACCCGTCCTTGTAGACGTGCACGAGGGCGCCGGCCTGGTTGAAGGCCGTGAGGTTGAACGAGATGCCGAACTTGACCGGGGTGACCGCCAGCGCCCGCTTGGTGTCGGGGTGGGCGGCGTTGAAGGCGGCGATCTCCTCGCGGCGGCGCTCGACCTCGGCCCGGTCGAGCAGCTGGGTCCAGATGGTGCGCAGCCGCTCGGCGTGCCGGACGGGCTGGCCGTAGGGCGTGGTCTGGCCGGGGACGTAGAGGTTGCGGTGGCGCAGCTCCGTGGGGTCCAGGCCGAGCAACGGGGCGCAGCGGCCCATGACCTCCTCGATCACCAGCATGCCCTGCGGGCCGCCGAAGCCGCGGAACGCGGTCTGGGAGGTCTTGTGGGTCCGTGCGATCCGGCCGTGGACCTGCACGTGCGGGATCCAGTAGGCGTTGTCGATGTGGCACAGCGTGCGCTGCAGCACGGGCTCGGAGAGGTCCAGGCTCCACCCGCCGTCGCTGGTGACGGTGGCCTCCAGGGCCTGCAGGTGACCGCCCTCGTCGAAGCCGGCCTCCCACCGGGCGTGGTACGGATGACGCTTGCCGGACATGGTGAGGTCCTGGGTGCGGTTGAGCCGCAGCCGCACCGGCCGGCCCGTCAGCACCGAGCCGAGGGCGGCGACGGCGGCGTAGCCGTGCGGCTGCATCTCCTTGCCGCCGAACCCACCGCCCATGCGCAGGCACTGCACGGTGACCTCGTGGCTGTGCAGACCCAGGACGTGGGCGACGATCTCCTGGGTCTCCGTGGGGTGCTGGGTGCTGCAGTGCACCAGGACCTGCCCGCCCTCGTCCACGTAGGCGAAGGAGGCGTGGGTCTCCAGGTAGAAGTGCTCCTGGCCGCCGAACTCGAACTCCCCGCTGAAGCGGTGGGCGGAGCCGGCCAGCGCCGTGCCCGTGTCCCCGCGGCTGACGGTGGGCTGACCGCCCTGGAAGCTGCCGGCCTCGACGGCCTCCGCCACGGTGACCAGCGACGGCAGCGGCTCGTAGTCGACCTCGACGGCGTCCGCGCCCAGCCGGGCGGCCTCCTGGGTCTCGCCCAGCACCCAGCACACGGCGTGCCCGTAGAACATGACCTCGGCGGGGAACAGCGGCTCGTCGTGCTTGGTGCCGGCGTCGTTGACCCCGGGCACGTCCGCCGCGGTGAGGACCCGGACCACCCCGGGGACCGCCAGGGCCGGGGCGGTGCGCAGGTCCTGCACGCGGGCGTGGGCGTGCGGGGCCTGCACGGGCCAGGCGTGCAGCACGTCCTGGTGGCGCACGATGAGGTCGTCGGTGTACAGGGCCGTGCCGGTGACGTGCAGCGCGGCGCTCTCGTGCGGGACGGGCACGCCCACCACGGGGTCGACGGGGCGGTCGGCGAGGGACTTCAACGGGACACCTCCAGATCGGGGGCGGGCGCGTGCTGCGCCCAGAACTTGAGCAGGGCCTGCTCGAGCATGGCCGAGCGGTAGCGGGCGCTGGCCCGGTGGTCGTCGATCGGGGTGCCCTCCCCGGCCAGCGCGGCCGCCGCGGCGACGACCGTGTCGCGGTTCCACGGCGCCCCGTCGAGGAGGCGCTCCGCGCCGTGCGCCCGGATCGGGGTGGCCGCCACGCCGCCCAGGCCGATCCGCGCGGACGAGACCGTCCCGGCGTCCACCTGCACGGCGATGCCGACGGCCACGCTGGAGATGTCGTCGAAGCGCCGCTTGGCGATCTTGTGGAACCCGCTGTGCCGGGCGAGAGGCAGCGGGATCCGCACGGCGCGGATGATCTCCCCGGGGCGGCGGACGCTGCGCCGGTACCCCGTGTAGTACTCGTCCAGGGGCACCTCGCGCTCGCCCCCGGCGGAGGCCAGCACCACGGACGCGCCCAGGGCCAGCAGGGCCGGGGCCGAGTCCCCGATGGGCGATCCGGTGCCGAGGTTGCCGCCGAACGTCGCGGCGTTGCGGATCAGGCGGGAGGCGAACTGCGGGAAGAGCTGGTCGAGCAGGGGCACCCGTCCGGCGAGGCCGCGCTCGACCTCGGACAGGCTCAGGGCCGCACCGATCTCGATCCGATCCTGTCCCACCGCGAGCGTGCGCAGCTCCTCGAGCCGGTCCACGGCGAGGGAGAGCGGCGGACGGGTGTGGCGGATGTTGACCTCCACGCCCGCGTCCGTCGAACCGGAGATCAGCTGGGCCCCCGATTCGCGCTCGAGGTGCTCGAAGAGCTCGTCCAGGGAGCCGGGACGGACGAACCGTGCGCCGTCGGCCTCCACCTGGGTGGGCGGGGCGGGCTGCGCGGGCCGCTCCTGGCGCCGGAGCAGGGGGTCGGCGTCGGCCGGAGCCCCCAGGGCGTAGGCGGCGTCGCGGATGGGCCGGTAGCCGGTGCAGCGGCAGAGGTTGCCGCTCAGGGCGTGCAGGTCGAACCCGTTGGGCCCGCACTCGTGATCGGCCGCGTGCTCCTCGCCGGTGACCGCGGTGCCGGTCTGCGCCTCGTCGGCCGCGCCGGAGGTGCCGCGCTCGGGGCGGTAGTACTCGGCGGCCATGGCGCAGACGAACCCCGGCGTGCAGTAGCCGCACTGGGAGCCTCCCCGGAACGCCATCTCCTGCTGGACGGGGTGCAGCGCCGCGGGCGCGCCGGCCCCGGGGGCGGACCCGAGCCCCTCGGCGGTGACGACCTCCTGGCCATCGAAGGCGACGGCGGGGGGCAGGCACGCGTTCACGGCGGTCCACCGACTGCGCCCTTCCCCGTCCGGCCGGGCGACCAGCACCGCGCAGGCACCGCACTCGCCCTCGGCGCAGCCTTCCTTGGCCCCGGTCAGGCCCTCGCCGCGCAGCCAGTCCAGCAGCCGGGTGTGCGGGCCGAGCCCGTCACAGCTCCGGGTACGACCGTTGACCGTCACTCGGATGTCGCTCATGCCTGCTGCTCCTCGGTGCATGCCACTGGCCGCGACCTGGAGTCAGGTGGTTCCCCGGGGGTACCGGGAGCTCTCTGGCGGCGGACCAGCGCGATTCGTCGTTGCTCGCCCGGTAGATAGTCCGCTTCAGGACCCGCCGTAGGCTGAGTCACACCATAACCACGCCGTGACGGGGCCGCAAGAGTTCGGGCGCCACGACCGGGCCACGGCGGATCTGGAAGAATTCTTCCACAATGTGTTGTACCTCACGTCCAACTGCTCTACGTTGGCCTCAGCCACAGGCGGGTCCCGCTCGATCGGGACTATCTACCGGGCATGATCTGACAGCCGGGTGGGCCCGCCGACGGACATCAGCCGTTCCCCGGGTCCCCCCACGATCCGTGAGGACCTGAGCAGCATGTCGACCGTTCACGAAGAGACCACGCACCTCCAGACCCACCTCCAGCACGCCGTCGACCTCGCGGCGGAGAACGCCGCTGTCGACGGCGGACCCTTCGGGGCCGTCGTCGTGACCGCGGACGGGCGGGAGTTCCCCGCCGTCAACCGTGTGACGGCGGACCACGACCCCACGGCGCACGCCGAGGTCATGGCGATCCGCAGCGCCTGCCGCGCGCTGGGCACCTTCGACCTCAGCGGGGCCGTGCTCTACACCAGCTGCGAACCGTGCCCGCTGTGCCTCTCGGCCTCGCTGTGGGCCCGGTTGGACGCGGTGTACTTCGCCGCCGACCGGCACGACGCCGCGGCCGGCGGATTCGACGACGCCGAGTTCTACGAGTTCTTCGCCCGGAGCGCGCCGGAGCGTGACCGGGCCCTGCCGGTCCGCCACGTCCCGCTCGACGCACGCACCGAGCCGTTCCGGGCGTGGGCCGGCAACGCCCACCGCACCGAGTACTGAGCCGACCGCCCGCCGCCCCCGGTCGGCTTCCACCGGGACCATCAGATCTGGACACTTCACGGGAGACCCGCCGACAGGGCGGGCCCGGGAAAAACAGAGGATCGCCGGACCTTGCGCAGCAGAGCCGACGCCTGCGCGCTGAAGGAGGCACCTTCCATGTCATCGACCACACCCGGCCGTCCGACCGGCGCCCGCGCGACCGCAGACCATCCGACCGCAGCCCGCACGATCCGCCGTGGGCGCCCGTCGCGCCCGGCGCCCGCACCCGGACCGGAGGACGAGCGGCTGCCGCTGGGGCGCACCACCGCCTACGGCTTCCAGCACGTCCTCACCATGTACGGCGCCATCGTCGCCGTCCCCCTCATCATCGGGCAGGCCGCCGGGCTCTCCGGCGAGGAGATCGCCCTCCTCATCAGCTCCTGCCTGCTCATGGGCGGGGTCGCCACCGTCCTGCAGAGCTTCGGGGCGCCCTTCCTCGGCTCCAGGCTGCCGCTCGTGCAGGGGGTGTCCTTCGCCGGGGTCGCCCCCATGCTCGCGATCCTGGCCGGTGGCAACGACCTGACCACCATCTTCGGGGCCGTGCTCGTCTCCTCGGTGGTGGGCTTCCTGCTCGCGGGCGCGTTCTCCCGCGTCCTCCGGCTGTTCCCGCCGGTGGTCACCGGAACGGTGATCACAGTCATCGGCATCTCCCTGCTGCCGGTCGCGATCTCCTGGGCCGCCGGGGACGGGGACGGCGGAGCCGCCGATCCCCGCAGTCTCGCCCTGGCCGGGATCACCCTGCTCATCGTGCTGGTGCTCTCCAAGGTGGGGGTCGGGATGATCTCGCGCCTGTCCATCCTGCTCTCCTTCGTGCTCGGCACGGGGATCGCCCACGCGATGGGGATGGTGGACTTCTCCGGTGTGGGCGAGGGCGGCATCGTCACCTTCCCGACGCCCCTGGCCTTCGGGCCCCCGACCTTCGAGCTCGCCTCGATCATCTCGATGCTCATCGTGGTGCTCGTGACGATGACCGAGACCACGGCGGACATCCTCGCGGTGGGCGAGATCACGGGGGCCGAGGTCGACTCGAAGCGCGTGGCCAACGGCCTGCGGGCGGACATGCTCTCCTCCGCGGCGGCGCCGGTGCTCAACTCGTTCACCCAGACGGCTTTCGCCGCCAACGTGGGCCTCGTGGCGGTGACAGGCGTCCGCAGCCGCTTCGTGGTCACGGCCGCCGGCGTCATCATGGTGGGGCTGGGCCTGTTCCCCGTCATCGGGGAGGTCGTCGCGGCCATCCCGGCCCCGGTCCTCGGCGGCGCGTCGATCGTGCTCTTCGGCACGGTGGCCTCCTCCGGCGTGCGCACGCTGGCCAAGGTGGACTTCGGCAACTCCATGAACCTCGTCATCGTGGCGGTCGCCTTCGCGTTCGGCCTCATCCCCGTGGCCGCACCGCAGTTCTACGCCGGCTTCCCGTCCTGGACCCAGACCATCCTCGGCTCGGGGATCAGCGCCGCAGCACTCGTGGCCATCGCCCTCAACCTCCTGTTCAACGAGCTGACCGCCGGAAACTCCCGGCACCAGTCCGTCATGGCGGCGGCGCCGGTGCGGGTCGTCCGGGCGGACACCCTGGCGCACCTGCGGGAGGGCGACCGGATCCAGGACGGTGCCGTGGTGGACAGCGACGGAGCCGAGGTGGCGGTCGTGGCGGAGCACCACTTCGACGACGTCCGGAGGATGATCGACGACGGGGAGATCACGCACACGGGACAGATCCGGACGGTCCTCGCCGCCAAGGACGCGACGGCCTGAGCACCCGGGCCCGCACCCCACCTGCGAAACCTCGACCAGGGGCGTTCCCCGCCTCCGCCCGGCACACCGCCGGGCGGAAGCGGGGAACGCCCCTGCAACGGTGTCCGGGCCGGCCCGATCAGCTCGCTGCCACCGGGCCGCGGCGCCCCGCCCCGGCCCGGTCTGCCGGCGCCGGGCCCGCCGGGGCCGGGAGCTTCAGGCGTTCACCAGGCGGCGGGCCGCCGCGGAGTGCTCGGCGGTGAGCGCCTCCACGTCCAGACCGGTGATCGCACCGTCCTCCACGAGCCAGCGCCCGCCCACCATGACCCGGTCCGCGCGCTCCGCGCCGCACAGCAGCAGCGCGGAGAGCGGGTCGTGGGCGCCGGAGAAGCGCAGCCCGTCCAGCCGGAACATCGCGAGGTCCGCCTGGGCGCCCGGGCGCAGCACACCGAGGTCCGGGCGGCCGAGCAGGCGCGCGGAGCCGCGCGTCGCCCAGCCGAGGGCCCGCTCCGGGGTCACGGCCTCCGCCCCGTAGCGCAGCCGCTGCACGTACAGGGCCTGCCGGACCTCCTGCACCAGATTGGAGGCGTCGTTGGAGGCGGACCCGTCCACCCCGAGCCCCACGGGGGCTCCCGCCTCCTCGAGCTCCACGGCCCGGCAGATCCCGGAGGCCAGGCGCATGTTGGACGTGGGGCAGTGGGCCACGCCCACCCCGGCCGCGCCCAGGCGGGCCACCTCGGCGTCGTCGAAGTGGATGCCGTGGGCCAGCCACGTCCGGTCGGTGAGCCAGCCCGTGGACTCGAGGTAGTCGACCGTCCGCAGCCCGAAGCGCTCCCGGCAGAAGTCCTCCTCGTCGATGGTCTCGGCGAGGTGGGTGTGCAGCCGCACGTCCAGCTCGCCGGCCAGGACGGCGGTGTCCCGCATGATCTCCCGCGTCACCGAGAACGGTGAGCACGGGGCCAGCGCGATCTGGGTCCGGGCGCCGTCGCCGCGCTCGTGGTAGGTCCCCACCAGGCGTGCGCTGTCGGCGAGGATCGTCTCCGCCTCCTGCACCGTCTGCTGCGGGGGCAGCCCGCCGTCGCGCTCGCCCAGGCTCATGGATCCCCGGGAGAGGACGGCCCGCATGCCGAGGCTCCGGGCGGCCTCGACCTGCACGTCGATCGAGTGCTCCATGCCGCCGGGGAACAGGTAGTGGTGGTCGGCCGCCGTGGTGCAGCCCGAGAGCAGCAGCTCCGCCATCGCCACCGTGGTCGCGAGCTGCAGGTCGCGGGGGCGCAGGCGGGCCCACACGGGGTAGAGGTCCCGCAGCCACGGGAACAGGGGGACGCTGACCACGGGCGCCCAGGCGCGCGTGAGCGTCTGGTAGAAGTGGTGGTGCGTGTTGATCAGCCCGGGCACCACCACGTGCTCCCAGGCGTCGAGGACCCCGCACGGAACAGTCGGAGCTCCGCCGGCCGGGACCAGCTCCACCACGGTGCCGGAGGCGGTGTCCACCACGACACCGCCGGCCGTGTCCGCGGAGGTGTCCTCGCCGGTGTACAGGGCCAGGGGCTCGCGCAGCCACAGCAGGTGGGAGCCGGGGTTCGAGGTGTGGGGACGCACAGGGTTCTCCGATCGGTCGCAGGTCTCGTCACCGGCGCCGTGCGCCTCGTGTGGTCCGAGGGCGGCACGCGGCGCCGCCAGCTCAGTGAGGTCCTGTCTGCTGATCCAGGAGACCGCTCCCGCGGTCCCGGTGACCGTAGCACCGGCGGATGTTGGCCTTCAACCGTCCGGGCCCTGACGACGACGGGCCCGTCCGGCGTCCGGTCAGCTCTCCCCGCGCCGGATCAGTCGGCCCGACGGAGTCCGGAAGTCCACGGAGCTGCCCCGCAGATAGGTTCTGCGCACCTTTCCGGACAGCGCCTTGCCCTGGTACGGGGTGATGGGGTTCTTGTGGTGCAGCTTCCCGGCGTCCACGACGAAGGCGTCGTCGGGCGCGAAGACCACCAGGTCGGCGTCGTAGCCGATGGAGACCTTGCCCTTGGCGCGCAGGCCGGCCCGCTGGGCCGGCTTCGTCGACATCCACTCCACCACGCGGCCCAGGTCCACTCCGCGGCGCCGGGCTTCCGTCCAGATCAGGGACAGCCCCAGCTGCAGCGAGGAGACACCACCCCAGGCCACCCCGAAGTCGCCGTTGTCGAGGTCCTTGAGGTCCAGGGTCGAGGGGGAGTGGTCGGAGACGATGAAGTCGATGGTCCCGTCGATCAGTCCCTCCCACAGCAGCTCGCGGTTGCCGACCTCCCGCACGGGCGGGCAGCACTTGAAGGCGGTGGCGCCATTGGGCACCTCCTCGGCGAGCAGGGTGAGGTAGTGCGGACAGGTCTCCACCGTGATGTCCAGGCCGTCCCGCTTCGCGGTGGCGAGCATGGGCAGAGCGTCCGAGGAGGACAGGTGCAGGATGTGGGAGCGGGCGCCGGTCCAGCGGGTGCGCTCGATGACCTCGGCGATGGCCAGGTTCTCGGCGCCGCGCGGGCGGGACTTCAGGAAGTTCTCGTACACGTCCCCCTCGGGCCGCGGGGCACGGTCGATGGCCCGGGAGTCCTCGGCGTGCACGATCATCAGCGAGTCGAACGTCTTGATCTCGGCGAGGTCCTCCTCCATCTCGTCGGCCTCCAGATGGGGGAACTCGTCCACCCCGGAGTGCAGCAGGAAGCACTTGAAGCCGAAGACGCCGTCGTCGTGCAGCTCGCGCAGGTCGGGCTTGTTGCCGGGGATCGCCCCGCCCCAGAAGCCGACGTCCACGAAGACGTTGTCCTGGGCGAAGAGGCGCTTGTACTCGAGGGCCGGCACGTTGACGGTCGCCGGGACCGAGTTGAGCGGCATGTCCAGGACCGTGGTGACGCCCCCGGCGGCGGCCGCGCGGGTGGCGGAGGCGAAACCCTCCCACTCGGTGCGGCCGGGCTCGTTGATGTGCACGTGGGTGTCCACCAGGCCGGGCAGCAGGTGCTCGTCCTCGGCCAGCTCCACGACCTCGCGGCCGACCAGGCCGGCGCCGAGGGGTTCGATGGCCACGATCCTGCCGTTGCGCACGCCGACCTCGCGGGGAGCGAAGTGGTCCCCGCAGGAGACGTTCTGCCCCCGCACCACGAGGTCGAACTCGCGGTGGCCGTGCGCATCGGTGCCGGCGTCACCCGACGCCGGGCGGGAGGCCTCCGCGGCATCGGCAGGCATCCCGTGCTCCCGCTTGTAGTCGGCGATCAGCCGGCGCACGCGCTCGGGGTCGTTGACGTCGTGGCTCACGTCCAGCTTGTGCGCCTGCTCGGTCTCGAAGGCGCTCCGGGCGGCGGCCGGCTTGGTGGCCGCGCGGGCGGAGTCCTCCCGGGCGATCGCCGCAGGGTCCGCACTCACCTGTTGCGCACGCCCCGCGGCGTCAGAAGCGTCGTCCGCGCGCTGTCCGGGCTCCGCGGACGGTTGACCCGGATCCGGTCGGTGCCCCTGCTCGTCGCTCTGCTTCCCGCCCCGGTCGGTGGTCCCCGGCCGCTGCGGCGTCTTCTTCTCCGTCATTCGGAGCTCCTCCTCGTCTTCGGCGTCCGCGCGGGCCGCCGGATCGATCAGTTGGGTCGGGTCCCCGTGAGCAAAGCGGGGAGCTCGAGGGCGAGCCGGGCGCCCACCTGCTCGAGAAGCCTGCCGGCCTCGCGCATGCTGACCCGCGGGTCCGGCTCGAGCTCGGTGAGGGCATAGGTGCGCACGAAACCGGCGGCCCTGCGGGTCTCCTCGTCGAGGGTGGTGCGGCCGCACACGGCCACCACCGGGACGCCGGCGGCGTGCGCGGTGGTGGCGACCCCCATGGGGGTCTTCCCGCCGAGCGACTGCTCGTCGAGGCTGCCCTCCCCGGTGACGACCAGGTCGGTGCCCGCCATCCGGTCGGCGAGCCCCACGAACTCCAGGACCACGTCGATGCCGGGGCGGCGCTGGGCCCCGAGCACGGCCAGGGCCGCGTAGCCCACGCCGCCGGCGGCTCCGGCGCCGGGGGCCCCGGCCGCCGTCAGGGCGGCCGGGCCGAGGGCGTCCGCCAGCCGGTCCCGGAAGACCGTCAGTGCGGCATCGAGGGATGCGACGAGATCCGGGTCGGCGCCCTTCTGCGGGCCGAACACGGCCGCCGCACCGTTGGTCCCGGTGAGGGGGTTGTCGACGTCCGCGGCCAGGACGAACTGTGCGTCCCGCACCCGGGGATCCAGCCCGGTGAGGTCCACCCGGGCCAGCCGGGCGAGCTCGGCGCCTCCGCGGCCCAGCTCGGCGCCCTCGTCGTCCAGCAGGCGAGCGCCGAGGCCCTGGAGCAGCCCCGCACCGCCGTCGGTGCAGGCGCTGCCGCCCACCCCCAGGACGATCCGGGTGGCTCCGGCATCGAGGGCGGCGCGGACCAGTTCGCCGGTGCCGCGGCTGGTGGCGCCCCCGGCGTCGAGCACGGGTGCGCCGTCCTCGTCCACGGGGAGCGCGGCCAGTCCCGAGGCCAGGGCCATCTCCACCACCGCGGTCCGGTCGAGCAGGGCGAACCCTGCCGCGACGGGGTTCCCGGCGGGACCGGTCACGGTGGTGGAGGAGGCGACGAATCCGGCGCCGACGGCGGCGTCGAGGGTGCCCTCGCCGCCGTCGGCCACCGGGACGGCCACGACCGTGGCGGACGGCTCCACGGACCGGATGCCCGCCGCGAGGTGCTCCACCACGTCGGTGGCTTCCAGCGAACCCTTGAACTTGTCCGGGGCGACGACGATGCGCACGGGGCGTGCCTCCTGTTGTGTGCGGACGGGGGTCAGTCGAGCAGGGCGATCGCCGTCGGGGCGTCCACGCCGCTGACGGCGAGCTCCTCGAACTCGACCACGTTGTCGATCTCGGTCCCCATGGAGATGTTGGTGACCTTCTCCAGTATGACCTCCACCACCACGGGGACCTGGTGCTTCTCCAGGAGGACCCGCGCCTGGCCGAAGGCCTCCTGCAGCTTCTCGGGATCGGTCACGCGCAGGGCCTTGCAGCCCAGGCCCTCGACGACCTTGAGGTGGTCCACGCCGTAGCCCTGGGTCTCCGGGGAGTTGATGTTCTCGAACGCCAGGGAGACGTTCTGCTCCATCTTGAACCCGCGCTGGGACTGGCGGATGAGGCCCAGGTACGAGTTGTTCACCACCACGTGGAGATAGGGCAGGTTGAACTGCGCCCCGACGGCCAGCTCCTCGATCATGAACTGGAAGTCGTAGTCCCCGGAGAGCGCGACGACGGTGGCCTCGGGCTTGCCCCGGACGACGCCGAGGGCGGCGGGCCCGGTCCAGCCCAGCGGGCCGGCCTGGCCGGCGTTGATCCACTGGCGGGGGCCGTGCACGTGCAGGAACTGGCCGCCGGCGATCTGGGAGAGCCCGATCGTGGAGACGTAGGTGACGTCCGTGCCGAAGGCGGTGTTCATCTCCTCGTAGACGCGCTGCGGCTTGACCGGGACCTGCGTGAAGTGCGTCTTGCGCTGCATCGAGCCCTTGCGCTGGGCGCAGTCCTTGACCCACACGGACCAGTCCGGCACGGAGAACCGCTCCTTCCGCTCCCGGGCGACCTCGATGAGGATCTCCAGGGCCGCGCCGGCGTCGGAGACGATGCCGAGGTCGGGGGAGAAGACGCGTCCGATCTGGGTGGGCTCGATGTCGATGTGCACGAACGTGCGGCCCCGGGTGTAGGTGTCCAGGCCGCCGGTGTGGCGGTTGGCCCACCGGTTGCCGATGCCGAGCACGAAGTCGGACTCGAGGAACGTCGCGTTGCCGTAGCGGTGGGAGGTCTGCAGTCCGACCATCCCGGCCATCAGCGGGTGGTCGTCCGGGATGGCGCCCCAGCCCATGAGGGTCGGGATCACGGGCACGTCCAGCAGTTCGGCGAGCTCGACCAGCTGCGCCGAGGCATCGGCGTTGATGATGCCGCCGCCGGCCACGATGAGCGGACGCTGCGCGGAGGAGAGCATGTCCAGGACCTTCTCGGCCTGCGCGCGGGTCGCTGCGGGGCGGTGGACGGCCAGGGGCTCGTAGACGTCGATGTCGAACTCGATCTCGGCGAGCTGGACGTCCAGGGGGAGATCCAGCAGCACCGGACCGGGCCGGCCCGAGCGCATGAGGTAGAAGGCCTTCTGGAACGCCCCCGGCACCTGGCCGGGCTCCAGCACTGTCATGGCCATCTTGGTGACCGGCGCGGCGATCGAGGAGATGTCCACGGCCTGGAAGTCCTCCTTGTGCAGCTTGGCCACGGGGGCCTGGCCGGTGATGCACAGGATCGGGACGGAGTCCGCCCACGCGGCGTAGAGGCCGGTGATCATGTCGGTGCCCGCAGGCCCGGACGTCCCCACGCAGATCCCGATGTTGCCGGGGGCGGCCCGGGTGTAGCCGTCGGCCATGTGCGAGGCGCCCTCGACGTGCCGGGCGAGGGTGTGCCGGATGCCGCCGTGGGCGCGCATCGCCGAGTAGAACGGGTTGATGGCGGCGCCGGGCAGGCCGAAGGCCTCGGTGGCGCCCTCCTTCTCGAGGATGGCGACGACGGCGTCGACCGTGCGCATTCTTGCCATGATGAACTCCTTGGAAGCAGGACCCGGGATCGGGTCGGGAAGCGGTGGGGTGGGGAAGGTCAGCGGCCCGAGCGGCCGGAGAGCTCCTCGACGAGCTTGAAGAGACCCGAGTGGTCGAGTCCGCCGTCGCCCTTGTTGACGGTGGCGGCCACGAGCTGGGCGACGATCGCGCCGAGCGGCACGGCCACGCCGGCCTCCCGGGCGGCGGAGGTCACGATGCCCATGTCCTTGTGGTGCAGCTGGAGCCGGAAGCCCGGGTCGAAGTTGCGGTCCAGCATCTTCTGGCCCTTCTGGTCCAGGACCTTGGAACCGGCCAGGCCGCCCCCGAGGACCTTCAGCGCGGCGTCCGTGTCCACGCCGTAGGCCTCGAGGAAGACGACGGCCTCCGCGAGCAGCTGGATGTTGCCGGCCACGATCAGCTGGTTGGCCGCCTTGACGGTCTGCCCGGAGCCGGCGGGGCCCACGTGCACGATCGTCTTCCCGACGGCCTCGAGCACCGGGCGGGCGGCCTCGAAGTCCGCGGCCTCGCCGCCGACCATGATCGAGAGCACGGCGTCGATGGCGCCCTGTTCCCCGCCGGAGACCGGGGCGTCCAGCGGGCGCAGTCCGTGCTCGACGGCCTCCCGGGACAGGCGCGCGGCCACGTCCGGGCGGATGGAGCTCGCATCGATCCAGACGGTGCCCTGCGCGGCGTGGGCGAAGACGCCGTCCTCGCCGGTCACGACGCCCTCGACGTCCGGGGAGTCCGGGACCATCGTGATCACGACGTCGGCGTTCGCGACGGACTCGGCCACGCTGGACGCGCCCTTGCCGCCGGCCTCGACGAGCTGGTCGATCTTGTCCTGCGAACGGTTGAAGCCGACGACGTCGTAGCCGGCCGTGACGAGGTTCTTGGCCATGGGCAGGCCCATGATGCCGAGTCCGATGACGGTGACGTTGGTCATGGTGGGATTCCTCACTGTGGGAGCCCGTGCGGTGCGTACGACGGGCCGTGGTGGCAGGTGCGGGGGAGGAGTGGCGTCAGGCGCCGGCGCGGGCCGCGGACCACGCGGCGGTCCAGGCGAAGGGGTCCTGCTGCGACGCCTTGTACTCGAGGCCCACGTAGCCCGAGTAGCCGAGCTCCCGGCTGCGCTCGATCCACTGCTGGAGCGGGAGCTCGCCGGTGCCGGGCTCGTTGCGCCCTGGGGCGTCGGCGATCTGGATGTGGCCGAAGTCAGCGGCGTGCTTCTCGATGACCGTGGAGACGTCGTCACCGTTGACCGACAGGTGGTAGAAGTCGGCGAGCAGCCTGATGTTGTCGGCACCGGCGGCCCGGACCTCCGCGATGACGTCGAGGGCGTCCTGGGCGGTCTTCAGGGGATAGGCCTCGGTGCCGGAGACCGGCTCCAGCAGCACGGTCCCGCCGATGCGCGCCACGCCCTCGGCGGCGGCCACGAGATTGCGCACCGCCAGCTCGTCCTGGGCCTCCGGCGTGTGCTCGGGCCGGCGGTTGCCGTAGAGCGCGTTGAAGGCCTTGCAGCCGGTGCGCTCGCCGATGGCGGCGACCACGGCGATGTTCTCCTTGAACTCCCCGCAGCGGCCCTTCCAGGACACGAGGCCCCGGTCTCCGCCCGGCATGTCGCCTGCGTTGAAGTTCAGCCCGCTCAGCTGCACCCCCGCGTCCCGGATCGCGTCCACGAAGGCGTCGACGTCGCGGTCCGCGGGCACGGACTCCGCGAAGGGCCACCAGAACTCGACCGCGTCGAAGCCGGCGGCCTTGGCGGCCGCGGGGCGCTCGAGCAGGGGCAGGTCGGTGAGAAGGATGGAGCAGTTCACGGTGTAGGACATCTGGATCCTCCTGGTTCGGACGGGGCCGCCACGTATTTCGAGATGTGGAAGTCAATTTCTGTCTTGTGAAACAGCGTACGATCCCCTGTGACGCAGGTCAATCCCTGATTGGAAGAATTATTTCAGGATGTGGAAACTGTGGGGTGTGGTCCGATGGCATGGAAGGACCCCGTGCCGCCGCGGTGGCAGGGCGGCACGGGGTCCGGTCGGTGGGGACGGGATCGCCGTCCGGTCAGCGCAGCTTCATCTGCCGGTTGACGTCCTTGTAGAGGAGGTACCGGAACCGGCCGGGGCCGCCCGCGTAGCAGGCCTGGGGGCAGAACGCCCGCAGCCACATGAAGTCGCCGGCCTCGACCTCGACCCAGTCCTGGTTGAGCCGGTAGACGGCCTTGCCCTCGAGGACGTAGAGCCCGTGCTCCATGACGTGGGTCTCGGCGAAGGGGATCACCGCCCCCGGCTCGAAGGTCACGATCGTCACGTGCATGTCGTACCGGACGTCGTCCGGGTCCACGAAGCGCGTGGTCGCCCACTTGCCGTCGGTCCCCGGCATGGCCGTCGGCTCGACCTCCTGCTCGTTGGTGACGAACGGCTCCGGCACCTCGATGCCCTGCACGTACTCGTAGGCCTTGCGGATCCAGTGCAGGCGGGCGGGCTCGCCGCCGCGGTTGCGCACGGTCCACTCGCACTCCGGCGGGAGGAAGGCATAGCCGCCGGGGACGAGCTCGTGCTCCTCCCCGTCGACGGTCAGGACGAGCGCCCCCTCCATGAGGAAGAGCACGCCCTCCACGCCGGCCTCCGTCTCGGGCCGGTCGCTGCCGCCGCCGGGGCCGACCTCCACGATGTACTGCGAGAAGGTCTCCGCGAAGCCGGACAGGGGCCGGGCGAGCACCCAGACCCGGGTGTCCTCCCAGAACGGGAGCCGGCTGGTCACGATGTCCCGCATGGTCCCGCGCGGGATCACCGCGTAGGCCTCCGTGAACATCGCCCGGTCCGTGAGCAGCTGGGTCTGGTCGGGGTGGCCGCCGTGCGGCGCGTGGTAGGTGGTCTCGGTCATCTGAAGTCGCCTCCGGTGGTCGATGCGGCCGGTGCCGCGGCCTTGGGGTGGGCCAGGGAGAAGAGCTCGTGCTCGCCGATGCCGGCGCTCTCCTCGAGCTCCTCCCCGGAGATCGCGCCGCACAGCACGCCGCGGTGGACGAAGCGGGCCAGGGCGCGGGCGGTGGCCGGTTCGTCCATGATCTCCGACTCGATGCCGTGCACGTAGTTCTTCAGCCGCAGCGCCGCCGCGGGGAAGCCCTCGCGGTAGAAGAAGTACGTGGCCAGGTAGCGGGTGGGCAGCTGGTGCGCGTGCAGGTCCCATCCCTGGTAGTAGCCCCGCTCCAGGGAGCGGCGCACCAGACGGGCGTGCAGCCGCCAGGCGGCCAGCTTCTGCCGGTCGCTCCCGGTGGGCAGGATGTTCGTGGAGCCGTCGGACAGCCGCACCCCGGTGCCGGCCACGGCGACCTGCATGACGGCCTTGGCGTGGTCGGCGGCCGGGTGCTCCATGGACTGGTACTGGGCGGCGATCTGCAGGGAGTCGGAATAGTCGTAGGTCCCGTAGTGCAGGGCCTCGACCCGTCCGTCCGTCCGGTGGAGCATCGCCGGGATGGGGCAGGTGCCGTCGGTCCCCAGGATCATCGGGGCCGTCTCCATCTGCACCTCGAACCGCAGCCGCCCGGCCGGCAGTCCGAGGCCCGCCTCGAGCTGTTCGCAGGCCTCGACCATGACGTCGACCTGCTCCGTGGTGCTCACCTTGGGCAGGGTGAGGACGAGGCCGCGGGGGAGGCCGTCCTCGCTGTGCCCGGCCTCCCGCAGCCCGCCCTCGCGCACCAGGGTGGTGACGAACAGGTCGAGCGTGCGCAGGCCGCGGTCCCGGGTGGCGGCCTCGAAGCACTTGAAGCGGATCCCGATGTACGGCGGCGCGGTGCCCTCCCGGACGGCCAGGGCCACGGTGCGCGCCGCGCGCACGGCCCACTCGTCCTCCTCCTGGTCCCCGCGGTCGCCGAAACCGTCCTCGAAGTCCAGACGGACGTCCTCGATGGGCTCGGTGGCGAGCTTGTGCTCGACCGCTCGCGCCACCCGGTCGACCAGACCAGGGTCGGCACCCTCGGGGGCCACCTCCTCCGCGAGGGAGGCCGCACCGAGCCCGGCCACGGACCGGGCGGCGCGCTCTCCCCACTGCCGGGCGGTCTCCGGGGTGAAGCTGTCGGCGGGGAGGTAGACGGTGTGCACGGGCTGGCGTGTACCGGGGTCCCCCGGGTAGGACCGCTGGAGCAGCGCGTCGGTGCCGGCCAGCCGCTCCGCAGCGCGCTGCCGGAAGGCCGTGCCCAGCGTCCCGGTGTCCAGGTCGCCGGCGCTCACTTCGTGGCCACCCGGTCGCGGTCGGACTGCTCGAGCAGCTCGTAGGCGGGCAGGGTGAGGAAGTCGACGTAGTCCTCGCCCAGCACCAGATCGGCGATCAGGGCGGCCGCCGGCTCGAAGTGCGCCTCGTAGGACTGCGGGTCGACCTCCTCGCGCAGGACCTCCTTCTGCCGCTGGAGCTCCTCGGCCACGAGCTCGCGGGTCGCGGTGTTCCCGGTGTCCTCGTAGACCACGCCGTTGCGGATCTGCTGCCAGATCTGCGAGCGGGAGATCTCGGCGGTCGCGGCGTCCTCCATGAGGTTGTGGATGGCCACGGCCCCGTTGCCGGAGAGCCACACGGCGGTGTAGCGGATCGCCACGTAGAGGTTGGCCGCGAGCTCCTTCTGGGTGCTCACCCGCCCGGCGCTGGCGACGTCGAGCAGCTGCTCGGCGCTCACCCGCACGTCCTCGCGCAGCCGGTCCACCTGGTTGGGCCTCTCGCCGAGGACCCCGTCGAAGACCTCGCGGCAGGTGGGCACCAGGTCCGGGTGGGCCACCCAGGAGCCGTCGAAGCCGTCGTCGGCCTCGCGGGTCTTGTCCGCGCGCACCTTGGCGAACGCGGCCTCGGTGGCCTCCTGGTCCCGGCGGTTGGGGATGACCGCGGCCATGCCGCCCATCGCGAAGGCCCCGCGGCGGTGACAGGTCCGCACGAGCAGCTCGGTGTAGGCCCGCATCAGCGGGGCGGTCATGGTGATGGTGGAGCGGTCCGCCAGGACGAACTTCTCGCCGGCGTCCCGGAAGTACTTGATGATGCTGAACAGGTAGTCCCAGCGTCCCGCGTTGAGCCCCGAGGCGTGCTCGCGCAGCTCCCAGAGGATCTCGTCCATCTGGAACGCCGCGGGGATCGTCTCGATGAGCACGGTCGCCCGGACGGTGCCGTGCTCGATGCCCAGGTGCTCCTCGGCGAACGTGAACACGTCGTTCCACAGCCGGGCCTCGAGGTGGGACTCCAGCTTCGGCAGGTAGTAGTACGGTCCGTGCCCGTTGGCCAGCAGGAGCTTCGCGGTGTGGAAGAAGTGCAGGCCGAAGTCCACGAGCGCGCCGGAGGCCGGCTGCCCGTCCACCGTGACGTTGTGCTCGGGCAGGTGCCAGCCGCGGGGCCGGGTGACCACCACGGCGAGCGGGGCGTCCTGGCGCAGGGCGTACTGCTTGCCCTCCGGGGACGTGAAGCTCAGGGTGCCCCGGGCGGCGTCGCGCAGGTTGAGGACGCCGTCCACCTGGTTGTGCCAGGTGGGGCTCGAGGCGTCCTCGAGATCGGCGAGCCACACCTTGGCCCCGGAGTTCAGCGCGTTGATCGCCATCTTGGCCGGCGAGGCGGGCCCGGTCATCTCGACCCGGCGGTCCTGCAGGGCCGGCGGCGCCGGGGCGACCGTCCAGTCCCCCTCACGGATCTCCCGGGTCTCCGGGAGGAAGTCCAGGGTGCCGGTCTCGGCGGCCCGGCGGCGGTTCTGCTCCCGGGCGCCGAGCAGCTCGGCGCGGCGGTCGGCGAAGTGGTGGTGCAGGGCCTCCACGAAGGAGAGGGCCTCGGCGGTGAGGATCTCGCTCGCGCGGTCCAGGCCGGCGGGGGTGGTGAACTCGATGGCCATGGTGGTCTCCGTTCGGTGCTGGGTTCGGTGGGCGTCGCCGCCCGTGGTGCCGGGCGGCGACGCCCGGTGGTGCGGACTCGGTGCCGCGCTGCTAGCGGGCGGCCACCGGTGCGAGCTGACGGGTGTCCTGCTGGGCCGCCTGCTGCACGGCCTCGGCCACGGCCGGTGCCACGTGCTGGTCGAAGACACTGGGGACGATGTAGCTCGC
Source organism: Kocuria sp. UCD-OTCP (assembly GCF_000349605.1). Taxonomy (NCBI): domain Bacteria; kingdom Bacillati; phylum Actinomycetota; class Actinomycetes; order Micrococcales; family Micrococcaceae; genus Kocuria; species Kocuria sp. UCD-OTCP. The sequence goes on from NZ_KB714683.1 coordinate 143,679, forward strand.
GTTGAGCTCGTCCTCGGCCACGCAGTCGGCGATGGCCTGCGCGGCGGCGACCAGCATGTCGGTGGTGATGTCGGATGCCCCGGCGTCGAGCAGGCCGCGGAACAGGCCCGGGAAGGCCAGGACGTTGTTGATCTGGTTCGGGAAGTCCGAGCGGCCGGTCGCGACCACCGCGGCGTGCTCCGCGGCGACGCCGGGATCGATCTCGGGGTCGGGGTTGGCCATGGCGAAGACGATCGCGCGGTCGTTCATGGCGGCCACGTCGGCCCCGTCGAGCAGGTCGGGGGCGGAGACGCCGATGAAGACGTCGCTGCCCACCACGGCCTCCTTGAGCGAGCCGGAGAACCCGGTCTCGTTGGTGTTCTCGGCGATCCACTGCCGGTGCGGGTCGTCGTAGCTCTCCCCGCGGTGGATCGCGCCCTTGCGGGAGCAGGCGATGATGTCCTGCACTCCCTGGGCCTTGAGGAGCTGGATGATGGCGTGCCCTGCGGCGCCCACCCCGGAGACCACGACCTTGATGTCGCCGATCTGCTTGTCCACCACGCGCAGGGCGTTGAACAGCGCGGCCAGGGCCACGATCGCGGTGCCGTGCTGGTCGTCGTGGAAGACCGGGATGTCGAGCTCCTCGCGGAGCCGGGCCTCGATCTCGAAGCAGCGCGGGGCCGCGATGTCCTCGAGGTTGATCCCGCCGTAGACAGGCGCCATGGCCTTGACGATGCGCACGATCTCGTCGGTGTCCGTCGTGTCGAGGCAGACCGGCCACGCGTCCACGCCGGCGAACGCCTTGAACAGGGCGGCCTTGCCCTCCATGACCGGCAGGGCGGCGGCCGGGCCGATGTCGCCCAGGCCGAGCACCGCGGTGCCGTCGGTGACCACGGCCACCGTGTTGCGCTTGATCGTCAGCCGCCGGGCGTCCTCGGGGTTGTCGTGGATGGCCATGCAGACCCGGGCCACGCCGGGGGTGTAGGCGCGGGAGAGGTCGTCACGGTTGCGCAGCGAGACGCGGGGGGTGACCTCGATCTTGCCGCCGAGGTGGATCAGGAACGTGCGGTCGCTGATCTTGCGCACACGGACGCCGTCGAGCGCCTCGAGGGAGTCGCGCACCTCGTCGCGGTGGGAAGCGTCGGAGACGTTGCAGCTGACGTCGACGACGACGTGGTCTGCGTGGGACTCCACGATGTCGAGGGCGGTCACGGCCGCGCCGGCCCGAGCGGCGGCGGCGGCGAGCTCGCTGGTGACGGTGAGGCCTGCCGGGGCCTCCACACGCAGGATCATCGAGTATCCGGGACTGGGCGTGGCCATGGTTCCTCCAGGGGCTGTGGTGCGACCATTTCAGTCGCATCGTGGAATGAAACTTTCGTATTATGGATATTATGGGAGCCAGCCGAGGTTGGCAAGGATCTTTCGTGACACCTGTCACGGATCCGGCCACCGAGATCTCGCCCGGCGCACGAGGCGGCCGGGCTGTACCGACGGGAGATGGCCATGACCACGACGACCACACGAGCCGGTTCGGGCGGGGTGCAATCGGTGGAACGCGTTTTCGAGCTCCTCGAGGTGATCACCGCGGCCGGTGGGGAGATGTCGCTCAGCGAGCTCTCCGCCGCTGTGAAGCTTCCGCTGCCCACCATCCACCGGTTGCTGCGCACGCTGGTGCCCTCCGGCTACGTCCGTCAGCTCCCCAACCGCAACTACGCGCTGGGGCCGCGGCTGATCCTGCTGGGGGAGGCCGCCGGGCGGCAGTTCGGTTCGGCGGCCCGTTCGCGTCTGGACGAGCTGGTGGCCGAGCTCGGCGAGTCGGCGAACATGGCCGTGCTCGACGGCCATGAGGTCGTCTACATCGCCCAGGCCCAGTCCAACCGGTCCATGCGCATGTTCACGGAGGTGGGCCGCCGGGCCGACACCCACGACACCGGTGTGGGCAAGGCCATGCTCGCCACCCTGCCGGACGAACGGGTCCGTGCCATCGTGGGCGCGGCGGGCATGGCCACGCCCACGCCCAAGAGCATCGGGACCCTCGAGGAGCTGTTCGCGGACCTCGACCGGATCCGGGAGCGCGGTTACGCGATCGACGACGAGGAGACCGAGCTCGGCGTGCGCTGCTACGCGATGGCCGTGCCCGGGGCGCCGACCCCCACGGCGATCTCCGTCTCCGGACCGGTGTCCCGGGTGGACGAGGAGTTCGGCCGCCGGGCCGTGCCCGTGCTGCGCCGAGCGGCCGAGGCGATCGCCGCCGAGCTGATGCCCGTCACGGCCTGACTTCGTTTTCGAACAGTTTTTGTAGAAGTCCTGNACACCTCGAAAAACATTTTCGAAAAGTGCGGGATCAGGCGTCGCCGCCCGCGTTGCCGGTGGTGCCGGAGGTGACGTCGTCCAGGCGGTAGCGCTCGAACGCCCGGGCCGGGGCCCCGGCGTCCACCTCCCCGCGGTCGGCAAGCATCTGCAGCGCCCGCACCACGATGGAGTGCACGTCGATCCCGAACCAACGCCGAGCCGCGGCGCGGGTGTCCGAGAAGCCGAAGTCGTCGGCACCCAGGGTGGCGAAGTCGTTCGGCAGGTACTGCCGGATCCGGTCCGGCAGCTCCGAGACGAAGTCCGTGGAGGCGATGACGGGCCCTTCCGCCCCTGCGAGCTGCTGGGTCACGAAGGGCACCCGGCGCGGTGCTGCCGGGTTGCGGAACGCCTCCTGCTCGGCGGCCAGGCCGTCGCGGCGCAGCTCGTTCCAGGAGGTCACCGACCACACGTCGGCGGAGACCCCCCACTCCTCGGCCAGCACCTGCTGGGCCTGCAGGGCCCACGGCACCGACACGCCCGAGCCGAGCAGCTGCACCTTCGGGCCGGGGTGCGCGGAGCCGGCGACCCGGTGGATGCCGCGCACGATGCCCTCGACGTCGACGTCCTCCGGCTCGGCCGGCTGCTGGTAGGGCTCGTTGTAGACCGTCAGGTAGTACATGACGTTCGGGTCCGCCGAGTCCGGGCCGTACATCTGCTCGAGGCCGTGCCGGACGATGTGGGCGATCTCGTAGCCGTAGGCCGGGTCGTAGCTGCGCACGGCCGGGTTCGTGCCGGCGAGCACGGGGGAGTGGCCGTCGGCGTGCTGGAGGCCCTCGCCGGTGAGCGTGGTGCGCCCGGCGGTGGCCCCGATGATGAACCCGCGGGTCATCTGGTCGGCGGCGGCCCAGANGTGCTGGAGGCCCTCGCCGGTGAGCGTGGTGCGCCCGGCGGTGGCCCCGATGATGAACCCGCGGGTCATCTGGTCGGCGGCGGCCCAGAGGAGTCGCCGGTGCGCTGGAAGCCGAACATTGAGTAGAAGATGTAGAACGGCACCATGGGCTCGGCGTGGGTGGCGTAGGAGGTGCCGGCGGCGGTGAAGGCCGCGACGGCGCCGGCCTCGTTGATCCCCGGGTGGAGCAGGACGCCCTGTGGGGACTCCTTGTAGGCGAGCATCAGCTCGCGGTCCACGGAGAGGTAGTTCTGCCCGTTGGGGTTGTAGATCTTCGCCGTGGGGAAGAACGAGTCCATGCCGAAGGTGCNAGGTAGTTCTGCCCGTTGGGGTTGTAGATCTTCGCCGTGGGGAAGAACGAGTCCATGCCGAAGGTGCGGGCCTCGTCGGGGACGATGGGCACGATCCGGTGGCCGAAGTCCTTGCTCCGCATGAGATCCCGCAGGACGCGCACGAAGGCCATGGTGGTGGCCGCCATCTGCTTGCCCGATCCCTTCTTGCCGGACCGGTAGGCGTCGTCGCCGGGCAGCACCACGGGGGCGTGCTGGGCCCGGCGCACGGGCAGGCCTCCGCCCAGCTCCATGCGCCGCTCGAGAAGGTACCGGATCTCCGGGGCGTCGGGACCGGGGTGGTAGTACGGGGCGCCGTAGAGGTCGTCGTCGATCTGCTCGTCGGTGATCGGGATGCGCAGGTGGTCGCGGAAGGCCTTGAGGTCCTCCAGGGTCAGCTTCTTCATCTGGTGGGTCGCGTTGCGCGCCTCGAAGGAGGCGCCCAGGCCGTAGCCCTTCACCGTCATCGCGAGCACCACCGTGGGCTTGCCCCGGAACTCGGCGGCCGCCCGGTAGGCGGCGTAGACCTTGCGGTAGTCGTGGCCGCCGCGCTTGAGGGCCCAGATCTCGTCGTCGGTCATGTCCGCGACGAGCTCCTTGGTGGTGGTGGACCGGCCGAAGAAGTGGTCGCGGACGAACCCGCCGGACTCCGCCTTGAAGGTCTGGTAGTCCCCGTCGAGGGTCTCGTTCATGACCCGGACCAGCTCGCCGTCCGTGTCGGCCGCCAGCAGGGGGTCCCACTCCCGTCCCCACAGCACCTTGACCACGTTCCAGCCGGCGCCGCGGAAGAAGGCCTCGAGCTCCTGGACGATCTTGCCGTTGCCGCGCACCGGCCCNACCACGTTCCAGCCGGCGCCGCGGAAGAAGGCCTCGAGCTCCTGGACGATCTTGCCGTTGCCGCGCACCGGCCCGTCCAGGCGCTGCAGGTTGCAGTTGATCACGAAGTTGAGGTTGTCCAGCTTCTCGTTGGCGGCCAGCTGGAGGAGCCCGCGCGACTCCGGCTCGTCCATCTCGCCGTCGCCCAGGAACGCCCAGACCTGCTGGTCGGAGGTGTCCTTGATCCCGCGGTGGTGCAGGTAGCGGTTGAACTGCGCCTGGTAGATCGCGTTCATCGGCCCGATGCCCATCGAGACCGTGGGGAACTGCCAGAAGTCCGGCATGGACCGGGGGTGCGGATAGGACGGGATGCCGTTGCTGCCCTTGGACTTCTCCTGCCGGAACCCGTCCAGCTGCTCCTCGGTGAGCCGCCCCTCCAGGAACGCCCGGGCGTACATGCCCGGGGAGGCGTGGCCCTGGAAGAAGACCTGGTCCCCGCCGCCGGGATGGTCGGGGCCGCGGAAGAAGTGGTTGAAGCCGACCTCGTAGAGGGTGGCCGCGCCGGCGTAGGTGGAGATGTGCCCGCCCACGCCGATCTCGGGGCGCTGGGCCCGGTGCACCATCACGGCGGCGTTCCAGCGCAGCCAGCGGCGGTAGGTGCGCTCGATCTCCTCGTCGCCGGGGAACTCCGGCTCCTGGTCCACGGGGATCGTGTTCACGTAGTCCGTGGTGACCGTCGGCGCGGCCGGGCCAGCGGACCCGGGTCGTGGTGCCGATGACTGCAGGAGGTACTGCGTCCGCTCCCGCACCTGCTTCTCGACGAGGTCCTCGAAGGAACCCAGCCACTGCGCGGCTGCGGCCGATGTGCTGTCCGGGGCCTCGGGGGTCGGCCGGTTGCGGTGTTCAACCATGTGCTCAGGGGTCACGTCAACTCTTTCTCAGGGGTCATGGGTGGAGAAAGCCAGGGGTGGAGGAGAGGCGCGTCCGACCGGTCTTCTGCGGCGCCGGGATCCCCGGCGCCGCAGAAGACCGGTGGAGGTTCGTCGGCGGGTCAGTGTGCGGACGAGCCGCCGGAGCCGTCCTGGGGCTTGCAGACCCTGGTGTCGATGATCTCGCCGGCGGCGGTGATGACGGGCACCTCGTTGCCGTCGCAGTCCACGAGCTTGCCGTTCCTGACCGTGTCGCCCTCCTGGAGGTGGCCCTGCAGGTGCTCGATGCTCTCGTAGCGCACCGCGCGCACCGGGGCGTTGGCGAAGACGGAGCCGGTGCCCCGCGGTGGGTTGCCGGCGCGGAACTCGTTGAACAGGATGTTGAGCAGGATCGCCATCACGGCCGCCGAGCTGATGCCGGAGTGGAAGATCGTCTCGAACCAGGCCGGGAAGTTCGCGTAGATCTCGGGCACGGCGATGGGCAGCATGCCGAACCCGAGGGAGGTGGCCACGATGATCAGGTTGGCGCCGTTGCCGAAGTCCACCTTCGCCAGGGTGCGGATGCCGGAGGCGGCCACGCTGCCGAAGAGCACGATGCCGGCCCCGCCCAGCACGGGCGGCGGGACCGCCGCGACGACCCGCCCGAGCACGGGCAGCAGGCCGAGGGTCACGAGGATGAGGCCGCCGGCCGTGACCACGAAGCGGCTCTTGACGCCGGTGATGGCCACGAGCCCCACGTTCTGGGCGAAGGCGCTCTGGGTGAAGCCGTTGAAGAGGGGGGCCAGGGCGGAGGAGGCCATGTCCGCGCGCAGGCCGTCGGCGATGCGCTTCTTGTCGACCTTCGTGTCGACGATCTCGCCGACCGCGATGATGTCGGCGGTGGTCTCGGTGAGGGTCACGAGGATGACGATGAACATGGAGAGGATGGCCGCCACCTCGAACACGGGGGGACCGAAGGCCAGTGGCTGCGGGACGGCGAAGATGTCGCCGCTGAGCACCTGGCTGAAGTCCGCCATGCCCAGCGCCGCGGCCGCGGCCGTGCCGAGCACCAGGCCGATGAGGATGGAGAGCCGGGAGATGGCGGCGCTGCCCAGCTTGGAGAGCAGCATGATGATCAGCAGGGTCAGGCCGGCCAGGGCGATGTTGCCGACCGAGCCGTACTCGGGGGACTGCGCGTTGCCGCCCATGGCCCACCGGGCCGCCACCGGGAACAGCGTGAGGCCGATGGACGTGATCACCACGCCGGTGACGACCGGCGGGAAGAAGCGGATGATGCTCACGAAGAACGGTGTGATGAGGAAGCCGACGACCGAGGCGACGATGACGGCGCCGAAGACGGCCTGGATGCCGCCGCCGCTCTGGACGATCGCGGTCATGGTGGCCACGCCGGCGAAGGAGGTGCCCTGCACGAGCGGCAGCTGCGAGCCGAAGAACTTGAGGCCCCAGGACTGCAGGACCGTGGCGAGTCCGCCCACGAACAGCGAGGCCGCGATGAGCAGACCCTGCTCCTGCGGGGTCATGCCGGCGACCCCGCCGATGATGAGCGGCGGGGCGATGATGCCGCCGTACATGGTGAGCACGTGCTGCAGCCCGTAGCCGAGGCTGGCGCCCGCGCCGAGGTACTCGTCCTCGGGGCGGGCGCGGGTGGTGGTGGGCGGCTCGGCGGTGCGTGACCTGGCCATGGTGTTCTCCTAAGGATCCTGGTGACGGGAGAGACCCGGTGCCGGCGAAGGGGCGGGACCGGGGCGGAGCGAGGAGGTGGAGAGGTGCGCGATGCGCGGTGGGCGCCGCGGGGCGCCGGGTGAGCCGGCAGCGTGGGCGCCGCCCGCAGGAGGGTGCGGGGGTCCGCCGTCGTCGCGCACGGACGACGACGGACCCCGGCCGGTGCCGCCGTGGGCGGCACCGGGGAGTGCGGTGCTCAGCAGAAGCCTGCGATGCCCATCCAGGCGGACTCGTTCTCCGCGGCTCCCTTGCGCTGGATCGTGGCCTCGATGAGTCCGTAGGGGCGGTCGGCCGCCCAGTGGGTCTCCTTGTCGTTCTCGAGGCCGCAGAAGCCGAGGTCGTACACGAAGTGGTGCTTGTTCGGGCACGAGAACTTGATCTCGTCGATCTCCGGGTGGGCCTCGATGACAGCCTTGCCCATCAGGTAGAGGGTCTCCTGCAGGGCCTTGGAGTAGTGGTCGGTGAACTTGGTCAGGATGATCTTCTTGACGTTCTCGTAGACGGCGTCGTAGTCCACGTCGGTGGTGTTGTAGCGCCACCGGGTGGCCACGTCCGTGGACATGATCCGGTCCTCGGTCTCGGGCAGGACCGTGTACTTGTCCTTCGGGTAGCCCGTGAAGCCGGACTGCGTGGACTTCAGGACCGTGAGGTCCTTGAACCCGGAGATCACCGTGCGCTCCTCGCCGTCGGCGACGACCACCGCGGTGCGCACCTCGTCCTTGTGCTGCACGAAGCAGTGGTCGTGGTCGTTGATGCGGTTCCACGCGTACTCCTGGGCCGCCCAGCGACCACCGGTGATCCACTCGAACTCGCCGGTGAAGTGGTCGGCGAGCTTGAGCAGGAACTGCTCGGGGGACTCGATCCCGTACTGCTGGGCGAAGGCGAACACGGTCTGCTTCTGCGTGTCCGTGGGCACGCAGTGGGCGTTGTCGCCGAGGGTGTGCACCTCCTCCAGGTCGCCGCGCAGCTGCGAGGTGACCACGAGGTCGCGGATCTCGTGGCGGTCGGTGTCGCGGTTGATGCGCACCACGTGGTTCTCGGCCTTGCCGTACTGGTTCTTGCCCAGGACGACGGTGTCCGTGGTCTTCTCGGTGATGACGTCGGTCATGACGTTTCTCCTTGCACTCGAGGTTTCTGCTGATCGGGGCGGTCGAAGACGGGCTGACCCGTCGACTCCTGGGTCAACTGCCCCGGTAGGTGGAAAAGGCGAACGGGCTCAGCAGGAGCGGCACGTGGTAGTGCCTCTCCTCGGCCTGCACCGTGAAGTTCACCGTCACGAACGGGTAGAACGTCGGCTGGTTCCGGCCGGCGAAGTACTGTCCCGTGGCGAAGGTGATCCGGTAGTCGCCGGATTCCAGGGTCTCTGGGCCCAGTTCGGGCACGCGTCCGTCGGCGTTGGTCTCGGCGGTCGCGATGGAGGTGCCGTCGGCGGCCTCGAGGGCCACGGCGATCCCCTGGGCGGGGGTGCCGGTGACGGAGTCGAGGACGTGGGCGGTGACGTAGCTCATGGGGTGACGAGTCCTTCGAGTCGGAGGAGGGCGATCTGGCGCAGCTGGTCGGCGACCACGGCCTGCTCCGTCCCGGGGTCGTTGTCCATGCGGGTGGAGAGCTGGTCGAGGATCTCCTCGGGTGTGCGCCCGGCGGCGCGGATGAGGAACACCTGGCCGAACCGCTCCTCGTAGGCGAGGTTGCCCTCGCGCAGGCGCTGCTGGACGTCGGTGTCCGTGGGGTCGACCGCGGACTGCTCCGCTCGCGACAGCCCGGCCTCCGCGTGGTCGCCCTCGGCCCGTTCGCCGATGCGAGGGTGGTGGGACAGGGCTCTCTCGATCTCCTCGGCGCCGAACGGTTTCGCGGCCGTCCGGGCCGTGCTGAGCAGGGCATCATGGTGGGCGTAGGGCCGGGCGTCGACCACGGCCTCCACCCAGCGCGGGATGTCGAGCGCCGGACGGACGACCTCGGCCGCCTGGGTCCTGTTGAGGGAGTTGAACGCGGTGAGCTTCATGGAGTGTGCCTGTCACCTCTCTGTATTCCGTAATGTGGAAGAAAACTTTCACTACGTATAGTGAACTGGCTCACAAGCTGGAAGTCAATGGTCGCATCCTTGTGTTACTGATTTTTTGCAGAGAGATGCCGGGAGTGAAACTTCGGTTTCACCGCGGGGCAGGAGGATTGCGGCCATGCCGAGGGAGTGCGGAAGGAACGTCATGGATGGAGCAGGGGATCGGCACGGCGGTCCGGGTGCGGAGGACAAGGTGCTCGTGGTGACGGGAGCCGGTTCGGGGATCGGCCGCGCGGTGGCGCGCGCCTTCCTGGCGGCCGGGTGGGTGGTGGTGCTGGCCGGCCGGCGGCGTGCCGCCCTGGTGGAGACCGCCGCCGGGGCGCCGGGCGCCCGGATCGTCCCGGTGGATGTGGCCGACGCCGAGAGCGTGGCCTCGGCCTTCCGGGAGATCGAGGAGCTGACCGGGCGGATCGACGTCCTGTTCAACAACGCGGGCACGTTCGGGCCCCGCGGCGGGGCGGACGAGATCGATCCCGCGGAGTGGCAGCGCACCCTGGAGGTCAACCTCACCGGCACGTTCCTGTGCTCGGCGCAGGCCGTCCGGATCATGAAGCGGCAGCAGCCCCGGGGTGGGCGGATCATCAACAACGGCTCGATCTCCGCGCACGCGCCCCGGCCCCTGTCCGCGGCCTACACCGCGAGCAAGCACGCCGTCACCGGCCTCACCCGGTCCCTGGACCTGGACGGGCGCCCCTACGGCATCACCTGCGGGCAGATCGACATCGGCAACGCGGCCACGGAGCTGCTGGCGGGCCTGGGCACGGACGGCGGCGCCCTACAGGCCGACGGCACGCTGCGACCGGAACCGAGCTTCCCCGTCGAAGAGGTGGGGCGGGCGGTGCTGATGATGGCCGAGCTGCCCGCCTCCGCCACGGTGAACTCGCTCGTGCTGACCGCCTCGGGGATGCCGTTCGCCGGCCGCGGCTGACGGATCGGTGCCGCACTCCGCGCCGGGGACCTCCGCGACGCTGTCTCCGCGACACTGTCTCCAGGGGGCGCCCGTTCTCGCGATCCCTCTTGACGAGCGCCCCAGGAGGCACTAATTTCATATTGTGGAAACTTAATTCCATAGTACGAATCCTGGAGGAACCCGTGAACTACACCGCGCCGTCGCCCGCACCCGCGATCTTCTGCAACTACACCGCCATCGACTGCGACCCGGACCTCAGCCGCCCGCTGCACCGGCACCGGCGGACCGCACCGCTGTGGGCGCTCGCGGTGTCCTCGGCCTGCGTGGGCGCGATGGTGGGCCGCGCGGCCGCTCGACGCCTCCCGTAACCACGTCCTCCAGGAGCCGGTGCAGACCAGCGCGCCGGCTCGCTCCACCGATCCACCCCTCGAGGAGAACCCATGACCCAGCAGATCCGGACCGGCCGGCAGGCCCCCGACCTCGCACTGACCGACCACGAAGGACAGCAGGTCCGGCTCTCCGAGCTGCGCGACCACAAGGTGATCGTCTACTTCTATCCCAAGGCCTTCACCCCCGGCTGCACCTCCGAGGCGTGCGACTTCCGGGACAGCCTCGCCTCGCTCCAGCACTTGGGCTACACCGTGCTCGGGGTCTCCGGGGACGACCCCGAGACCCTGTCCCGATTCGCCGAGGAGTACCACCTTCCCTACCGGCTGCTCTCCGACCCCGACGGTCAGGCCGCCCGGGCATGGGGTGCCTGGGGGGAGAAGACGGTCAACGGGGAGACCCGGACCGGCCCGCTCCGCTCGACCTTCGTCATCGAGCAGGACGGCACCGTGAGCTCCGCGGAGTACAACGTCCAGGCCGAGGGCCACGTCAAGAGCCTGCGGGAGCGGCTGGGCGCCTGAGCCGCACCGGTCGTCGGACCCGGATGGGCTCAGGCCCGGAAGGTCAGCTCGGTGCAGAGGTCGTCGCCGAGCACGAAGCGGCGCACCGGGGCGCGCAGCGCCCCGGAGAGGTGGTCCGCGCCGGGGAACCGGATGCCGGGCACCCCGTCCCCGATGAGCATGGGCGCGGTGGTGAGGTAGAGACGGTGCAGCGTCCCGGCCGCGAGGAACCCCGAGACGGTGCGCCCGCCGCCCTCCACGAGCACCCGCCGCAGGCCCCGCCGGGCCAGCGCCTCGAGCACGGCCCGGGGTGCCAGCCCGTGCTCGCCCACGGGCACCCGCAGCACCGCGACGTGCGGCGCCGGCGCCGTGGGCGCGTCCGCGTCCTCGCCCACGACCCACAGCGTGGGCGCGGCTCCGTCCGTGAGCACGGCCGAGGTCAGAGGGGCGCGCGCCGAGGGGTCCAGGACCACCCGGGTGGGATGGGGGCCGGGCACGGCGCGGACGGTCAGCCGGCAGTCGTCGGCGACCACGGTGCCGACGCCCACGACCACGGCCTCCACAAGTGCGCGCAACCGGTGCAGGTGCTCCCGGTCCTCCGGGCCGGTCACGAACTCGGCGTGCCCGGTGCGCGAGGCGATGAACCCGTCCAGGCTCTGTCCCAGCTGGGCGAGGACGAGGGGGCCCCGGTGCGCCACGAGCGGTCCGTAGCGTTCGACGAGCTCCGCCCCCGGCGGCGGAACGGGGCCGGTCCGGCCGGCGAGCAGCGCCTCCCAGGCGGCGGCGGGGGAGGCGTCCGGGGCGGCCGGGCCGGAGGCGTCGTCGTCCGCGGGCGGTGGGGCGGCCCCGGTGCCGCGGGGCGCGGAGCTGTCGGTCACGGCTTCGGTCACGGGGTCAGTCCCGGGCGAGGAACCGGTCCCGTGCCGTCTCCGCGGCGATGGCCCGCAGGCGGTCGTACTGGTCGGCGGCCCCGGCCTCGAGGGTCCTCAGCTCCTCGGCGTCGAGGCGCGGCTCGGCGGGGGCGAGCTCCAGGAGCGTGACCCACATGCTGCGCTTGGCGACCACCAGGGACTGCAGCATCTCGAGCTCACCGTGGGCGGCGATGCCGGTCCGCTCCCGGATCCGGCTCAGCGGATTGAGCCGGGAGGCAATGCCGGTGACGGTTCCGAGCCCCTTGGCCACCGTGCGCCGGCCGGAGCCCAGACGGTCGATCATCGCCTCGAGGCGGCCGATGTCGTCCTTGATCTCGTCGACGAACGCCGCGAACCGGCCCTCGTAGGGGGTGCCGGCCCACGTGGTGGCCGCCTCGTCGAAGAGCCGCACCCCGGAGAGGGCCCCCATGTAGTGCCCGAGCATGTAGGCCTCGAGCTTGTCGGACCGGACTCCGGCGCCCGCGGCGCCGTTCGGGCCGGTGGGCGGCTGCTCGCTCATCTGCTACTCCTCGCTCGTGGGAAGGGCGTCGCCGGGGCCCAGCACGGATCTCCCCGGGGCCACCAGCCTACTGACTCCGTCCCCCTCGCGGCAGGAGGGGTGCGGCGGGACGGGGTGCGGGGCCGCCGGGCCGGGCGGAAACCATAAGGGATGTGACTATCATGGGGCGCATGACTGAGAACGCGAGCGGATCCCCGGACCCCGACGAGCAGCAGACCATCGGCGCCTCCAGCCCTGAGCCGGGCAGCGGGCTCGACCGCGACCCGGACGAGTGGGCCACCGGCGAGGAGCCGATGACCAGCGCGCAGCGCAGCTACCTCGACACCCTGGCCCGCGAGGCCGGCGAGGAGCTGCCGGCGGACCTCACCAAGGCCGAGGCGTCCAAGCACATCGACCGCCTGCAGGGCGAGAGCGGCAGGGTCCAGGACCAGTAGGTCCTGCACCGGCGGAGGGGGAGCACCGTGAAGATCGTCGTTCTGGGAGCCACGGGCAACGTGGGCACCGCGGTGCTCCGCCGGCTGCACGCCGCGCCGGAGGTCACCCACATCGTCGGGGTCTCCCGCGAGGGGCCCGAGCGGGGCGGGGAGCCCTACGACGGCGTGGAGTGGCACACCGTCGACGTCGCCGCGAAGGAGTCCACCGCGGCGCTGGCGGAGATCATGGCCGGCGCGGACGCCGTGATCCACCTCGTGTGGCTCATCCGCCCGAACCGGGACTTCGCGCTGATGCACGAGACGAACGTGGACGGCCTCGTCCACGTGCTCGACGCCGTGGTGCTCGCCGGCGTGCCCCAGATCGTCTACCCCTCCTCGCTCGGCGCCTACAGCCCCGGCCCCAAGGACCGGGCCGTGGACGAGTCCTGGCCGGTCGGCGGGGTCGAGACCTCGCACTACAACGTGCAGAAGGCCGAGACGGAGGCGCTGCTCAACCGGTTCGAGGAGGCCCACCCCGGGATCGTGGTGACCCGGCTGCGGCCCGGCTTCCTGTTCCAGGCGGACGCCGCCCCCGAGATCGGGGACTACTTCTTCGGCGCCCTCGTGCCCAGGAAGCTCATCGCCCGGCTGCGCCTGCCCGTGCTGCCGTTCCCCGAGAAGTTCCGCTTCCAGACGCTGCACACCGACGACGTCGCGGACGCGTTCTGGCAGGTCGTCCAGCACCGGGCCGGCGGGGCGTTCAACGTCGCCGCCGAGCCGGTGCTCGGCGCCGACGGCGTGGCGAAGGTGCTCGGCGCCCGGCGCGTGCTGCCCGTGCCGCCGGCCCTGGTGCGCGCGCTCGTGGCGATCACCTACCGGCTGCGGCTGCAGCCCACCGACCCCGGATGGATCGACCTGGCCGGCGCCGTGCCGATCATGGACACCACGCGGATCCGCGAGGTCACCGGCTGGTCGGAGAGCGTGAGCTCGCTCGAGGCGCTGCGGGAGCTCGTCGACAACCTGGACGGCCGGGAGGGCCTGGGCAACAAGGAGCACCGGCCACGGTCGCCGCTGGTCTGACCGCGCCGGCCCCGCCGGGCGGGTCCGTGGACCGGGACGTCCCGCGGGTCAGCGGTCCCGGCGCCGGAGCACGGCCAGCACCGCGCTGATCAGCACCATGGCGCAGGCCGCGCCGACCGCGGCGGCGAACGCGCCCCGGTGCCCGGCGGTCTCGGCCAGGAGCCCGGCCGACGCCGCGCCCACGGCGGAGCCGAGGACCACGCCGCTCGCGAGCATCGTCATGACCGTGCCCAGCCGCTCCGGCCGGGCGACGTCCCCGCCGATGGTGTAGATCGTGACCATGGCGGGCCCCAGCGGCAGACCGGCGAGCAGCAGCACCACGAGCATCGACCCGATCCCGCTCGGCAGCAGGAACAGCAGGCTCAGGGCGGCCATGGCGCCGGAGCTGACCAGCCAGCGGGAGGCGGGCCGGAAGCGCTGCGGCCACCACGCCACCGACAAGGCCGCGGCCGCCGAGCTGATGCCGAGCACGGCGTAGAGCAGACCGGTCGCGCTCTGGATCCCGAACTCGCCGCCGAAGGCGTTGAGACCGTTCTGCACGGCGCCGAAGAACGCGCCCATGGCCACCATCCCCAGGACGGGGAGCAGCACGAGGACCCGCTCCCGGACGGGAACGGGACGGGCCGCCGCCCGGCGCCGGTCCTCCCGGGAGACGGCCGGGACCGCCAGGCGCGTGGGGTGCACGGCGAAGGTCGTGACCATGGTGAGGGTCAGGGCGGCCGCGAGGACGAAGGGGGACCAGGGGGCGACCAGGGAGGCCAGGACACCGACCAGGGCCGGGCCGAGCACGAAGGTCAGCTCGTCGGCGGTGGACTCGTAGGACAGGGCGGTGTCCAGCTCGCGCCGGTTCCCGCCGACCAGGCCGCGCCACCGCACCCGGGCCAGCGGGCCGACCTGGGGGCAGGTGGCGCCCACGAGCAGGGACGCGCCGACGAGCAGCGGCACGGCCGGCGCGTCCGGGCCCGCGGGGGCGTAGGCGGTGACCAGCAGCAGCGCGATGGCCACGGCGTGGGCGAGGGCGGAGACCAGCAGCACGGCCTGCTGGCCCAGGCGGTCGGCGAGGTGGCCCATCAGGGGCCCGCCCAGCGCCGAGCCGACCCCGACGGCGCCGGCGGCCAGCCCTCCGACGACGTAGGAGCCGCTGACGGCGGTGGCGAGGGTGAGCGCCCCGACGGTGAGCATGGCCAGGGGCAGGCGGGCCGCGAAGGCGATCGGCAGGAAGTCGCGCCCGGCGAGCTGCACGAGCCGGGCGTACCGGCCGCCGGACGAGGGCGTCGTCCGGCGGCCGGTGTCGTGCGGGGCGGCCGCGGGGTGCTCCGCGGCGGGGGCCGGGGCGGCGGGCACGCGGGCCGCGCGCTCGGCCGTGGAAGGGGTGGTCAGGGGGTTCACAGGGGTCCTCGGAGGATGTGCGCACCGTCCCCCCTCCCGGTGCGCCCGACCCGGACAACAGGGTCCAGTCTACCGCCCGGACGCCCCGCTGCCAGGGGCGGCGGACCGGCCGCCGTAGGTGATCTCCGCCGCGCCCACGGCCGAGGCCACGTACAGGCAGGGGCGGTCGTCGGGGACGGCGGCGCAGACGGTGGCCGCCGTCAGGTCCTCGGGGTCGCGGTCGTCCGCGCCGGCGACCGCGGGGGTCCACCAGTCGGCGTCCGGGACCGCGGCCTCGACGGCCCCCGCCCGGGTCGTGACGGCCACGCGCCGCGGGGCCTCGCCCACGAGCCGGACCTCGGTGGCCCCGACCTCGGTGTGCACGTCCAGGTCCTCGCGGACCCGGATCCCGTCGAGGTCCACCGCGCCGACCTCCGAGGACGCCCACAGGGTGCGGGCGCTGCCGCTCGCCTCGATCACGCCGGCCTCCGTGTCGAGCCGGACGTCGCCGAAGTCGCCCTCGACGCTCAGGGCGCCGGCGTCCCCGGAGAGCCGCAGGTCCACGGGCTCGTCCGCGGCCGGGACGGTGATCCGCACGTGCATCCCGCTGCCGGCGCCCGGCCAGGAGCGGGACGGGAGGGCGTCGATGCTCAGCCGGCCGTCCTCGACCCGGGGCTCGGGGGCGCTCTCGAGCCTGAACCCGGCGTACACGGACTCCACCCGCAGATCGGGCACGTCGGCCGTCACGACCTCGACGACCGCCGACCGGCCGTCGACCACGACCGTGTCCACGGACTCGGTCACGGTGGTGTCCACCCGGTGCTCCTGGACGGACAGGGACGCGGCGGCGGTGGCGCCGCCGGCGCCCAGCAGGAGGAGGGCGCCGATGCCGCCGAGCACGGCGGTGGGGACGAGCCAGGCCGTGCGCTCGTTGTCGCTGACGACGTCGTGGGAGGAGTCGTGGGCGGCGGGGTGCTCGGGGTGGGTGCTCATGGCCGGTGCTCCTGGTGGGACGGGTTTGCGGACGGGGTGTGGCCGGGCCCGGGGTCCGGGTAGCCGAGGTAGCGCAGGACCGCACGGACGCGGCGGTTGCCGCCGTCCTCGTGGGCGAGGCCCAGCTTGGTGAACACGGAGCGGATGTGCTTCTCCACCGAGGACTCGGTGAGGAAGAGGTTCGCGGCGACCGAGGCGTTGGAGAGCCCCTGGGCCATGAGCCCGAGCACCTCGTGCTCCCGCGGGGAGAGGAGCTCCAGGTCCTGACGGTGCCGCGAGCGCACGAGCAGCTGGGAGACGACCTCCGGGTCCAGGACGGTGCCGCCCGCGCCCACGGTCTCCACGGACTCGAGGAACTGGTCGACGTCCGCGACCCGGTCCTTGAGCAGGTACCCCAGCCCGTCCCGGCGGGACGCGATGAGCTCCGAGGCGTAGCGCTCCTCGACGTACTGCGAGAGCACGAGCACCGCGATCCGCGGGTGCTGGGAGCGGACGAGGACGGCGGCGCGGATGCCCTCGTCCGTGAACGTCGGCGGCAGCCGCACGTCCACGAGGGCGAAGTCCGGCTCGTGCTCCTCGACGGCCCGGAGCAGGTCCTCCGCGGTGTCGACGTCGGCGACCACCTCGTGGCCGGCCTCGGTGAGCAGGCGGACGAGGCCCGCGCGCAGGAGGACGGCGTCCTCGGCGATGACGATGCGCATCAGGATCCCGCCCCCCGGTCGACCGGCAGCTCGACGGTCAGCTCGGTCGGCCCGCCCGCGGGGGAGTCGAGGAAGAAGTGCCCGCCCGCGGAGCGGATCCGGTCGGCGATCCCGGACAGGCCGCCGCCGGGGACCACCACGGCGCCGCCGCGGCCGTCGTCGGCGATCCGGGCGACCACGCGGGTGCCTCCCGCGGGATCGGTCTCGAGGCCCACCCGCACCGACGCGGCGCCGGCCTGGGCGTGCTTGACAATGTTGGCGATGCCCTCGGAGACCGCGAAGTACACGGCGGCCTCGGTCTCCGGCGCCAGCCGCGGCACCCGCACGTCCACGGCGACCGGGACGGGGGACTGGGCGGCCACGGCGGAGAGGGCGGCGTCGAGGCCCCGGTCCTCCAGGACCGCCGGGTGGAAGCCCCGAGCCAGGCGGCGCAGCTCGGCGATCGCGGCCTTGGTGGTGGCATGCGCCTCCCCGATGAGGTCCTTGGCCCCGGCGGGGTCGTGGTCGATCCGGCGCTGGGCCATCGACAGGTTCATGGCCACGGACACGAGCTGGGGCTGCACGCCGTCGTGCAGATCCCGTTCGATCCGGGACCGCTCGGTGCGGGCGCCGCGGACGGCGGTCTCGCGGGCGGCCGCGGCCTCGGCGGCCCGGCGGCGCAGCTCCGCCGCCTCGTCCACCCGAAGCAGCAGCCGGGACAGGCCCCGGTGCGCGGCCACGGCGAGGACCACGACGAGCAGCCCGAGGAGGGCCAGGGTGATCCCGGTCAGGACCACGGCCCAGTCCGGCCACGTCCCGACCACCTCGGAGGGCCAGAGCGGGTTGTTCGGCGCCGCGTAGAGCGGCGCGAAGGCCAGGGCGACGGCGGCGCCGGTGCCGGCCAGGGCCGCCACGGCGACCCAGCCCAGGACCGTGGTGAGGAGCAGGTGCAGCAGTCCCGTCCAGAACGCGGCGTCGGAGACGTCCAGCCACCACTGGTGGACGATCCGCCAACCGTCGGTGCGGGGCGAGCGGCGCCGGCGCGGGCCAGGCAGGTGCAGCCCGAACGCCGCCTGCGTGCGGCGGCGCTCGACCCACTCGATCCCGCGGACCGCGTAGATCGCGGCCACGAGCAGGACCACGCCCACCAGGGCGGCGAGCGAGGCGAAGCCGGCGGAGACCAGGGAGACCAGGGCCGTCAGCCACAGCGTGCCGAGCGCGGCGTCCACCACGAGGTCGGTGGTGCCGAAGAACAGGGTCCTGGGGGACCACGGTCCCCACTCCCGGGACCGGGCCCCGGCGGCGGGGCCCGCGGGCCGGGAACCGCCTGCGGGGCGGGGGGCGTCGTCCGGGGTCCCACGACCGCTGCCGGGATCGGTGCCGGGGCTGCCCCACGGTACGGGTGGAAGGGGCCGGGTCTCGTGCGGTGTGCTCATGCCTTCACGCTACGGTCGCGGGGGTCGTCGCCGCAGCGACGTTCTCCACCTGGTACGCCTGCGGTTTTCCGCACCCCGGCCCGGCGCTCCGGGCGCCGGCGCGGCTCAGCCGGCGTCCAGCAGGCCGACTCCCATGGCCGCGAGGGTGCCGAAGGCGACGCCCCACAGGACGATGGAGACGATCTGCCACCGGATGACGGCGTTGCGGTCCGCGCCGAAGGAGACCATGGCGGTGGCCGTGATCTGGCTGGGCAGGATCGTTTGGCCGAGCAGGCTCACGCCGGCCACACCGTACTTGTCGAAGGCCCGGCGCAGTCTCTGCTGCCGGGGCGAGGGCTCCCGGGGGTCGCCGGCGAACCTGCGGCGGAGGCCGTGCGCGCCCAGGACCAGCGCCAGCATGGAGGCGACGTTGCCGACGACGGCGGCCCCGACGGCGATCGCCGGGTCGAGGCCGGCCAGGACGCCGACGACGGACCCGAAGTAGGACTCGACGAACGGGATCGCTCCTGCCACCACCACCCCCAGCCACTGGAGCAGCGGCGGCAGGGAGGAGGTGAATTCCTGCAGGGCGTCGATCATCGGGGTCCTTCCGGGGGAGGTCGGCGCGGCCGGCCCGCGTCCGTCGCCGGGGCCGCTCCCAGCACGCTATCGGCGCGGCCCGCCCCGGGGCCTCCCCCGGCAGACGGAGCCTCGGCCGCTCCGGGCGAGGGAACCGTCAGCGGCCGCCGGCCGGCTCCGCCCCGGGGCGGAGGTGGCGGACCAGGAACCGGGCCTGGTCCTCGAGCACGCGCGAGCGCACGGGGTCCTCGTAGACCGCGAAGTGCCCCACCGGGCACGTCACGACCTCGCCCCGCGGCGCCGCCCGGGCGATCCGCGCGGCCCGCCGCGGATCCGTCTCGGTGTCCTGCTCCGCGACGCACACGAGCAGCGGCGCCCGCACCCGTTCGGCGGTGCCCGGCAGGTACACGGGAGGGTGGAGGAGCAGCCGGGGCGCGAACTCGTTGCGCCAGGACGGACCCGTCCTCACGGCGTGCTCCAGGTACCGGTCGCTGTCCGGGTCGATGATCGCGCCCACGTCCCCGGGGAGCGCGAACACCGGGATGCAGCGCGGGGGGAGCCCGCGCCGTCCCCGCAGCTCGTCGCGGACCGCGGCGGCCAGCAGCCGGACGGTGGTCCGCAGGAGCAGCCCGAGCGGGATGTGCTCCTGCTGCTTCTTGGCCCGGATCTCGTCGGTCGTGCTCTCGGAGCCCTTGCCGAACTCCGGCACCTGGGCGACCACGGCCCGGGTCCGCCGGTCCGCGGAGGCCAGCCGCAGGACGTGCCCGCCGGACAGCGAGCTGCCCCACAGCGCGGTGCGGGCCGGGTCGAGGCCGGGCAGGGAGCGGGCCAGGCGCACGGCCGCGCGCCAGTCCTCGAGCTGCTCCGCTGCGTCCACGATCTGCCGGGGTGCGCCGCCGCTGCGGCCGAACCGCCGGTAGTCGAAGGTCAGCACGGCCAGGCCGTGCTCCGCGAGGCCGGCGGCGTGCTCGGCCAGCTGGTCCTGGGTGCCGGTGAAGCCGTGGCCCATGACCACGCAGGGCACCGCGGCGCCGGCCGGCGCCGGGCGGTACAGCGCGGCGGCGCACGGGACGCCGCCCGAGTCGAACGTGAGAGCCTCTGGCATCGTGTCCTCCACCGGCCGCGGCGGACCCTGGTGCCCGCCCGTGGGGTCCATCGTGCGCGCGTTCCGGCGCCGGTGCCAGGGCCCCGGGCGGTCAGGCCGAGGTCACCAGTTCGGACCGGCGCAGCCGGTGGCCCCGGATCGAGACCAGCCGCCGGAGTCCCGTGCGGTCCTCGAGGACCCAGGCGATCCCCAGCTGCGGGACCACCTCGCTGACCGTGCCGGTGAAGCGGGGCTGCCGGTGCTCCCAGGCCTCGATCCGATCACCCGGCCGCACCCGGGCCAGGCCCAGGATCCATCTGTTGCTCGCGGTCATGGGGAGCCCCTTCCGTCTCGTGCGCCCGGTTCCCCCATCCTCGTCCCGGCATGTGGCCGCGGCGTTTCCGGCGGGTTGACGTCCCATGTCCTCTCCTCGGTCCCGGGGGCCGCCCCGGGCCCGGAGGGAGGGCCGGCGGGGTTCAGTACTTCCGCAGCGCCACGCGCGGCTGTCCCGTCCACCGCGCGCGCAGCAGCGCCGAGACGTCCAGGAGCAGGTCCGTGAGCTCCGCGGAGCCGGGGCCCAGGGCGCGGACCACGAGGCCGGGCACCGGCAGCTCGGAGACCCCGCACCGCAGCCCCGGCACCCGGGCCTCGGCCGCGGCGAGCAGGCCGTGGACCTCCTCCACCAGCTCCCGGTCCGCCCGGGGGTCCACGACCAGCAGGGAGCCGAGGTGCGTGCGTCCCTCCAGGAAGCCGAGCCCGGCCACGGCATCCTCGCCCGGGCGCAGGCGGAGGTTGTCGAGGACCACCGTGCGCCCGCCCATCAGCACCTCGGTGCGCAGCACCACGCCGCGGTAGCGGAAGACGGTGCCGTCCGGCGCCCACCCGGGGGTGACCACCTCGCCCGCCACGAGGCAGGCCGAGGGGTCCATCGTCACGGTCGTGGACTGCACGTAGTCGGCGTCCTCGTAGGCGATGAGCTGGTCCGGCAGGTACTCGAGGACCGCGCCGGGACCGAGCGCGAGACGTACGTCCTGGCGGGCGGGGGCGGCCGGGGTGCGGTAGACCTTGGTCGCGGACTGGGTGGTGACCAGAGCGGTGCCGGCGGCCCCGACCGTGACGTCCAGCTCGTAGCGGTCCCCGCCGAGGTACCCGCCGCCGGGATTGACGACGACGAAGCACGGCTGCCCCGACCCGTCCAGGTGGTGCGGGCGCAGCACGCGCAGGGCGCCGGCGTGGAACTGGTGGGCCGCCACGGTCCGGTCCCCGCGGGGCACCAGCACCAGCTCGAGCCGGCCCGTCGGCGCGGAGGCCGGCGCGGCACACCGGCCGGGTGCCGCGGCGGCGGGCGCGGCGGCGGTCACGGGACCATGTCCAGCATCAGCACGTCGTGCCGGATCCACGCGAGGATCCGCTCGAGGCCCTCGTCGGTCCGGAGGTTGGTGAAGCAGAACGGGCGGTCCTTGCGGAACACGGCGGAGTCCGCGGCCATGACGTCGAGGTCGGCGCCGACGTGCGGGGCGAGGTCGGTCTTGTTGATGACGAACAGGTCGGACTTGATCATGCCCTGCCCGGCCTTGCGGGGGATCTTCTCGCCCTGGGCCACGTCGATGACGTAGATGGAGAAGTCGACCAGCTCCGGGCTGAACGTGGCGGAGAGGTTGTCCCCGCCGGACTCGACGAACACGATCTGCAGGTCCGGGTGCTGGGCGCACAGCTTCTCGATCGCGGCCTCGTTCATCGAGGTGTCCTCGCGGATCGCGGTGTGCGGGCAGCCGCCGGTCTCGATGCCCACGATCCGGTCCAGCGGCAGCACGCCGTTGCGGGCCAGGATCCTGGCGTCCTCGATCGTGTAGATGTCGTTGGTGATCGCGGCCATCGAGACCTCGTGGATCAGCGCCCGGGTGACCCGCTCCACGAGCTGGGTCTTGCCGGCGCCCACGGGCCCGCCCACGCCGATGCGCACGGGGCCGCGGCCGGTCGGCGCGGAGGGGGCGGGGGAGACGGTGGTCATGGTGAGCTCCTGGGTCGGTGCGGTCGGTGCGGTGGTGGGTCAGGACATGAACATGCGGGCCCGTTGCCAGGCGTGGCGCATCTGGGCGATCTCCAGGCCGGGACTGGTCGCTCCGGCCTCGTGGTCGGCCATGGACCCGATCCGCTCGACGCCGCGGGCGACGTCCTCGTGCAGGGCGCGCAGCACGCGCTGGCCGGCGTTCTGGCCGATGGGGATGCCGCGCACGGCGTTCTGGGTCAGGGAGGTCACGGTCGAGAAGAGGTACGCGCCGGCCAGCTGCTCCCAGGTCACGCCCAGGCCGGCGCCCACGAGCGCGAAGGCCACCGCGGGACTGCCGCGGCTCGTCCCGGCGCGCTGGCGCTGCGCGTAGGCCAGCAGCCGGGGGGAGGGGAAGTTCTCGGCGCCGATGTCGGTCATCCGCCGGCCCATCGCGGTCGCGGCGTCCCGCACCTGGACGGGCAGGGCCTGGGCGGCCAGCAGGTCGTCGGCGCGCCACACGGCGTCGTCCTCGGCCGCCGTGGCGACCGCGCGCACCGCCCAGCCCTCCGCCGGCACCACCTGGTGGTGCAGGCAGTGCCGGACCCAGGCCAGGAAGCTCGGCTCGTCGTGGACCGTGCCGTCGTCCACGTAGGTCTCGAGCCCCAGGGAGTGGGCGAACGCGCCGGTGGGCAGGGCGGAGTCGGCCAGCTGCAGCACGGCGAGCGTCCCGGCGAGCGATCCGGCGGCGCCCGCGGGGGAGTGCTCAGTGGGTGTGCTCGGCATGGCGGAAGGGGACCTCCATCTGTCGCTCGACGCGAGCGAAGCGCACCCCGGCGCCCTGCAGGAAGGCCTCGGCCGTGTGGTCGTACTGGAGCACCATGACCCCGTCGTGGCCGGGCAGCTCGGGGACCCCGGCCGCGGGGCCGAGGAACTGGGCGGGCAGGTGCCGGTTGCCCAGGGAGTGGGCCACGAAGCCCATCTGCTCGATCGTGGCGGGCGCGACCACCAGGACGTCGGTGGGCAGGGTCGAGACGACGACGGCGCTGTGGCCGTCCCGGTGCAGGATGTCGCCGTCCCTGAGCTCCCGCCGCGAGCTCAGCCGGATCCCCACCTCGGTGCCGTGGTCGGTCACGACCCGCTGGACGCGCTTGCGCAGCTCGGGCCCGGAGAGCGCGACCCGCTCCAGGTGCAGGCCGGCGCGCTCCGGCTCGGTGAGCTCGGCCAGGTTGCCGAGGACGGCTTCGACGATCACGGGTGCGGGTCCTCTCATGGGGCTTCGGGGTGTCTCAGGGTGTGCGGGCCCGGGCGGCGGACCGGTCAGAACAGGAAGTAGCGCTGGGCCATGGCCAGCTCCTCGGCGGGCTCGCACGTGGCGAGCTCGCCGTCCACGCGGACCTCGTAGGTCTGCGGGTCCACCTCGATCTCCGGGGTGGCGTGGTTGTGCCGCATGTCCTGCTTGCTCAGGCCGCGGATCCCGCCCACGGGCAGCACCCGCTTGCGCAGGCCCAGGCGCTCGCCGACGCCCGCCTCGACGGCGGCGCGGGACATGAAGGTGATGGAGTTGGCGTGCGGGGCGGTGCCCTTCGCGCCGAACGCGTCCCGCATCAGCTGCGGCTGCGGGGTGGGGATCGAGGCGTTGGGGTCGCCCATGAGCGAGTGCACGATCTGCCCGCCCTTGAGGACGGCGTGGGGCTTGACCCCGAAGAACACCGGGTCCCACAGCACGAGGTCCGCGAACTTGCCCGGCTCGACCGAGCCCACGACGTCGGCGATCCCGTGCGCGACCGCCGGGTTGATCGTGTACTTGGCCACGTAGCGCTTCAGCCGGGCGTTGTCCCCGCGGCCCGTCTCCTCGGGCAGGGGCCCGGTGCGCCGCTTCATCTGGTCGGCCAGCTGCCAGGTGCGCAGCACCACCTCGCCCACGCGGCCCATGGCCTGGGAGTCGGAGGAGGTCATGGAGAACACGCCCAGGTCGTGCAGCACGTCCTCGGCGGCGATCGTCTCGGGCCGGATCCGGGAGTCCGCGAACGCCACGTCCTCCGGGATGTCCGGGTTGAGGTGGTGGCAGACCATGAGCATGTCCAGGTGCTCCTCCGCCGTGTTCCGGGTGAAGGGCAGCGTGGGGTTCGTCGAGGACGGCAGCACGTGGGGCAGGGCCGCGATGCGGATGATGTCCGGGGCGTGGCCGCCGCCGGCGCCCTCGGTGTGGAACGTGTGGATGACGCGCCCACCGATCGCGGCCACCGTGTCCTCCAGGAACCCGCACTCGTTGAGGGTGTCGGTGTGGATGGCCACCTGCACGTCGAACTCGTCGGCCACGCCCAGGGCCGTGTCGATCGCCGCCGTGGTGGCGCCCCAGTCCTCGTGGATTTTGAGCCCCACGGCGCCGGCGCGGATCTGCTCCGCGAGGGGCTCGGCGGCGCTCGCGTGGCCCTTCCCGAGCAGCCCGAAGTTCATCGGGTAGCCGTCGAGGGCCCGGAACATGCGGGCGAGGTGCCACGCGCCGGGGGTGATCGTGGTGGCGTTGGAGCCCTCGGCGGGGCCCGTGCCGCCGCCGAACATCGTGGTGATCCCGGAGGACAGGGCCGTGCCGATCTGGTCGGCGCCGATGAAGTGGATGTGGGAGTCGATCCCGCCCGCGGTGAGGATCCGGCCCTCGCCGGCGATCACCTCGGTGGAGGCGCCGATCAGGATGTCGACGCCGTCCATGATGTCCGGGTTGCCGGCCTTGCCGATCCCGCTGATGTGCCCGTCCCGGATGCCGACGTCCGCCTTGTAGATCCCGGAGGCGTCGAGCACCACGGCGTTGGTGACCACGGTGTCCACCACGCCGTCGTCCCGGGTCAGCCGCCCGTTGTGGCCCATGCCGTCCCGGATCACCTTGCCCCCGCCGAAGACCACCTCGTCCCCGGGGACCGTGCGATCGTGCTCCACCTCGAGGAACAGCTCGGTGTCCGCCAGGCGCACCAGGTCCCCGGTGGTGGGCCCGTAGAGGCTCGTGTACTGGGCGCGGGACATCTCGTGGCTCATGCCTGCTCCTTCCCGGAAGCGTCGGGGCGGGGGCCGCCGTCGGTGCCGGGGGCGTCCGTGCCGGGGGCGTCGAGGGGCCCGTTCACCCGGTTCGCGAGGCCGTGGACCTCGCGGCGCCCCGCCAGGGCGACGAGCCGGACGCGCTTGCGGTCGCCGGGCTCGAAGCGCACCGCGGTGCCGGCGGGGACGTCCAGGCGGAAGCCGTGGGCCGCCGTCCGGTCGAACTCGAGGCCGGGGTTGGCCTCGGCGAAGTGGAAGTGCGAGCCCACCTGCACGGGGCGGTCGCCGCGGTTGACCACGTCCAGCTCCGTGGTGGGCCGGCCGGCGTTGATCACGACGGGCTCGGGCCGCAGGACGTACTCTCCGGGGATCACGGGCGCTCCTTCGGTGCCGGGGGCGGGCGGGTCAGCGGATGGGGTCGTGGACGGTGACGAGCTTGGTGCCGTCCGGGAAGGTCGCCTCGACCTGGACGGAGTGGACCATCTCCGGCACGCCCTCCATGACGTCCGCCCGGGCCAGGATCGTGGAGCCCCAGGACATGAGCTCGGCCACGGTCCGGCCGTCCCGGGCGCCCTCCAGCAGCTCGGCGGTGATCAGGGCGACCGCCTCCGGGTGGTTGAGCCGCAGCCCCCGGTCCCGGCGCCGCCGGGCGAGGTCGCCGGCCACGACGACCAGCAGCTTCTCCTGCTCACGGGGTGTCAGGTGCACGGCTCTCCTCGGGACGGCGGGTGCTCAGGGACAGTCGTCACCGTAGGGGCTCCGTGTTTCGGCGAGGTTCACCGGGTGTTTCCGGCACGTGCCGGGGCGCGGGCGCACGGGCCGGCGCCCCGGCACGTGCGCCCGCGCCGGCTCAGAGGGCGAGCGCCGCCCGGGCGTGCTCCTCGGCCCGCTCCCCGGCGCGGCCGGAGGCGCTGACCCGCCCGGAGTCCAGGACGTACCAGTCCGTGGCCGAGCCCAGGGCGAAGCCGATCCGCTGCTCCACCAGCAGCACCCGGATCCCGGTGCCGGCGGCCAGCTGCAGGATCTTCTGCTCGATCTCCTGGACCACGGACGGCTGGATGCCCTCGGTGGGCTCGTCGAGGATCAGCAGGGACGGCTCGGTGATCAGGGCGCGGGCGATCGCCAGCTGCTGGCGCTGCCCGCCCGAGAGCAGCCCGGCCCGGCGCTCGAGCAGCCCCTCGAGCGCCGGGAACATCGCCAGAGACCGGTCGACGGCGGCCCGCCCGTTCCGCCGGCCGTCGGCCACCACCTGGAGGTTCTCCCGGACGCTGAGCCCGCCGAAGGAGCGCTGGCCCTGCGGGACGTAGGCCATGCCGCGGCGGACCCGGGCGTGCCCGCCGAGCCCGGTGATGTCCTCGCCGTCGAGCAGGATCCGGCCGGAGGTCACCCTGTTGAGGCCCACGATCGCCCGCAGCAGCGTGGTCTTGCCCGCCCCGTTGTGGCCGAGGAGGGCGACCACGGCGTCCCTGCCGACGGTGAAACCCACGCCGTGGACCACCTCGGTGCGGCCGTAGCCGGTGTGCACGTCCTGGAGCTCGAGCATCAGGAGTCCCCTTCCCGGGGGTCGGCCGCGGTGGCGGCGGCGGTGGCCGTGGTGCCCAGGTAGATCTCCTGGACCCGCGGGTCGGCCTGCACGTGGGCCACGGAGCCCTCGCTGATCACCCGGCCGTCGGCCATCACGGTGACGGAGGTGGCGTAGCGGCGCAGGAACTCCATGTCGTGCTCCACCACGATCGTGATCCGGTCGCCGCCGATCCGGCGCAGCAGCTCACCGGTCTGCTCCCGTTCTTCGTGGCTCATCCCGGCCACGGGCTCGTCGAGCAGCAGCACCTGCGCCTTCTGCACGAGCAGCATCCCGATCTCGAGCCACTGCTTCTGCCCGTGGGCCAGCACCCCGGCCGGGACGTCCCGCAGGGCGGAGAGGTTGATGATCTCGAGGGCCTCCTCCACCTCCCGGGACACGGACCGCCGGGCGGCGAGCAGGGACAGGGGCGGGCGGCCGGCCTCCGCGGCGATGTCGAGGTTCTGCAGGACCGTGAGCTGCTCGAAGACGCTCGCGGTCTGGAAGGTGCGGCCCACGCCCAGCCGGGTGATCCGGTGCGTCCTGCGGCCCACCAGCTGGTGGCCGTCGTGGTCGATCGACCCGCGCGCCGGGACGAGCCCGGTCACGGCGTCGATGAGGGTGGTCTTCCCGGCGCCGTTGGGGCCGATGAGGAAGCGCAGGTCGCCCTGGTTGACCACGAGGTCCACGCCGTCCACGGCCGTGAAGCTCCCGAAGGACACGGTGAGGTCCGTGATCTCGAGGTAGGAGGGGCGGCCGGTGCGCAGCCCGCCGGGCTGCGGCGGGGTGCGGCCCAGCAGGGAGCTCCTCCACTCGGGGCGGCGCGCGGACAGCATCTCGGGGCGTGCGGCGGCGTTCATCGGGCCTCCTCCGCGGCCAGGGCCGCTGCCGGGGTGGGGACGGGGTCGTCGGGGGTGGTGGCCCCTCCGGGGCCGTGGCCGTCGCCGTCGCCGGGGGCGGTCGCGGGGGTGCGGCGACGACGCCGGAGCACACCGGGCAGCGAGGCGATGCCGCCGGGCAGGAACCCGACCACCAGCACGAAGAGCAGGCCCTGGAGGTACACCCAGAAGGACGGGAACGCGGAGGCCAGGGACGTCTCGGCGAAGGACACGGCGATCGAGCCGAGCACGGGCCCGAGCAGGGTCGCGCGGCCGCCGACGGCCACGCCGATGAGGAACGCGATGGACGGGATCACCCCGACGTCGGCGGGGGAGACGATCCCCACCACGGGGACGAACAGCGCCCCGCCGATCCCGGCCATCACCGCGGCCAGGACGTAGGCGGCGGTCTTCACGAGGGCGGGGTCCCGGCCGAGGAAGCGCACGCGCTCCTCCTGGTCCCGCACCGCCACGAGCAGCTCGCCCCACCGGCTGCGGTGGAGCTGCCAGGTGAGGGCCACCATGGCCAGGAGCAGCGCCGCGGTGACGAGGTAGAGGAGCAGCTGGTTGCGCGGGTCGGCGAGGTCGTAGCCGAACAGGGAGCGGAAGCTGCTCAGCCCGTTGGAGCCGTTGGTGAGGACAGGCTGACCGATCAGCCAGACCGCGAAGGCCGCGGCGAGGGCCTGGGACAGGATCGCGAAGTAGGCGCCCTTGACCCGCCGGGTGAAGATCGCCAGGCCCAGGGCCGCGGCCACCGCCGCCGGCACCAGGACCACGCCGAGCACGGCGGCCACCGGGTGGGCGAACACGGCCCACACGGCGGGCAGCTCGGTGACGCCGTTCTGCCGCATGAACTCGGGGACCTGCTCGCCCAGCAGCCGGGTGTCCGCGAGCTGCAGGTGCATGGCCATGATGTAGGCGCCGAGGCCGAAGAACAGGCCCTGGCCCATGGTGAGCATCCCGCCGCGGCCCCAGGCCAGGCCGATGCCCACGGCCACCATGGCGATGCACAGGTACTTGCCGAGCAGGCCCAGGCCGAACCCGCCGAGGGTCAGGGGGGCCAGGACGAGCAGCAGGAGCGCGCCGAGGGCCAGCCCGGCGGCGGCCCCCCGGGGCCCGGTGAGCCGGTCGCGCCACGCGGCGGCGGGACGGGGTGCGCTGGTGGTGCTCATGCCAGACCTCTCGTTCGGACGCTGAAGATCCCCTGGGGGCGCAGCTGCAGGAAGGCGACCACGGCGACCAGCACCAGGACCTTGGCGATCGAGGCGGTCGTGGAGTACTCGACGAAGGCCTGGAGCACGCCCAGGCCCGCCGCGGCGAGCACGGCCCCACGGATCTGGCCGATGCCGCCGGCGACGACCACGAGGAAGGCGTCCACGATGTACGTGGTGCCGAGGGTGGGGCTCGTGGAGCCCACGAGGGTCAGCGCCACCCCGGCCACGCCGGCGAGCCCGGAGCCGATGAAGAAAGTCAGCTGGTCGGTGCGCCGGGAGGAGATCCCGCTGACCTCGGCGAGGTCGCGGCTGAGCACCACGGCGCGGATCCGGCGGCCCAGGGAGGTGCGGTGGAGCACGAGCGCGAGGGCGGCGACCACAATGACGGCCAGGGCCAGCAGGAACACGCGGGACGCCGGGACCGGGACGCCCAGGACCTCCACGGGGCCCTGCAGCAGCTCGGGCAGCCGCACGTCCACGCTGGGGGCGCCGAAGACGTCCCGGGCCACCTGCTGGAGGACCAGGGACACCCCGAAGGTGACGAGCAGCGTGTCCAGCGGCCGGTGGTACATCCGCCGCAGCAGCAGCCCCTCGACCAGCAGGCCGAGGGCCCCGCCCACGAGGAACGCGATCGGGATCGACAGCAGCAGGGAGACCCCGGCGTGGCCGAGCACCTGCTGGACCGTGAACGCGGTGTACGCGCCGGCCATGATGAACTCGCCGTGGGCCATGTTGATGACGCCCATCTGCCCGAAGGTCAGGGACAGCCCCACGGCCGCGAGGAGGAGGATGGAGCCGAGGCTGAGCCCGGCGGACAACTGGCTGACGATGACTTCCATGGACGGCTCTTCTCTCGGTCTGCGGGGCGTCGGGGGCGGTGCCGGCGGCGGCGGGGCGGCTCAGCCGGAGACGCCGTCGGCCCAGTCGTAGCCGGTCAGGAACGGGTCGGGGGCCACGGGCTCGGCGGCCTCCTCGACCGTCTCGATCAGCCCGTCCTCGCGGATCCGGCCGATGCGCGGGGTCTTGGTGACGTGCTGGGTCTCCCCGTCCACCTCGACGGTGCCCTCGGGGGCCTCGACCACGGTCCCGTCGGCGGCCTCGCGCACGGCGTCGACGTCGAAGGACCCGGCCTTCTCGACCATCGCCCGCCACAGGTGCACGGACGTGTAGGCGGCCTCCATGGGGTCGCTCGTGACCCGCCCGGCGCCGTACCGGTCCTGGAACGTCCGCACGAACCGCTCGTTCTCGGGGGTGTCGACGGTCTGGTAGTAGTTCCAGGAGGTCAGCTGGCCGGCGACGTTCTCCACGCCGATCCCGGGGACCTCCTCCTCCGCGACCGACACGGACACCACGGGCACCTCACCGGCTTCGAGGCCCACGGAGGTGTACTGGCGGAAGAACGCCACGTTGGAGTCGCCGTTGAGGGTGTTGAACACCGCGTCGGCGTCCGAGGCCAGGAGCTTGTTGACGATGGTCGAGAACTCGGTCGAGCCCATCGGCACGTACTCCTCGCCCACCACCTCCATGCCGTGGGCCGCGGCGTAGGCGTTGATGATCCGGTTCGCCGTGCGGGGGAAGACGTAGTCGCTGCCCACCAGGAAGATCCGCCGGTGCCCCTGCTCCCGCAGGTGGTCGAGGGCCGGGACGATCTGCTGGTTGGTGGTGGCCCCGGTGTAGAAGATGTTGGGGGAGGCCTCGAGCCCCTCGTACTGCACCGGGTAGAACAGCAGCGAGTCCTGGGCCTCGAAGACCGGGAGCATGGCCTTGCGGCTCGCGGAGGTCCAGCCGCCGAACACCGCGGCCACGCAGTCCTGCCGGATCAGCTTGGCGGCCTTCTCCGCGAACACCGTCGGCTCGCTCGCGCCGTCCTCGGTGACGGGGTCGAGCTCCTTGCCGAGCACCCCGCCGTCGGCGTTGATCTCCTCGATCGCGAGGTTCAGGGAACGGTTGACGGTCGTCTCGCTCACGGCCATCGTGCCCGAGAGGGAGTTGAGCAGCCCCACCTTCACGCTGTTCCCGGAGGTGTCCACGCACGAGCTCGAGGGCGCCTGGGCCGCCTCTGCGCTCGGCTGCGGGTCGTACTTCGCGCCGCACCCCGTGAGGAGCGTGGCGGCCACGAGGGCCGGGATCAGAGCGCGCCGTGCGGGGACCGTCATGCCGTCCTGCTTTCCGGGGGAGGAGTCGCTGGGTGCCGGGCGGTGGTCCTGCGGGCAGGACCCGGTCCGCCGGGATGGGAGCGACGCTAGCCAGCCGGGATTTCCGGGGTGCGGCGCAGAGGTTTCCCGGCGATGTCGGACGCGGCGCCCGGTTTCGGGCGTGTGTCGACCGGTCCCGCAGCGGCGCCGTCCGACGCAACTCCGTATGCTCGGGACCGATGGAGAGCGCGGTCCGCCGGGACCGCCCCGGTGCTTGGAAAGGTCGTGCGGCGATGTCCCCCTCGGTGCGCCCGCTCGCGGTGGCGGTGCTGACCGCGGCCCTGGTCACGGGGTGCGGCTCCGGGTTCCCGAAGGACCCCGAGGGCACCCTCGACCGGGTGCGCGGCGGTGAGCTGCGGGCCGGGGTCTCGGAGAGCCCGCCCTGGACGGAGGTCGCCGACAGCGGCCGTCCCTCGGGGGTGGAGGTCGAGCTGGTCGAGGAGTTCGCCGAGCGGATCGACGCCGAGGTCGTCTGGACCTCCGGCGCCGAGAGCCACCTGATCCGCTCGCTCGAGGGCGGCGACCTCGACGTCGTCGTCGCAGGCCTCACCGAGACGTCCCCCTGGGAGAAGCACGCCGCGCTGACCCGCCCGCACACGGAGATCGAGACGGGAGACGGCCGCACCGAGAAGATCGTGCTGGCCACCCGGCTGGGGGAGAACGGCTTCCTCACCGAGCTCGAGACGTTCCTGGTGGAACGGGAGGAGGGGTGATGTCGCAGTCCGGGGCGAAGGCCCGGTTCGGGTCCACCGAGCTCACCGGCGCCCAGGCGCGCACCCTGGCGCGTGCGGTGCGCCTGGAGAAGATCACCCTCGGGGTGCTCGCCGTGACCGTGGCCGTCGTGGCGCTCGTGGCCGGGCAGTCCCAGGCCATGAAGGTCGCCTGGATCGAGGACTCGCTCTCGTTCCTGCCGCCCCTCGCCTTCCTCGTGGCGGTCCGCGTCGCCGGCCGGCGCCCTACGCCCCGCCACCCCTACGGCTACCACCGCTCCGTGGGCGTGGGCCACCTCGTGGCGGCGGNTCGCCTGGATCGAGGACTCGCTCTCGTTCCTGCCGCCCCTCGCCTTCCTCGTGGCGGTCCGCGTCGCCGGCCGGCGCCCTACGCCCCGCCACCCCTACGGCTACCACCGCTCCGTGGGCGTGGGCCACCTCGTGGCGGCGGTCGCGCTCCTGGCGATGGGCGCGTTCCTCGTGGTCGACTCCGGCTCCGGGCTCCTGCGGGGCGAGCGGCCCCCGATCGGGGTCACGAACCTGTTCGGCACGCCGGTGTGGTCCGGGTGGCTGATGGTGGCGGCGATGACGCTCACCAGCATCCCGCCGGTGGTCCTGGGCCGGATGAAGATGAGGCTCGCGGAGGAGCTCCACGACAAGGTGCTCTACGCCGACGCCGACATGAACAAGGCGGACTGGATGACCGGCCTGGCCACCTCGGTCGGTGTGCTGGGCATCGGGATGGGCCTGTGGTGGGCGGACGCGGTCGCGGCGCTCGTGGTCTCCACATCGATCCTCAAGGACGGGGCCACGAACCTCAAGGGGGCCGTCGCCGACCTCGTGGACTCCCGCCCGACCACCTACGACGACGCCGCGCCGCACCCTCTCCTCCAGGAGATGGAGACCGTGCTGCGCCAGCAGCCCTGGGTGCAGGACGTGGGCGTCCGGGTCCGCGACGAGGGCCACGTCTTCCACGTGGAGGCCTTCGTGGTCCCGGCCGAAGGGGTCGTCCCGACGCTCGAGCAGCTCGCGGCCGCCCGGAAGCGCTGCGCGGACCTGGACTGGAAGATCGAGGACGTGGTGCTCGCCCCCGTGACGGAGCTGCCGGAGGACCAGGTCCCGCGCTGACCCGATCCCTGCCCCTGCGCGAGGGGTCTCGTCCCGAGGCCGTCCGGGCTGTGTTCCGACAGGAGGCGACCCCTCGGCAGGGATGTGGGTGGAACCGGACCCCTCGGCGGGGTCAGATCTTCAGGTGCACCAGGCTCGGCCCCTCGACCGCGAGCGCCTCGACGACCTTCTCGGCCAGGTTCTCCATGGTGGCCTCGAACCCGGCCGCGCCGAAGGCCTCCGCGAGCGCGGGCCAGTCCGGCTGCCGCAGGTCCACGGCGAGCGGGTCGATGTCCCGGTCGGTCATGTTCTGCCGGATCTCGCCGTAGCCCCCGTTGTCCACGCACACGATCGGCAGGTCCACGCCGAGCTCCACGGCGGTCATCAGCTCCTGGATCGAGAACATCAGGGCGCCGTCGCCCACGAGGCACAGCACGGGCCGGTGCGGGGCGGCGAGCTTCGCCCCGATCGAGGCGGGCAGGCCGTAGCCCAGGGTCGCGTAGGTCCCCATGTAGAGCAGGGAGTGCGGGAGCTGGGCGCGGAAGAACGTGGTGGAGCCCAGGTAGGTGACCTGGGAGGAGTCGCCGCCGATGATCGTGTCCTCGGGCACCACCGCCATGATCGTCTCGTTGAGCGCCGCGAGCTCGGGCGCGGTGCGGCGGCCCTCGTCGTCGAGCCGGGCGAAGACCTCGGTGAGGTCGCGCGGGGGGCGCGGGGCGAGCGGGCCGATCGCCTCGAGGAGCTGCGGGACCACGGCCGCGGAGTGGCCGGGCAGCTCGATGTCCGGGTCCAGGTTGCACAGCATCTGGTCCCGCATGATGTCCACGCGCACGACCGGGCCCCGCGGCGTGATGTCCCCGCCCCACAGCTCGGCCTCGCCCACCTTCGAGCCGATGACCAGCAGGGCGTCGGCGGAGCGCAGGAACTCGTGTGCGGTGGACAGGCGCAGGTCGGCGCCCAGCGAGAGGCGGTGCCGCTCGGGGATCGCGCCCTTGCCGTTGGTCGTGGTGATGACCGGCGCCTCGAGCAGCTCGGCGAGCTCGAGCAGCCGCGCGCCGGCGGCCAGCGAGCCGCCGCCGGCGAGGATGACAGGGTGCTCGGCGTCCCGCAGCACCTCGGCGGCGCGGCGCACGTCGTCGACCGGCGCCGGCTGCGGGGCACCGAGCCGGCGCGGGGCCACCTGCCGGTCGGTGTAGTCGAGCTCCGCCTCCAGGACGTCCAGCGGGATCTCGATGTGCACCGGCCGGGGGCGGGAGTGGGCGAAGTCCCGGAAGGCGTCGTGGACCATGGTCACGGCCTCGGCCCCGCTGGTGACCCGGCGGCTGCGGCCGACGATCGCGTCCACGGCCGCGGACGGGTTCTTCGTCTCGTGCAGCGAGCCGATGTCCCGGAAGTCGTGGCCCACCGGACGGCCGGGGGACAGGATGATCATCGGGCGGGACTCGGCGTAGGCCGTGGCCGCCCCGGACAGCGAGTTGAGCAGGCCCGGCCCGGACGTGGTGATGACGACGCCCGGCAGCCCGGAGACCTGGCTCCACCCGTCGGCGCCGTACGCGGCGCCCTGCTCGTGGCGGGTGGTGACCGCCCGGATGCCCAGCTCGCGCAACGGGCGGTAGAACTCGAGCGAGTGGGTCCCGGGGATGCCGAAGACGGTGTCGACGCCGTAGCCCCGGAGGGTCTCCAGCACGGCACGGGCGGTGGTCCTGCGGGCGGTCATGAGCGGTCCTCCAGGGGGTGGGGCGGGTGGTGCGGGGCGGGTGGAGCGGGTGGAGCGGGCCGTGCGGCGGACGCCGGCGGTCAGCCCTCCCCGGCGGGCCGGTCCTTGACGTAGAGCAGGCGCTTGTTGACGAACTCGTCCATGCCCAGCGGGCCCAGCTCCCGGCCGTAGCCGGAGCGCTTGACCCCGCCGAAGGGCANTAGAGCAGGCGCTTGTTGACGAACTCGTCCATGCCCAGCGGGCCCAGCTCCCGGCCGTAGCCGGAGCGCTTGACCCCGCCGAAGGGCATCTCGGCGCCCTCGGCCTCGGCGGCGTTGACGGCGGCCATGCCCGCGTCCAGGCCCTCGGCGAGCCGGCGCGCCCGGTCGGGGTCCGTGCTGAAGACCGCCCCGCCCAGGCCGTAGGGGGTGTCGTTGGCCAGGGCGAGCGCCTCCGCGTCGTCGGCCACCCGGTAGACCACGGCCACGGGGCCGAAGAGCTCCTCGTGGTGGGCGGCCATGTCCGGGGTGATCCCGGTGAGCACGGTGGGCTCCAGGTACGCGCCCGGGCCCTCGAGCAGCCGCCCGCCGGCGTGCAGAGTGGCGCCGGCGTCCACGGCGGCCCGGATCTGACGGGCCAGTCCCTCGGCCGCGGCCCGGGAGGACAGGGGGGCGAAGGTCCCGGGGGCGGCCTCGGCCGGGTCGCCCGGGGTCAGCGCCTCGGCCTGGCGGGTCAGCTCGGCCACGAACTCGTCGTAGAGGTCCGCCATGACGATCATCCGCTTGTTGGAGTTGCACGCCTGGCCCGTGTTGCCCATGCGGGTGGCGAAGGCCGCGCGGGCGGACTCGCGCACGTCGTCGGTGTCGAGCACGACGTAGGGGTCGGAGCCGCCGAGCTCGAGGACGACCTTCTTCAGGTTCCGCCCGGCGATCTCGGCGACCTTCGCCCCGGCCCGCTCGGACCCGGTCAGGGACACCCCCTGGACCCGCGGGTCGGCGATGATGTCCGCGACCTGGTCGTGGCTCGCGAAGACGTTGGCGTAGGCGCCGGCCGGCACCCCGGCGTCGTCCATGAGCTGCTGGAGGGCCAGGGCCGCCCGGGGGCAGGACTCGGCGTGCTTGAGCACGATCGTGTTGCCCAGCACCAGGTTGGGGGCCGCGAAGCGGGCCACCTGGTAGTAGGGGTAGTTCCACGGCATGATCCCCAGCAGCACCCCCACGGGGCGCTTCTGGACCACCGCCCGGCCGCCGCCGGAGGCCGTGATGGGCTGGTCCGCGGCCAGGGCCGGGCCCTGCTCGGCGAAGTACGCGAAGATCTCGGCGCAGAACGCGACCTCGTCCCGGGCCTCGGCGAGCGGCTTGCCCATTTCCTCGGTGATGACGGCGGCCAGCTCCTCGACCCGTTCGGTGAACAGCGTCCCGACGCGGGCCGCGACGGCCGCCCGCTCCTCGATCGGCAGGGTCCGCCAGGCGCGGAACGCGGCGTCGGCGCCGGCCAGGGCCTCCTGCACCTGGGCGTCGGTGGCGGTCGGGTGCTCGGCCAGGACCCGGCCGGTCGCCGGGTTGACGGATCGGTAGGAGGACAGGGCGGTGGATCGGGCGTCAGCGGTCATGGCGGGGTCTCCTCGGGAATGATCGGGTGTCGTCGTCGGCGTCGGCGTCGGCGTCGGTGGCGTCGTGGTCCCGGGGCGGGGACCGGGCAGCGGCGGCGCGGGGCTCACGGCTGCATCGCCACCGCCCGCACCGGGGAGCCGTCCAGTCCGCGCAGCCGCAGCGGCAGGACGCTCACCAGCGGGTCCCGCCAGTCGACGGCGTGCAGGTTCGTCAGGTTCTCGACGATCGCCCCGCCCGCCCCGAGGACCGCCGCGTGCACCGGCAGCTCGGGTGGGCCGGACGCGCCGGCGTCCGGGGTGCGGTCCGGGTTGAGGGTGTCCGTGCCGAGCACGTGCACGCCCGCGGACAGCAGGCGCTCGGCGATCTCCACGTCCAGCACCGGGTGCGCCAGGTAGCGCGGGGTGCCGAAGTGCCGGGACCAGTCGGTGCGGAACAGCACGATCGTGCCGGCCCGCACGTCCTCCAGCTGTGCGCGGACGTGCGCCCATCGGATCACCTCGTGCCCCCGGAGCTCCGGCACGTGCACGATGCGCGCCGGTCCCACCAGGCGGGCGAGGTCGAGCTCGTCCACGGGCGAGCCGCCGTCCACGGTGTGCAGCGGGGCGTCCACGTGCGTGCCGCTGTGCGTGCCCAGGTGCAGCTCGGCCACCTGGAAGCCGTCCCGCGGGACGGACGCCGCGAGCCGGGAGTCCACGGCCGGGTCCCCCGGGAAGACCTGCATGCCGGCCTCCACGGGGTGGCTCAGGTCAACGAGGCGCATCGGCGGCCTCCTCCGGCCTGCTGGCCGCGCCGACAGTGCCGACAGTGCCGACCGTGCAGGATCCGCCGGTCCGCTCGGGCGCGGCGGCCCCGTCCCGCGCCCCGGCCCCGTCCGTCCCGGTCCTCCCCGCCTCGGCGAGGTGTCGCTGGACCGGCCGGCCCGGCACGATCCGCTTCGCCGCCAGGGCCCAGAGCAGGTAGAGCGCCGCGGAGAGGGCGAACGTGGGAATGGTCGCGCCCACGGGGCTCGGCAGCACGTAGGTGAGCACCAGCGAGCAGACCGCGCCGACGGCCCACACCGCCACGGCGGCGGGGTTGACCCCGCCCCGGTACCAGTACCGGCCGCCGCGCCCGCGCAGGATGTCCGCCGCGTAGGCGCCGCGCTGGACCACGTAGTAGTCCACCAGCATGATCGCGAAGACGGGGATGAACAGCGAGCCGATCAGCACCAGGAACTCGGTGAACTGGTCCAGCAGGCCCAGCCGGGTGGACCCGAGGACCGACACGGCCCCCAGCACGAGCGCCGTGGGCAGGAACCGCAGCCTCCGCGAGGGCGTGAGGTTCACCACCGAGGAGACCATGCCGTAGACGACCATGGTGTTGGTGGCCATCACCGACAGGAAGACCACCACCGCCAGGGGCGCGCCGAAGGCGGCGACGAGCACCGTCGGGTCGAACCCGACCGCCTCCCCGCCGTCGAGCACCACGTAGGCGACGGCGGTGGCCCCGAGGCTCATGGCCGCGACCGTGGACAGGACGTACCCCGCGCCGGAGCCGATCATGCCCGCGGACTGCCGGCGGGCGAGCCGGTTGAACTCCGCGGAGAGCACGGTCCAGGAGATGGCCGTGGCGATGACGACGTCGAGGACCGCGATGGGGGACCAGCCCGCCCCGGGGTCCACGGGCAGGGCGGCGAAGTCGGCCACCGGGTAGGACGTGAACGCCACCGTGAAGACCCAGGCCATGATGCCCAGGATCACCACAGCCAGCCACGGCTCCACCCGGGCGATGCCCTCGTGGCCGAGGACGGCCAGCGCCACGACCAGCGCCTGGCAGAGCACCGAGAACAGCACCGGGTTCGAGTAGCCGGTCGCCTGCGCCACGAGGAAGTTCACGGTGACGCCGGCGAGCATCGCCTGCACCCAGCTCCAGCCCATGAGGATGACCACGTTCGCGGCCACCGGCAGGAAGGACCCGCGCAGGCCGAAGGAGCCCTTGGTCAGGGACATGGTGGCGAGACCGGTGCGGGTGCCCATGTTCCCCACGAGCACCAGCACCGCCCCGCCGATCAGCGTGCCCAGGACGATCATGGCCAGGGCCGTGGGCCAGGACACCCCGGGCACGAACAGCGTCCCCGTCAGCAGGGTGGTCACCACCAGGTTCGCCGCGAGCCAGATCATCCCGATCCGGCCCGCGCCCAGCGTGCCGCGCAGCGGGCCGTAGCCCTCGGAGTTCTCGTCCAGGTGGTCCGAGAGCCGGGACCAGGCGCTCACGGGCGGGCCTCCGCGCGGTCGGCGCCGGAGCCCGCGAGGCGCTCGTTCCACTGCCGCAGCACCCCGGCGTGCGTGGGGCGGGACAGCAGCGAGACCACCACGTAGACCAGCGCGGAGCTCGCCAGTCCCAGGTAGATGGGGGCGTTGGCCAGCACGCCGAAGACCGCCATGGACGCCACGGTCACCACGGACCCGACGAGCATGGACAGGGCCGCGCCGAGGCTCGTCCCCCGCCGCCACAGGAGCCCGCCGAGGATGGCGACGAGCAGGCCGCCCACCAGGATGTCGTAGGCGATGGTCAGGGCGGTGACGGTGTCCGAGACGAAGATCGAGATCACCGTGATCACCACGCCGAAGACGAGCACGTAGAGCCGGTCCCCGCGCAGCGCCTCGGCGGTGCCCTCCGGGGCGGGGGCCGCGTGCCGGGTGAGCAGGGACCTCAGGGTCGGCACGACGTCGACGCGGGCCACCGTGGCCGCGGCGATGAGCGCGCCCGAGGCCGTGGACATCATGGCGGCGACCCCGGCCGCGAGCACGATCCCGCCGAGCCCGGCCGGGACGTACTGCTGCGCCATCGTGGCGAACGCGTCGTCCGGGGAGGAGAGGTCCGGGGCCACGGCGGCGGCCGTCATCCCGATGACGGCCCCGGCCACGCCGTAGAGCGCCACGTAGGCCGCGGAGGCGAGCCCGCCCCAGCGGGCGACCTGCGGGGAGCGGGCGGTGAAGACGCGCTGCCAGATGTCCTGGCCGATCAGCATGCCGAAGCCGTAGACCACGAACTGGGTGACGATCGCCTGCGTGCCCATGCCGTCCCAGGTGAAGAACGTGGCGTCCAGCCGGTCCTCGAGCCCGGTCCAGCCGCCCGCCGCGGAGAGGGAGAACGGCAGCAGGACCAGGAAGATGCCGACCGTCATGAACACGAACTGCATCATGTCGGTGAGCGTGATCGACCACATCCCGCCGAGCACGGAGTACGCCACGACCACCACGCCGCCGAGCAGGATCGCCCACGACCGGTCGAGCGGGAAGAGGACCGAGAAGATCGCGGCGTACGCGGAGGTGGAGGTCACCGAGAGCATCACGGTGTAGGCCAGCATCACGAACGAGGACGCCTTGGCCCCGCCGCGCTCGCCGTAGCGCAGCTGCAGCATCTGGGAGACGGTGAACACCTTGAGGGACTGGATGCGGCCGGCAAAGAACAGGCTCAGCGCGGCCAGGCCGGTGGCGATCGCCACCACCAGCCACATCCCGGAGATGCCGTAGGTG
Source organism: Kocuria sp. UCD-OTCP (assembly GCF_000349605.1). Classification (NCBI taxonomy): domain Bacteria; kingdom Bacillati; phylum Actinomycetota; class Actinomycetes; order Micrococcales; family Micrococcaceae; genus Kocuria; species Kocuria sp. UCD-OTCP. The sequence continues at coordinate 183,106 of NZ_KB714683.1, forward strand.
TAGCCGAGGCCCACCCCGCCCACGGTGGACGCGCCGCCGAGGACCACTGCGGCCATCGTCCCGGTGTAGAAGCCGGGGCCCAGGCGGCGGCCGGCCACCCGGTAGTCCTCGGCGTCGTGGGCCCGGCGGCTGGCCCAGAGCCCGACCGCCACCATGGCGACCAGGTACAGCACGATGATCAGCACGTTCATGGGTGTCGCTGCTTCCTCGGGGCGCGGGCGCCCACGGGGTCGATCGGGAGCCTCCCCGGAACGGGGTTGCTCTACAAGAAACAAAAGTTGTCCCACATAGTATGATGCAGATCATGTTTTGGGAANAGGTACAGCACGATGATCAGCACGTTCATGGGTGTCGCTGCTTCCTCGGGGCGCGGGCGCCCACGGGGTCGATCGGGAGCCTCCCCGGAACGGGGTTGCTCTACAAGAAACAAAAGTTGTCCCACATAGTATGATGCAGATCATGTTTTGGGAACGGGTCCGGGTCGTGACGGGCGGGTAAAACCGTCCGGGAGGAGGCGTCGTCGTCGTGAAAGCACTGCCCATCGAGAGCTCCGGGCACACCGCCGCCGTGGGGTCGCGGCTGCGCAACCACCGGCGGCGCAGCCACATGACCATCGACCAGCTCGCCTCCGCCGCGGGCCTCACCAAGGGCTTCGTCAGCCGGGTGGAGCGGGACATCACCTCCCCGTCCGTGGACTCCCTGGTGCGGATGTGCCAGGTGCTGCGGATCGACGTGGGCGCGCTCTTCGCCGGGCCCGCCGACGTGGAGCTGGTCCGGCTCGAGGACGCCCCGCACATCGACCTCGGCGGCGAGGGCATCGAGGAGCAGCTCGTCACGCCGTCGGCCCAGCGCCAGGTCCAGGTCATCCGGGCCCGCGTGGCCGCCGGGGGCCGGGGCGAGGACGCGATGTACAGCATGGACTGCGAGACCGAGGTGCTGCACCTGATCAGCGGCCGGTTCCGGCTCCACGTCCCGGACCGCACCTTCGACCTGGCGGCCGGGGACACCGTCACCTTCCCCGGCTCCGAACCGCACACCTGGGAGAACCCCGGCACCGAGGACGCCGTGCTGCTGTGGATCCTCGGCTCGTGAGCCCCCCGCCCGGCCCGTCCGCCACCCCCGCCAGCACGCCTGTCAGCACCCGTGTCAGCATCCACCGAGAGGACCGCACACCATGAACCCCGAGCGCATCACCGGCACCACCCCGGACGGCACCCCCGTCGTCGGACCCGTCAACGCCGCCCTGACCCCGCGCTGGGCCGGCCTGGGCACGTTCGCCCGCCTGCCGCGCACGGACGAGGTCGAGCACACGGACATCGCGGTGGTGGGCGTGCCGTTCGACGCCGGCGTCTCCTACCGGCCCGGCGCCCGGTTCGGGGCCAACCACGTCCGGGAGTCCTCGCGCCTGCTGCGCCCCTACAACCCCGCGCAGAACGTCTCGCCGTTCGCCGGGGCGCAGGTCGCCGACGCCGGGGACATCGTGGCCAACCCCTTCGACATCCCCGAGGCGATCGCCTCCATCGAGGCCCAGGCCAAGGAGCTCATGGGCGAGGACACCCGGCTCGTGGCGATCGGCGGCGACCACACCATCGCCCTGCCGCTGCTGCGCGCCGCCCACGCGCGCCACGGCGAGGTCGCGCTGCTGCACTTCGACGCCCACCTGGACACCTGGGACACCTACTTCGGTGCCGAGTACACCCACGGCACCCCCTTCCGGCGCGCGTTCGAGGAGGGCCTGCTCGACACGGACGCCGTGTGCCACGTCGGCACCCGCGGGCCGCTCTACGGCACCGAGGACCTCGACGACGACGCCCGCTTCGGCTTCGGCATCGTCTCCTCCGCCGACGTCATGCGGCTGGGGGTGGACGCCGTCGTCGCGCACCTGCGCGAGCGCGTCGGCGACCGCCCGCTCTACGTCTCGCTGGACATCGACGTGCTGGACCCGGCCCACGCCCCCGGCACCGGGACCCCTGAGGCCGGCGGCATGACCAGCCGGGAGGTGCTCGAGATCCTGCGCGGGCTGCGCGGGACGAACGTGGTCGGCTGCGACGTCGTCGAGGTCGCCCCGGCCTACGACCACGCCGAGATCACCGGGGTGGCGGCCGCCCACGTGGCCTACGAGCTCATCAGCCTCCTCGCGCTGGGACCCGGCGCGGCGCCGGGCGGACCCGCCTACGGGCTGGCCGGGCACGTCTACGGGGACGCCGTCCCGGCGCAGGCCCCGGCGGGGGAGGACCGGTGACCGGGGGCGCGGCCGTGACCCCCCGGCCCGACCACACCTCGCTGTTCGCCCACCGCTCCGAGGAGTTCCGGCCCTCCCCGGTCCGGGCCGTGTTCGAGATCGCGATGCGCCCCGGGATCATCTCCCTGGCCGGCGGCAATCCGGACATGAGCGTGCTCCCGCACGACGTGGTGGCCGCGATGTCGGCGCGGATCCTCGCCGAGCGCGGCCCCGAGGTGCTCCAGTACGGCTCCGGGGCCGGGATCGGGCGCCTGCCGGGGCTGGTCGTGGAGCTCATGCGCCTGCAGGGCGCGGAGACCACGCCCGACACGATCCAGATCACCGCCGGGTCCCAGGCGGGTCTCGACCTCGTGACCAAGCTGTTCTGCGACCCGGGGGACGTGGTCGTGGCCGAGGGCCCCACCTACGTGGGGGCCCTCGGCGTGTTCGGCAGCTACGAGGTCGAGGTCGCCCACGTGGACGTCGACGACGACGGACTGGACCCCGAGGCGGTCGCCGGGCGGATCGACGGGCTGCGGGCCGCCGGCCGGAGCGTGAAGTTCGTCTACACCATCCCGAACTTCCACAACCCCACCGGGGTGACCCTCACCGAGGAGCGGCGCCGCCGGCTCGTGGAGGTCTGCGCCGAGCGCGGGGTGCTCATCCTCGAGGACGACCCGTACGCGCTGCTCGGCTTCGACCGCGCCCACCGGCTCCCGTCCCTGTACTCGCTGGACCCGGGCACCGTGATCCACCTGGGCAGCTTCTCCAAGATCTTCTCGCCCGGGCTGCGGGTCGGCTGGATCGCGGCGGCGCCGGCGGTGCGGGCCCGGCTGCAGATCGCGGCCGAGGCCGTGACCATCCACCCGTCCGTGCTCGGCCAGGAGCTCGCCGCCGAGTACGTGGCCAGCGAGCACTGGCGGCCCGCCCTGGACCGAGCGGTGGACCTGTACCGCGCGCGCTGCGCCGCCATGATGACCGCCCTCGAGCGGTTCATGCCCGAAAGGGTGCGCTGGACGCGTCCCGCCGGCGGCTTCTTCACGTGGCTGGACCTGGACCCGGCCCTCGACCACGGGGACCTCCTGGGCCGGGCCATCGGGCACGGCGTGGTGCTGGTGCCCGGCGGCGCCTGCTACGCGGACGGGCGCGCCTCCACGAGCCTGCGCCTCGCCTACTCCGCGGCCTCGCCGGAGGACATCACCGAAGGGGTCCGGCGGGTGGGGGAGATGCTGCGCGACTGACCTGCTGGGCCTCGGCGCCGCCCCCGGAGCTGGTGCGGTGTCCCCGGGAGGGGCGATACTGACCGCATGAGCGAGGAGCGGGCCGGGGGACTGTGGTTCCGCGCCCGGGGAAGCGGGCCGGAGTTCGTCCTGCTGCACCCCGGGGGCACGGACTCCCGGGCCCTGGGCCCGCTGGTCGCGGAACTGGCCGGCCGGTACCGGGTGATCACCCCCGATCAGCGCGCGCACGGCCGCACCCCCGACCGGGAGGGCCCGCTCTCCTACGCGGCGATGGCCGAGGACACGATCGCCTTCCTCGAGGAGGAGGCCGGCGCCCCGGTGCACCTGCTGGGGTACAGCGACGGCGCCGTCGTCGCCCTGACCGTGGCGCTGCGCCGTCCCGACCTGGTCCGGGACCTGGTGCTGGCGGCGGGGGTGCACCACCGCGACGGGTGGGAGCCCGGCGTCCTGGCGGGCGAGGCGGAGGTGCCGGCCTTCATGGTCGACGCCTACGCGGAGGTCTCCCCCGACGGGCGCGAGCACTACGGCGAGGTCGCGGCGAAGCTGCGGCGGATGCACGAGGAGGGGCCGGTCTTCACGGACGCGGACCTGGCGGGCCTCGACCTCCCCGTCCTGGTGCTCGTCGGCGACGACGACGAGGTGCGGCTCGAGCACGCCGTGGCCGCGTACCGCGCTCTGCCCCACGGGGAGCTGGCCGTGGTCCCGCACGCCTCCCACGGCGTACTGGTCGAGAAGCCGCAGCTGTGCGCGCGCCTGATCACCGACTTCCACGCCGCCGACAAGCCGGCCACGTTCGCCCCGAGACGGCGCCGGCCGGGATCCTGACGGAACGGGCCCGACGGGGCGTCGCCGTCGGGCGGACGGCCCCGACGGAGCACCGGCACCTCCGCGGCGGACGCCGGATCCGGTCCCGTTCGTGACGATCCCGGTCCGCCGAGTGGACCGGGGACTGAGGGTAGCCTAACCTCTCCTCCGGGGGATTCCCCGATCATTCACATGTCCTCGGCGGGCGCTCTGTCCAGGGACGTCGAACTGAGGTGGTTCTGTGCGCGCAGTTTTCCGGGTAGCGGCATCGACGGGTGCCGTCGCCGTTCTCACGTTGTCCGGGTGCGGTTTCAGCGGCGGGGACGGAGGGAGCGAGCAGGCGGCGGATACCGGCCAGCGGATCGTGGTGGACAACTTCCGTGCACCGGTGGCCGACTGGGCCCTCGAGAGCGACGCCGCCTACATCCTGTCCCTGTCCGGTTGCCTGGAGACCCTGACCCGCTACGACGAGGTCCAGGGGGAGATCGTCCCGGCCCTGGCCGCGGAGTGGGACCAGGTCTCCCCCACGGAGTGGGACTTCACCCTGCGGGACGGCGTGCAGTTCCAGGACGGCACCCCGCTCACCGCCGACGCGGTGGTGACCTCGCTCCAGAACGTCCTGGACGCAGAGGTCCCGGCCCGGGCCTTCAGCCCGGCCGTCGTCAGCGGCGTCGAGGCCGTCGACGAGCGCACGGTGCGGGTCACCACTCCGGAGGAGAGCCCCCTGGTTCCCTACCGGCTGGCCAGTGTCAACACCGGCGTGCTGGCCCCCGCCGCCTTCGAGGGCGGGGCGGTGGACCCGTTCGGGCACTGCACCGGGCCGTTCACCCCGGTCTCGGAGCAGCCCAAGCAGTCACTGACCCTGGACCGGAACGAGGACTACTGGGGCGGACCGGTGCAGCTCGCCGGGGCCGAGGTCCGGTTCATCACGGACGGGGCGACGCGGGCGACGCAGGTGCAGACCGGCGAGGCCGACGTCTCCCTGTCCATCCCCGTCGCCAACCTGTCCGCGCTGGAGGCCGATCCCGGCGTCGAGGTCCTCAAGGCCGAGTCCCCGCGGACCGCGACGCTGTACATGAACAACGGCAGGGCGCCGTTCGACGACGTCGACTTCCGCAGGGCCGTCCGCTCCGCACTGGATCTCGACGCCCTGGCCGGCAGCGTCTACGAGGGCGCGGCCCTGCCGAGCACCGGGCCCTTCGCTTCGTCCGAGCCCTGGGCGGGCGAGGAGGCCGAGACGCCGCAGCAGGACGTGGCGGCGGCGAAGGAGCTCCTGGACGCCGCCGGCTACACCGCCGAGCGGCCGCTGGAGATCATCGCGATCGTGGAGCGGGCCGAGTTCGCCGACGTGGCCACCGTCATCCAGGAGAACCTGGAGAGCGTCGGCGTCCCCGTCACCATCACGACCAAGGAGTACGCCGCGGTGGAGCCGGACCTGCTGTCCGGGGACTACGACATGGTGCTCAGCCAGCGCAACCGCCTGATCGACATCGCCGACCCGATCGGGTTCCTCACCGCCGACTACACGTGCGAGGGCAGCTACAACCTCAGCCACTTCTGCGACGAGGACTACGACGCGCTCATCGCCCGGGCCGCCGGGACCGCCGACGCCGAGCAGCGCTACGAGCTGTACGCCCAGGCCGGGAAGATCCTCGAGGACCAGGCCGTGAACGTCTGGCTGGTCAACGAGCAGGCCATCGACGCGGTCCGCACCGACCTGCAGAACTACGTCCAGGACCCGCTGTCCCGGTACGTGCTGCGCGCGGAGACGACGAAGTCCGGCTCGTGAGCACGACCGGCAGCCGCAGAGCCCCGCGAGCGCGGGGGCGTCGATGACGGCGTTCCTCGCCAGGAGGACGGCGACCCTGGGGGTCACCGTCCTGCTGGCGTCCTTCGTGGTGTTCCTCATCCCCTACGTCACCCCGGGGGACCCGGTGCGCAAGATCATCCGGTCGCGGGTGGCGGGGGAGGTGGTCGACGACGCCGCCGCCCAGGGGCTGGCGCTCGAGCTGGGACTCCAGGACCCCCTCGCGGTGCAGTACCTGCGCTGGCTCGGCCGGCTCGCCGGCGGTGACCTGGGCCTGTCCTACGCCAGCCGGACACCGGTGATCGAGCAGGTGCTGCCCGCCCTGTGGATCACCGTGAGCCTGGTGGTCGTGAGCCTCGGGGTGGCGGCCGCGGTGTCCGTGGTGCTGGGGACCGTGGCCGCCCTGCAGGAGGGGCGCCCGGCCGACCGGGTGATCACCACGGTCACCCAGGCCTTCATCGCGATGCCCGAGTACTGGCTGGCCCCGATGCTCGTGCTGGTCTTCGCGCTGCAGCTGTCCCTGCTGCCCTCCGCCGGGTGGGAGGGCCCCGCGTCCGCGGTCCTTCCGGTGGCGGTCCTGGCCCTGCGCCCCATCAGCTACTTCACCTCGGCGGTGCGCGAGGGGATGCTCGAGGCGCTGGGCGCCGAGCACGTCGTCGCCGCCCGGGCCCGGGGACTCAGCCACCCGCAGGCGGTCTGGCGCCACGTGCTCCCCAACGGTCTGCTGCCCCTCACCACGCTGGTGGCCGTGTGGTTCGCCGGTCTGCTGGGCGGGTCCGTCATCGTGGAGGTCGTCTTCGCGATCCCCGGCATGGGGAGGCTGCTGTTCGACGCCGTCCGCAACAGCGACATCCCCCTCGCCCAGGGCGGCGTGGTGGTGGTCGTGGGACTGGCGGTCGTCCTGACGACCGCGGCGGATCTGGTGCACGGCATCCTCAACCCCCGGATCAGGGGGCGTCATGCGTGACCGGCCCGTCCTGGTCCGGGCGGCGGCGGCGCTCCTGGCCCTGATCGTGCTGTCCGTGGTGTTCTCGCCCTGGATCGCACCGTACCCGCCGGCAGCCCAGGACCTCACGGCACGGCTCGCCCCGCCCGGCCCGGCGCACTGGCTGGGGACGGACCACCTGGGCCGGGACACCCTGAGCCGGCTGCTCGACGGCGGCCGGTTCTCCCTGGTGACCGCCGCCGTGGCCACCGTGCTGACCGCTGCGATCGGCACGGGGATCGGGGTGCTGAGCGCCCGCCGCCGGGGGTGGGTGGACGAGCTGCTCACCCGGACCAACGACGTCCTGCTGGCGCTGCCGGAGATGGTGGTGGCCCTGTTCCTGGTCGCCGTGCTGGGTCCCGGCCCCCTGTCCCTGCTCCTGGCCCTGACCGTGACCGGCTGGACGCCCTTCGCCCGGCTGGCCCGGGCACTGGCCTACGACGTCTCGGCCCGCGGCTTCGTCGAGGCCGCGCGTGTCCTGGGGTGCTCGCCGTCCTTCGTCGTCCTCCGGCACATCCTGCCGCACCTGTCCGGGCCCCTGCTCGGGCAGGCCGCGCTGCGGTTCGGCCAGTTCCTGATCACCGTCGGCGCCCTGTCCTACCTGGGGCTGGGGGTGCAGCCGCCGCAGTCGGACTGGGGGGCGATGCTGGCCGCGGCCCAGCCGTACGCCGTCCGGGCGCCGGTGACGATCCTCGCCCCGGGCCTGGTGGTCTTCACCGTTGCGCTGTGCGTGACACTGATCGGCCAACGGCTGGCGCACATGAGCAGCACCCGCATGCTGCTGCCGGCATCGTCGCGGACGGAACGCGATGTCTGAGCGCCTGGTCGTCGAGGGACTGCACCTCAGCCACCGGCCGGGCGCGGACGGCGCCGGTGGCCGCCCCCTCCTGTCCGGCGTCGACCTCACCGTGGCTCCGGGGGAGTTCGTGGCGCTGGTGGGCGCCTCCGGGTCGGGAAAGACCCTGACGGCCATGTCCGTCCTGGGCCTGCTGCCCCCGCAGGTGCACCGGGACGCCGGGACGATCCGGCTGGGTGACACCGACCTCGCCCGGGCCGGCGAAGCGGAGCTGAACCGTGTGCGCGGCGGCCGGATCGGCATGCTCTACCAGCAGCCCCAGCGCATGTTCAACCCCCGCCGGACCGTCGGCGAGCACCTGTGGGAGCCGCTGGGGCTCCATGCCGGGCTCCGCGGCACGCAGGCCCGTGCGCGGACGCTGGAGCTGCTGGCCGAGGTGGGGTTCGAGGACCCCCGGTGGTGCGCCCGGGCACGTCCCCACCAGCTCTCGGGCGGCATGGCCCAACGGGCCATGGTGGCCCTGGCGCTGGCCGGCCGCCCCGGACTGCTGCTGGCCGACGAGCCGACGTCGGCCCTGGACACGGTGCTCGAGCGGCAGATCCTGGAGCTGATCGACCGCGAACGGCGCGACCGCGGGCTGGGGGTCCTCTACATCACCCACAACCTGGCCACCGTGTCCGCCTACGCCGACCGGGTCGTGGTGCTGGACGCCGGGCGCGTGCAGGAGTCCGGGCCGGCCGGCACCGTGCTCAACGATCCGCGCAGCACGTGCACGAAGGCCCTCCTGGAGGCATCTGCCCTCACCCCCACCGGGACTCCGCCCGCCACCGGCGGGGCGCGCCCCCTCGTGGTGCTGGACGAGCTCACCAAGCGCTTCGGGCCGAAGCGGCGGGAGGCCCGTCCCGCGGTGGACCGGGTGTCCCTCGACCTGCGGGAGGGCGAGATCCTCGGGGTGCTGGGGCAGTCGGGCTCCGGGAAGAGCACGCTCGCCCGGTTGGTCGTCGGACTCGAGGCACCGGACGGCGGACGGGTCACCAGCACCCCGGGCGCCGGCCGCGCCGGCTCCGGCGCGGCGGCCTCGCACGTGCAGCTCGTCTTCCAGGACCCGCACGACTCCTTCGATCCCCGCATGCCGTTGGGCACCAGCCTGGAGGCCCCCCTCCTGCGGCACCGGAACGGCACGCCCGAGCAACGGCGTGCGAGCATCCACGAAGTGGTGCGGGAGGTGGGACTGGAGCCGGAGCTGCTGGACAGGCGTCCCGGCCAGTGCTCCGGAGGCCAGCTGCAGCGGCTCACCATCGCCAGAGCCCTGCTGCTGGAACCGTCGGTGCTCATCTGCGACGAGGCCACCTCGGCCCTGGACGCGGTGACCCAGCGCACCGTCCTGGACCTGCTGCTGCGCCTGCACCGGGACCGGCGCCTGTCCCTGGTGATGATCTCCCACGACCTGAGCGTCGTCCGCTACATGAGCCACCGGGTCGCGGTGCTCTTCCGGGGCCGCCTGGTCGAGCTCGCGGAGACCTCCGAGCTCTTCGCCCGGCCGCGCCACGAGCACAGCAGGCAGCTGGTGGCGGCGGCACTGCCCCAGGTGTGCGCGATCCTGGACACCCACCGCCTGTCCGAGGAGCACCTCGATGTCCTTCCGTGACCACCGGGCCGAGACGCGCACCCTGCTGGGCGCCCAGCTGGTGTTCAACCTCGGCTTCTACGCCGTGGTGCCCTTCCTGGCCGGAGCCATGGGCACCGAGTACGGCCTGGGCGCCGCGGCCATCGGACTGGTGCTGGGGGCCCGGACCTTCAGCCAGCAGGGCATGTTCCTGCTCGGCGGCATGCTGGCCGACCGGTGGGGTGCCCGCCGGGCCGTTCTCACCGGCTGCCTGGTGCGCATCGCCGGCTACGCCACGCTGGCGGCGGCGTCCGACTTCGCCCTGTTCCTCCTGGGCGCGGTGCTCACCGGTGCCGGGGGCGCCCTGTTCTCACCCGCCCTGGAGTCCCGGCTCTCCCACGCCGACCAGCCGGCGGGGACGGAGGGCCCGGGCCGCCGGACCGGCCGCCGGCGGTCGGTGTTCGTGTGGCTGGCGATCACCGGAGAGATCGGCGCCGTCCTGGGCCCGGTGCTGGGATCGTTCCTCCTGGGCTGGGGATTCGACGCGGCCCTGTTCCTGGGGATCGGGGTGTTCACCGCGGTGACGGTCCTGCTCTGGTACCTGCTCCCGGCCGAACCGGCCCACCCTCAACCGGACCGAGCGGCCGGGACGCCCACCGCGGCGCCCTCCGCGGCCGGCCCCCGGTGGGCCTGCCTGCGGGACCGGCGCTTCGTGACGTTCTGCGCACTGGCCGGGGTGAAGATGCTGGCCTACCACCAGCTCTACTTCGCCGTGCCCGTCGAGCTGGGCCGGCGAGGCCTCGACGGTGCCTGGCTCGGCGCGCTGTTCCTGCTCGCCTCGGTCCTGACCCTGCTGCTGCACCTGCCGGTCTCCGCCGCCGGTCTGCGCATGGGCCCCGGCGCCGCCCTGGCGGTCGGCTTCGTGCTCGAAGCCGGCGCGTTCGCCCTGGTCGCCGCGACCTCGATGCACCCCGGGACCGCCACCGGCTCGATGGCGCCGCTGATGGGCGCCGTCGCCGTCCTGATCCTGGGCCACATGCTCCTGACCCCCACGATCCTGTCCCTGATCCCGTCGTTCGTCCCGGCGCACGGACCCACCTCGGGGCGGGGCGCCTACTACGGGCTGGCCGCCACCTGCGGCGGCATCACCGTGCTGGCCGGCAACGCCGTGCTCGGGCAGCTGCTCGATCTCACCGACCGGCACCACTGGTGGCCCGGCACCCCCTGGGCGCCTCTGGTCGTGCTCGCGCTCCTGGCCGCCGCGGGCCTGCCGACCGTGCTCCGCGGCCACGGCACCGCCGGGCCCGCCGACGCGCCCTCCACCACGGCACCGGCTCGACGAACCCGCTGACGGCCGGCGGCCGCGGGGCCTGCTCCTCGGCAGGGGACGGGGCTCCGCAACGGCGGCGGGACCCCCGCGCACCGGCGCCCCACCGGTTCCGTCCGGTCGCCGGTCTGCCGATGGCTAAGCTCGGGGGACGACGTCGAGCTGCTCCGCGGAGCAGCCTCCGAGGCCGCGGCACCACGTGCCTTGGGCTCGGGGGAGGAGGCCATGTGCAGTCACTGACCGTAGGGGTTCTCGCTGATCCGGGGCTGCCGGAGAAGGTGGCCCGCCGGGTGGCCGAGGACCTGCCGCGGGCGCTCGCGGAACGCTCCGGCCCGGAGATCTCCTGGACGGTGGAGGTCAGCCGCGAGACCCTGCCCCTGACGGCCGAGGGGAACATCCCGCTGCTGGACAAGGCCGGCCGGCTGCGCGAGGAGCACGGGTGGGACTTCGTGGTGTACCTGACGGACCTGCCGCGCGTCCACGACGGGGAACCGCTGCTCTGCGAGGTCGGCGCGGCCGACGCCGCGGCGCTGGTCTCGCTGCCGGGCCTGGGCGCCGACCACTTCTCCCGCAAGACCTGCCGGCTGCTGGCCGCCCTGGTCGGCGCGATCCGGGACGGCGCCGAGGACGCCCCTTCGCCGTCCGCGGTGCACGGGGCCCTGGGACGGGCGGCGGCGCGCAAGGTCTCCTCGGGGGAGGCGGGAGGCGCGGCCTACGTCGTGCTGCCCGGGCGGATGAACCGGCTGCGGCTGCTGATCGGCATGATCCTGAGCAACCAGCCCGGGCGCCTGCTGCCGGCCCTGGCCAGCTGTGTGGCGGCCGCGGCTGCCACCGGCGCCTTCGGCATCTTCTACGCCTCCATCTGGAACATGTCCGATGTCCTGTCCCCGCTCCGGCTGGCCACGATCAGCGTGGTGGTCACCGCCGCGCTCAGCGGCTGGCTCATCATCCACAACGGCCTGTGGAACCGTTCCGCGGACGACGGCGAACCCTGGCGGTCCCGGTCGGACAACGCCTCCACCGTCATCACCGTGTGGCTGAGCGTGGCCCTGATGTACGTACTCCTGTGGGCGATGCTGCTCCTCGTGGGCCTGGCGGTGATCGAGGCCGGCTACCTCGAGTCCCAGCTGGGCCATCCCGTCGATCTCCTCGACTACCTGCACCTGTCCTGGCTCGCCGCGTCGCTGGGCACCCTGGCCGGCGCCCTGGGCTCGAACTTCGACAGCGACGAGGCCATCCGCGAGGCCACCTACAGCCGCCGGGAGCACCAGCGCCGCCGACTCGCCGACACCTACGACGACTGACCCGGCGCGGCCGGGTCACCCCCCCCCCGCAACCAGCGGGCTCAGGCCAGCAGGGCCTCGGCCGCGCGGCGCCCGGAGCGCAGGGCGCCCTGGGCCGAGCCGTCGGTGCGGTGGTCGCCGCACACGTACAGGCCGTCGCCGAGGGCGGCGGGCCGGTCGGCCACGAGCCCGGGCGGCTGCTCCGGCAGCGCCCGGCGCACCTCGTGCACGGTCAGCAGGTCCCAGGCGGCGGCGTCGGCGGACCAGATCGTGCCCAGCTGCCGGCGGACGTCGGCCTCGGCGGGGAGCTCGGCGCCCCGCGGCAGGAGGGCGGTCGCCTGGATCAGCGCCCGGCCGTCCGGGGCGTAGCTGGGGGCGGCGTTGCTGACCACGGCCGTGTCGACGAGCGGGCCGGTCGACTCGCCCGGCAGGACCAGGCACCCGAGGTCGGAGGGCGCGGCGTCCGCCGCGAACCACCAGGTCGCCTCGCCCTTCATGGGGGTGTCCGGCAGGTCCAGGAGCCGGGCGGCGGCCGGGCCCTCGGTGGCCACGACCACGGAGGACGCCCGCCAGGCGGCGTCCCCGGCGCCCACGGTCCACCCGTTCCCGGTGCGCTCCACCGCTTCCACGCGGGCACCGAGGACGGCCGGGGACCGGAGCCCGTCGTGGATCCAGGCCGGGAGCGCGCCCATGCCCCCGGAGGGCAGGCCGGGGGTGCCGAGCAGGAACCAGCCGACGAGCTCGCGCACGAAGGCGGCCGAGGTGCGGCCCTCGTCCTCGAGGATCACGCCGGCCAGGAACGGCTCGAGCACCAGGTCCCGCAGCGGTCCCCGCACTCCTGCGGCGTCGAAGGACTCGTGCCAGGGCAGGTCCCGCCGCTCCCGGCGCCGTGCGCGGAGGTCCAGGCCCGGGGCGAGCCAGGCCGCCAGGGCGGGCAGCCGGCGCAGCTCCACGAGCGGGCTGCGCAGCGTCCCCGGCAGCCGGGAGGGGACGCGGCGGGGGTCGGCGAGGACGTCGATGCCGTCGCCGCGGCGGACCCCGGCGGCGGCGTCGAACTTCTGGATCCCCAGGGCCGCGACGTCCACGCTGCGCCGCAGCTCGGTGTAAGCGGGGTTGAGCACCTGGAACCCGCGGTCGCAGCGGAAGCCGTCGACCGTGTCGGTGCGGATCCGGCCCCCGACGCCGTCGGAGGCCTCCAGCACCACCACGTCCAGTCCGTGCCGTTCGAGCAGGTGGGCGCACTGCAGGCCGGCGAGCCCGGCGCCGACGACGACGACGTCGTGGTCCACGGGAACCTCCTAGCGGATCGGGACGGCCGCGGCGGGATCGAGCTCCGCGGCCGGTGCCGCGGCCCGGGCGGGGATCGTGAACAGCGCCGACTCTACGGTCAGGCCCGGCCCGAACGCCAGGGCGCAGACGGTGCGGGTCTCGTCCGCCGGGGCCGCGTCGATCACCTGGCGCAGGACGTGCAGGACGGTCACGCTGCTCATGTTGCCGCGTGTGGCGAGCACGTCGCGGGACTCGCGCAGCGCCTCGGGCGGCAGCCCCAGGGTGTCCTCGAGCTTGTCGAGGATGCCGCGGCCGCCGGGGTGGAGGGCCCAGTCGGTGATGCGGTCCCGGTCGACGGGCCCCTCCGGCCCGTCCAGCAGCGCGGCGAGGGCGGTGTGGATGTTGTCCTCGAGGACCTGGGGCACCGCGGCGCCGAGGATCATCTCGAACCCGGCGTCGCCGATGGTCCAGGCCATGGCGTCCTCGCCGTCCGGGATCACGAGGGTGCGGAACCGGTCGAGCTCGAGCAGCGGGGTGACGCCCTCGGGGGCCCGCGCGCTGACCACGGCCGCCGCGGCGCCGTCGGCGAAGAGCGCGGCCCCCCGGATGGCGTCCGGGTCCCGGGCCGGGCGCAGGTGCAGCGTGCACAGCTCCACGGCCACGAGCAGGACGACGGCGTCCGGGTCCGCCGTGGCGATGGCCGCGGCCTGGCGCAGCCCGATCAGCCCGCCGTGGCAGCCCATGAAGCCGATGTGCGCACGGCGGACGGCCGGGTCGAGGCCGAGGTCCCGGACCAGCTGGTAGTCGGGGCCCGGGGCGAAGAAGCCGGTGCAGGAGACGGTCACCACGTCGGTGACGGTCGCGGGGTCGAGCCCGGGGCAGCGGGCGAGGGCGTCCCGCGCGGCCTCGGCGAAGAGCGCGGGGGCCTGCTCCACGTAGGTCCGGTTCCGGACGCCGGTGAGGGGGGTCAGGAACCGGCCGTCCTCCGTGATGTACGGGGATCCGGCGCGGGCGCCGTCCTCGACCAGCTCGGAAAGCACCGTGTGCCGGCGCTGGACCCCGGAGGCGCCGAACACCGTGCGCAGCAGCCGGGCGTTGAGCCGGTCGGTGCCGGGCTGGGCCTGGTAGAGGTCCTGGGCGTCGGTCTGCTCGAGCACGTGCGGCGGGAGGGCCGTGCCGAGGGACAGGAGTGCGGGCGTCATCCCGTCCAGTATCCGTCCTCGGGCCGACAGGTGCCACGGAGGGCGCGCGGGGGCCGGGCGGACCCGCGGCCGGCGGGTCCGCCCGGGGCCGCCTCAGACAGTGCGGGTCGCGGCGTCGAAGTCCAGGCGCGGCAGCCGGTCGTGGCGCGGGGCGGCGGGGGCGCCGATGTTCACGACCATCAGCGCGCGCAGGCTCGTCCCCGCGTGGAACTCGGCGTCCACCCCGGGGGCGTCGAAACCGCCCATGGGGCCCGCGGCGAGACCGACGGCGCGCACGGCCAGCACGAAGTACCCGGCCTGCAGGTGGGCGTTGTCCCGGCCCATCTGCGCGCGCAGCTCCTCGTTGCCCGCGAACATCTCCTGGTTGCCGGCGGCGGGCGGGAAGACGACGGGCAGGTGCTCGTGCCAGTCCACGTCGTAGCTGAGCACCGCGACGGCGGGCGCCGCGGCGGTCTTCGCCCGGTTGCCCTCGGCCATGTGGGGGAGCAGGCGCTCCCGGGCCTCCGCGGAGCGGATCCACGTCACGCGCAGCGGCTGGATGTTCATGGCCGTGGGGCCCATCTTGGCGAGCTCGAAGGCCGCCCGGAGCTGCTCGTCGGCCACGGGCTCGTCGAGGAACTCCGAGGCCGTGCGGGCCTCGCGGAAGAGGAGGTCGGCGGCGAGGGCGTCGAGGGTGAGCTGGTCCTGCAGGGTCTCGGGGGCCACGGGGTGTCCTTTCGGAGGCACGGTCATCTTGATGTACACGTCAACAAAGAGCGGGGCGGGTCTATGCCGGAGACGTCGTGTGCCGTCCGTCACGTCGCGGCGCCTCCCGCTGGGTACCCTGGCCCCATGCCCCTCCGTCTCCCGCAGCTCCTGTCCGGACCGGACCGCCGCGCGGCCCGCTCCGGCGCCGAGGCGGCACGCGCCCTCCGACTGGGCGCGGCCCTGTGCGGGACGGGCGTGCTCCACCTCGTCCGGCCCGCGCTCTTCGACGGGCTGATCCCGCGGTCCCTGCCGGGCCCGCCCCGCGCCTGGACGCTGGGCTCCGGGGCGGCGGAGATCGGCGTCGGGGCGCTGCTGCTCCGTCCCGGCACCCGCCGCGCCGGCGGCTGGGCCGCGGCCGCCCTGTTCGTGGGCGTGTGGCCGGGCAACGTCACCATGGCCTGGCGGGCCCGCCGCGGCTCCCCGGTCCGGCGGGTCGTGACGCTCGTGCGGCTCCCCCTGCAGGTCCCCCTGATCGCCACAGCCCTGCGCATCGCCCGGGCGGGCTGAGGGCCCGCCGCCCGGCCCGGGGCGTCCCCCGGACCCCGGTCCACGGGGTTCGCATTCGGTCACACACGCACACCGTCCCTACGCTGGGCAGAGCACAGGAGTGGGGGCTCCGTTTCCGCAGGGGGATCGCTCTCGCTCCAGTCCATCGGGGGGTGGGCCGTGCGCACCATGCCGCCTCCCGTCCCGACGGCCGGAGGAATCCTTGACCACCACCCGCAGCACCACCGCTTCCCTCGCGCTCGCGGCCGCCCTCGCCCTCGTCCCGCTGGGCTCCGCCGCGGCGGCGACCGGGGCCGCCGCGACCGCGGGCCAGGCCGTCCAGCCGGTCCCGGCGGCCACCGGAACCGCTCCCGGTGCCGACTCGGCAACGGCGGCGGCGACCGACCGCGTCGTCGTGAAGTTCCGGGACGGCGCCGCCCCCGAGGACTCCCGCGACGTCGTGTACGCGCAGGCCGCCGGCCGGTCCGGGGGCGCCGGGCTCGTGGAGACCACGGCCACCGCGGACGGCGCCCAGGTGGTGCGGACCGACGGGATGCTGGCCGGCGCCGAGCTCGACGCGCTGACCACCGCCCTGGAGCAGGACCCCGCCGTGGAGTACGCGGAGCCGGACCTCCTGGCGACCACCACCGCCGTGCCGAACGACCCGTCCTACGCCGCGCTGCAGTGGAGCCTGTGGGACGACCCGGCCGGACTGGGCATGCCCCTCGCGTGGGACCGGGCCACCGGCGCCGGGCAGACCATCGCCGTCGTGGACACCGGCATCACCGCCCACCCCGACCTGGACGCCAACGTCCTGCCCGGCTACGACTTCGTCTCCACGGCCCAGAACGGCCGGGACGGCGACGGGTGGGACGCCGACCCGACGGACATGGGCGACTACCCCGACGCCGTGCTGTGCCCCAACAGCCCCATGCCCCCGAGCTCCACCTGGCACGGCACCCACACGGCCGGCATCGCCGCGGCCGACGCGAACAACGGACTGGGCGTCGCGGGGGTGGCCCCGGACGCGAGGATCCTGCCCGTGCGCGCCGTGGGCGCCTGCAGCCAGGGATACATCACCGACGTCGCCGCCGGCGTCCTGTGGGCCGCCGGCGCCCCGGTGGCGGGCGCCGCCGCCAACCCGAACCCCGCGACGGTCATCAACCTCAGCCTCGGCGTGCCGGGGGAGTGCCCGGCGGTGCTGCAGTCCGCGATCAGCGAGGCCGTGAACCGCGGGATCCCCGTGGTCGTGGCCGCGGGCAACCAGGCCGTGGACGCCGCGCAGTCCGCGCCGGCCAACTGCGCCGGCGTGATCTCGGTCGCCGCGACGGACGTCTCTGGCGCGCTGGCCCCCTACTCCAACTTCGGCTCGGTCACGGTCGCGGCCCCGGGCGGGGACCCCTACGCGCAGATCCTCTCGACCGGCAACGCCGGGGCGCAGGGCCTCGGCGCGCCCACGTACACGGAGCGCAACGGCACGTCCATGGCGGCCCCGGCGGTCGCCGGCACCGTGGCGCTGCTCCGGGAGCTCGCTCCGGGGCTGGGCGTGGCGGGTCTCCAGGACGCCCTGACCTCGACGGCCCGGCAGGCCCCCGGCGGGTGCGCGCCCGGCTGCGGCGCCGGCATCGTCGACCCGGTCTCCGCGCTGGTCGCGGTGCAGGGCGGCGAGCCCTTCAGCACCGCGGGCGGCATCGGGGCGCTGCACCGGAAGATCGGCGCGACCACCGGCGAGGCCCGCTCCCGGGAGCTGTGCGCCCTGGGCGGCACGCCCTGCTTCCAGGAGTTCGCCAACGGCTGGATCGTCTGGAACGCCGGCCTCGGGGCCCGCTGGCAGCAGGTCCTCCCGGCCCAGTGGTGGGCGATCCCCGCCGCCGGCTGACCCTCGCCCCGCCCGCCGGCGCCGTCCACCCGCTCGGGGTGGGCGGCGCCGTCGTCGTCCCCGGGCCGTTCCTCCGGGGCGACCTCAAAGTCCAGCGAAAAGCATGGATCTTCCCATTCGGTAACAAGAGCAAACGCTCCGTACGCTGAGCGCAGCGGCGCCGACTCCCCTTCCCGTGGTCGGCGCGCCGCAGCTCCCCCGCTGCGCGCTGCACCCCCCCACCGGCTGGAGAGTCCATGACGTCCTTCCACGGCCGCGCCCTGACGGCCGCCCTGGTCCTGATCCTGGCCGGCGCCGCGGCCCCCGCCGCGGCCCGGCCCCCGGCCGAGGCCACCGTGCCCGCCGCACCGGCGCCCGCGCCCGCGCCCGCTGCGGAGGGGGCCGGGAGCCCCGGCGCGACCGACCGGGTGATCGTGAAGTTCAAGGACGGCGCGGAACCCGCCCCGCGGGCCCGCGAGCGCGTCTACGCGGAGGCCGCGGAACGGATCGCGCCCGGGGGCGCGGCGGCGGGCGAGCCGGCGGCGGCGCCCCTGCTGGACGAGATCAGCCGGACCGTGGACTCGGCCCGGGTCGTGGCGGCGGACGGGCTCCTCGACGCGGAACAGCTCGAGACCCTGACCGGCGCCCTCGAGGAGGACCCGGCCGTCGAGTACGCCGAGCCGGACCATCTCGCGAGCATCGCCGCGGTGCCCGACGACCCGTACTACGCGACGTCGCAGTGGAACCTCCAGCCCGCCGCGGCAGGCCTCGACCTGCCCAGCGCCTGGGACCGGGCGACCGGCAGGGGCCAGACCATCGCGGTCGTGGACACCGGGATCACGTCCCACCCCGACCTGGACGCCAACGTGGCACCGGGCCACGACTTCGTCTCCCTGCACGCCGGGGGCGTGCAGCCGGGCCACTCCCGCGACGGGGACGGCTGGGACCCGGACCCACGGGACGAGGGGGACCACGCCGGTCCCGGCGAGTGCGGATCCGGCTCCGCCGCCCGCTCCTCCTCCTGGCACGGCACGCACACGGCGGGCATCGCGGCGGCGCGGGGCAACAACGGCACCGGTGTGGCCGGTGTCGCCCACGGCGCGACGCTCCTGCCGGTGCGCGCCCTCGGGGCCTGCGGGGACGGGTACGTGTCCGACATCGCCGTGGCGATCGCCTGGGCCGCCGGCGAGGACGTCGACGCCGTCCCGACGAACCCCCACCCGGCGACCGTGGTGAACCTCAGCCTGGGCTTCCTCTCCAGCACGTGCCCGGCCGCCCTGCAGGACGGGATCGACCGGGCCCTGTCCCGCGGGGCGAGCGTGGTCGTGGCGGCGGGCAACCACGATCGCGACGCCAGGATGGAGTCCCCGGCCAACTGCCGGGGGGTGATCACCGTGGCCGCCAGCACCGCCCAGGGCGCCCGCGCCGGGTACTCCAACTGGGGCCGGGTCACGCTGGCCGCCCCGGGCGGGGACCCCTCCCGGCAGATCCTGTCCACCGCCGACACCGGGAGCGCCCGGCCCGGCGGCGGCACCTACTCCTACAAGTACGGCACCTCGATGGCCAGCCCCACGGTCGCGGGGGTCGTGGCGCTGGTCCGCGAGACGGACCCGTCCCTCTCCCCGGCCCAGGTCAAGGAGGTCCTGGTCGCCACGGCCCGGCCCCTGCCCGGGTCCTGCCCGGGCGGCTGCGGCGCCGGGCTCGTGCACCCCAGGGCCGCCGTCGCCCGGGCCACGCTCCAGGAGGGCTACCGCACCCAGGGCGCCATCGGCGCCCTCCACGCCCGGATCGGCGCCTCCACCGGGGCGCCGCGCTCGCACGAACGGTGCGGCCTCGCCCAGGACGGCTGCTACCAGGAGTTCGAGCGCGGGGCCGTCTACTGGAGCGCGGACTCGGGCGCCCGGTGGGTGCACGGCGGTGTGCGCGGCGCCTGGAACCGCGCCGGCGGCGTGAACGGCCTCCTCGGCTATCCCCGGACCGGGGAGCGCGGCAACGGCGCCGGCGGCGTCCACCAGCAGTTCCAGCGGGGCACGGTCGTCTGGAGCGCCGGGACCGGTGCGGCCCCCGTGCACGGCGCCGTCGGCGCGCGCTGGGCGGCCCTCGGTGCGGAGACGGGTCTGCTGGGGCACCCGCTGGGCGGCGAGCACCGCGGCCCGGCCGGCGGGGCGCACCAGTCCTTCGAGCGGGGCAGGATCCTGTGGTCGCCCGCGACCGGCGCGCAGCCCGTGCGCGGGGCGATCGGCCGGGCCCACGCCGACCTCCGGGGCGAGCACGGTCGCCTGGGCTACCCGGTGACACCGGAGCAGCGCTCCGGGGACACGGTCGTCCAGCGCTTCCAGGGCGGATCGATCGGCTACCGCCACGGCGCGATCACGGTCTCCGCCCGCTGAGCGGGCCCGGGCCGCCCGGATCCGCTCAGGAGTTGAGCCGGTGGATGCGGGCGCTCAGGACCGTGGCGAAGCCGCACCAGCCGGCGTAGGGGAGCAGGGCGGCGCCGTGCACGGGCCGTGCCTGCGCCGCCCGGCGCGCGAGATCGCCGGTGCTGACGGTCAGCGCCGCGGCGGTGCGCGCCCGGGCGGGTCGGCCGCTGCAGCTCGGTGAGCACGGCCGCGGAGGTCACCGCGAGATCCGCGTAGAGCACGGTCCACACGACCGGGAACACGGCGGCCGGCGGCTGCAGCCCCGGCTTCCGCAGGTCCCGGTACCAGGGGCTGTCCACCCCGGCGGAGGCCGCGGTGCCGGCCGCGGCGGCCGCCCCGGTCTGTGCGCTGGTCTTGAGCAGGTTCGTCCAGAACATGGGTCAGTCCTTCGTCTCGGTGGTGTCCGGGTCCTCGGCGGCGTGCCGCCTCCCGACGGCGTCCCGGGGTCCGGTGCGGTCCGGCGGGCCGGCGGCGTCCCCGTCCGGACGGGTGCCGCCGGAGGCGTCCGCCCGCTGCCGGGCCCAGGTGCCCAGGATCCCGGCGACCACCGCCCCGGCGTGGCCGGCGGCCATGTCGCCCATGGTGTCCAGGTAGCCCACGTTCACCTGGGGGTCCACCAGGTAGTAGCCGGCGAACTCGAGGTACTCCCACACGAGGGCCAGTGCCGCGCCCAGGGAGCTGACCAGGACCACGTGGGAGACCGGGCCGGGGGACGAGAGCCGGGACCACCGCTCGAGGGCGCGGAACGTCAGCTCGGCCAGCACCGCGGTGGCCGCGAAGTGGACGACCAGGTCCCAGTGGTCGTACCTCTCGTAGAGCAGGAACACGGAGCTCCAGGCCGCGACCAGCAGCGTCAGGTCCGTGATGATCTCCAGGGCCGCGGGCAGCCGGGCCCGCCACGTGATGGTGATGGCCAGGCACACGAGCATCATCACGGAGGCGCCCACGGCGTCGAAGAACAGGGCGGTGAGCAGCACGGAGAGCGGGCCGAGCCACCGCACCGCCAGGGCGAGCCGGCTCATGCGCGGCCCCCCGGCAGCCGGTGCCCCAGGCGCGCCTGCCACCGCTCCCACGGGCGCTCGTCGGCCCAGTTGAGCCGGATCGTCCGGAAGGCGCGCGCCAGCCGGCGGACGGCGGGGCGCCCGCCCCGCAGCGCCCGCGGGGACATGCCCACGGACAGGCCGGGCCGGAAGAGGATCCGGTGCGCCGGGTCCAGCCGGAAGCTGAGGTCGAAGTCGTCGTGCAGCTCCGGGTCGTGCCGGTGGACGCCGTCCCGGACCTCGAGCCACCAGGAGCGGCGCATCGCCATGTTGGTGCCGAACAGGGGAGGGTGGGCCAGCGCGGCGGCCGTGCTGAGCACGTACAGGCCGATGTAGAGCGCGGAGAGCAGCCGGTCGAGGCCGGGCGGCAGGCCGTGGAAGCGGCCCGGGCCGGCCACGGCAACCACGTCGGGGCGGGACGCAAGGGCCGCGAGCAGCCCGGCGATCCACTCCGGGCCGGGGACGGTGTCCGCGTCGCAGCGCACCACCACCTCCCCCCGGGCGGCGTCGTAGCCGGCGGCCGCGGCGGGCGGGATGCCCGGCGCGGGCTCGAACACCACGCGGGCCCCGGCGGCGCGGGCCACGTCCGCGGTGCCGTCGCTCGAGGCGTTGTCCACCACCACGACCTCGTCCGGCGGCCGGGTCTGCGCGGCGAGCAGCCCCAGGCAGCGCGCCAGGTGCACGGCGTCGTCACGGGCCGGCACGACCACGGACACCGTGGGGGCGCCGGACGCCCCCGCGGGTGGGTGGCCGGGTCCGGTCGGGTCTCTGCTCTCCGTCATGGCCCCATTCTCTCGCGCCCGCGCCCTAGAATCGGCACATGCAGTCCGACGAGGGCACGATGAGCACGTCCGGCGCCGCGGCGCCGGGCGGCGGCGCGCACCGGGGGCGGCGCGGCTTCGACGTGCTCTTCCTGCTGCAGCAGTTCAGCACCGAGGCCGAGCGGTACGCGGACCAGGTCCGCCGCCGCTTCGGGCTGGCGCACAAGGACGTCCACGCCCTCAACGAGGTCATGCAGGCCAACCGCGCCGGCCGCCCGATCCGCGCCGGGGACATCGCCCGCCGACTCGTGCTCAGCGGCTCGGCGACCACCACGGTGATCAAGCGCCTGGTCTCCGCGGGACACCTGGTGCGCGCGGTCGACCCCCGTGACCGCCGGGAGGTCAGCCTGCAGGCCACCGAGCACGCCTACCGCTCCGGCCGCCGGATGTTCGCGGCCATGGGCGAGGAGGTCCTGGCGGTGCTCGACGACTGCACCGACGAGGAGATCGACGTCCTGCGGCGGCGCCTGCCCCAGCTCACCGAGGCGGTCCGCCGGGCCGGTCACCGGGCAGGGGAGGGCGAGCCCGAGGTCGGGGCGGCCACCGGGGGGACCCCGCCCGCGGCGGCTCCGGAGGGCCCCGGGAGGGCTCCGCGCCCGGCGTGACACGGACAATTGATTCGATTTTCGAAGGACTGTGGTGGAATGGGGGAATGGTGACGGTCTTCTCGCGCGAATCGGCCTTCTCGAGCGCTCGTCCGGGCACCGGGACGCGGTCCGGGCACGGCGGGGGGCGGGAGCCTGCCCGGGTGCCCGTCCTGGAGGAGTTCCTCGCCGAGGCCACCGGCCGCGCCGAGGCCGTGGACCCCGGCTTCGCCCGGCTGTGGGGCGAGGTCGCCCGGCTCAGCTCCGGCGGCAAGCAGATCCGTCCGCACCTCGTGCGGCTCACGGCCGGCGCCTATCCCGCGCCTGAGCCGGACCCCGTGGTCGAGTCCGTCGGGGCGGCGTTCGAGCTGCTGCACACCGCCCTCATCGTGCACGACGACGTCATCGACCAGGACGAGCTGCGCCGGCACCAGCCCACCATCAACGCCGCCGCGGCCTCCCGGGCGTTCGCGTCCGGCTCGGGGCCGGACCAGGCGCGCCAGTACGGCGCGAGCGTGGGCGTCATCGCCGGGGACCTCGCCCTGGCCGGCGCGTACCGGCTCGTGGCCCGCTCCGGGCTCTCGCCCGAGCGGCTGCCCCGGGTCCTCGACCTGCTCGACGCCGCCCTGTTCTCCTCGGCCGCGGGCGAGCTGCTCGACGTCGACCACACCCTGCCCGGGGCCCGTCCCGGCCGCGAGCAGATCCTCGCGGCCACGTGCCTGAAGACCGCGGTCTACTCCTTCGAGACCCCCCTGCAGGCCGGGGGAGTGCTCGGCGGGGCCCCCGACCGGGACGTGGAGGTGCTCGGGCGCCTCGGCCGGACCGTGGGCACCGCCTACCAGCTCGTGGACGACCTGCTCGGCGTCTTCGGCGACCCGGAGGCCACGGGCAAGTCCGCGGTCAGCGACCTGCGGGAGGGCAAGCGGACCATGCTCGTGGCCGCCGCCCAGCGCACGCCCGCCGGTGAGGAGCTCGACGCGATCCTGGGCCGCCACGAGATCAGCAGCGAGCACGCCCTGCGCGCCCGCGACCTGCTCGAGCAGTGCGGGGCGCGGCAGGAGGTCGAGGACATGGTCGCCGGGTGCGCGGCCGAGGCCCGTGCCCTGCTCGACGCCGCGGGGCTGCCCCCCGCCCTCGAGGAGGACCTGCGCCGCATCGTGGCCGGGGCCACGGAGCGCATCCGGTGACCGCCGCCCAGCACACCGGGTCACCGGCCGAGGCCGCCGCCCGGTACGACGCCACCGCCCAGCAGGCCGCCGCGACCGTCATCCGCCGCTACTCCACGTCCTTCGGCCTCGCCTGCCGGCTGCTGGGCCCGGAGATCCGCCCGCACGTCTACGCCGTCTACGCCCTGGTGCGGATCGCCGACGAGATCGTCGACGGCGCCAGCGCCGGCGCCGGCGTCCCGCCCCGGGGCTCGCGGGAGCTGCTGGACGGCCTCGAGGACGAGACGTACGGGGCGATCGAGCGCGGCTTCAGCAGCAACCTCGTGGTGCACGCCTTCGCCCGCACCGCGCGCCACGCGGGGATCGGCCCCGACCTCGTGCGCCCGTTCTTCGCGTCCATGCGCGCCGACCTCAGCGAGGACCGGCACAGCGCCGACTCCCTCGACGAGTACGTGTACGGCTCGGCCGAGGTCGTGGGGCTGATGTGCCTGCAGGTCTTCCTGGCCGGCCGCACCGTGCCCGAGCGGCGCCGCGCGCAGCTCGTGGCGGGGGCCCGCCGCCTGGGCGCGGCGTTCCAGAAGGTCAACTTCCTGCGCGACCTGGCCGAGGACTACGGGGAGCTCGGCCGCGTGTACTTCCCCGGCGTGGAGCCGGGGGAGTTCTCCGAGACCGAGAAGAACCGCCTCCTCGACGACATCGACGCCGACCTCGCGGCCGCCCGCGCGGTCATCGACGACCTGCCGGGGTCCTCCCGCGCCGCCGTCCTCGCCGCCCACGACCTGTTCCGGGAGCTGTCCGTGCGGATCCGCGCCACCCCTGCCCGGGAGCTGCTGAGCTCCCGCATCCGCGTGCCGAACCCCCGCAAGGCCGCGCTCGCCGCGGCCGCCGTGGTCAGGGCGCACACCCGCCGCCGCCCCACCGGGCCCCGGGGGCGGCACGCCGTGGTGGTGGGGGCCGGAATCGCCGGGCTCGCCGCCGCGGGCCTGCTCGCGAAGGACGGGTGGGACGTGACCGTCCTGGAGCGCGGGAGCACGACGGGCGGGCGCGCCGGACGGCTCGAGCGGGACGGCTTCCGCTTCGACACCGGGCCCTCCTGGTACCTCATGCCGGAGGTCTTCGACCACTTCTTCCGGCTCATGGGCTCCAGCGCCGCCCAGGAGCTCGAGCTGCTCCGCCTGGACCCCGCCTACCGGGTCTGGGGCGAGCGCTACGAGCAGCCCATCGACATCCGCTCGGACCTCGAGGACACCGTGGCGCTGTTCGAGTCCGTGGAGCCCGGGGCGGGCGAGCGGATCCGGGCGTACCTGGCCTCCGCGAAGCGGACCTACCAGCTGGCCGTCGACCACTTCCTCTACACCTCCTACGCCTCGTTCACGCCGCTGCTCACCCGGCCGGTCGTGCGGGGCCTGCCCGAGCTCGCCCGGCACCTCACCGGCTCGCTGCACGACTTCGCCGCCGGCACCGTGCAGGACACGCGGCTGCGGCAGGTGCTCGGCTACCCCGCCGTCTTCCTGGCCAGCGCGCCCCGGATGACGCCGTCGCTCTACCACCTCATGAGCCACATGGACCTCACGGACTCCGTCCAGTACCCGCAGGGCGGGTTCCGCCGGGTCGTCGAGGCCGTCGAGCGGCTCGCCGTCGCCCACGGGGCACGGATCCGGACGGGCGCGGACGTGGTGCGGATCAGCACCTCCCCGGCCGCCGAGGGCCCCGTCCGGGCCACCGGCGTCGTGTGGCGGGACGCGGACGGGGCGGAGCACGAGCTGGCGGCGGACGTCGTCGTCTCGGCCGCGGACCTGCACCACACCGAGACCGCGCTGCTCCCGCGCGAGCTGCAGAGCTACCCGCAGCGGTACTGGGACCGGCGCCAGACCGGCCCCGGCGCGGTGCTCGTGATGCTCGGGGTCCGCGGAGAGCTGCCCGAGCTCCCGCACCACAGCCTGTTCTTCAGCGAGGACTGGGACACGAACTTCCGGGCGATCTTCGAGGAGCCCACGAGCGTCCCGGACCCCGCGTCCGTCTACGTCTGCAAGCCCTCGGCGACCGACCCCGGCGTGGCCCCGGACGGGCACGAGAACCTCTTCGTGCTGATCCCGGTCCCCGCCGACCCCGCGCTGGGCGCGGGCGGACCGGACGGCACCGGCTCCCCGCGGGTCGAGGCCGTCGCGGACCGGGTGATCGACCAGGTCGCGGCGTGGGCCGGTGTGCCGGACCTGCGGGAGCGCGTGGTGGTGCGCCACACCGTGGGCCCCGAGGACTTCCGGCGGGACTTCAACTCCTGGCGCGGCAACGTGCTCGGTCCCGCCCACGTGCTCAAGCAGTCCGCGTTCTTCCGGGGCGCCAACCGCAGCCGGAAGGTCGCCGGCCTGCACTACTGCGGGGCCTCGACGATCCCCGGCATCGGCCTGCCGATGTGCCTGATCAGCGCGGAGATCCTGCTCAAGGACCTGCGCGGGGACACCTCCACCGGACCGCTGGCAGAACCCCTGGTGTCGCGCGGATGAGCTTCGTGTACCTCGGCTTCCTGCTCCTCAGCCTGGCCGGGATGGTGCTCCTCGACGTGCGGGAGCGGCTGTTCTTCGCCCAGGACCCCCGCCGGGCGGCCCTCGTGCTGCTCGCTGGCCTGGTGTTCTTCCTCGCCTGGGACGTCGCCGGGATCAGCCTCGGGATCTTCCTGCACAGCCGCAGCGCGTGGGCGACCGGCTGGATGGTCGCCCCGCAGATCCCCGTCGAGGAGGTCGTGTTCCTCGTGTTCCTCTGCTACCTGACGATGAACCTCGTCCGGCTCACGGAGAAGGCGCTGGCGCGCCGCTCCGCGGCGGCCGGTCCGGCCCGCGGAGGAGCGGACGCCCCGTGACCTACGCCCTCGTGATCCCCGTCTTCCTCGCGCTCGCCCTGACCCCGGCCACCCTGCTGGTCCGCCGGCCCTCCCCGGCGCCGCCGCGGCGCCGGGCCCTGGCCGTGCTCGGGATCTCCTTCGCCGTGCTCGCGCTGCTGACGGTCGTGTTCGACAACCTCATGATCGCCGCCGGGTTCTTCGACTACGGGGCCGGGCACATCACGGAGCTGCGGATCGGCCTCGTGCCGGTCGAGGACTTCGCGTACCCGCTCGCCGCGCTGCTGCTGCTGCCCTCGCTGTGGTGGGGGCTGGCCGAGCGCGGCCGGCTCACCGCCACCGTGCGCACCCTGGTGGCCACCTCCCGGCCGGTCTCCTGGGTCAACACCGCCTACCCCTTCGCGGCGGCCTATGTCCTGACCACGGGCCGGGTGGACCTGCCCCTGGTGGTGGGGACGCTGTTCTTCCTCTTCCCGTACAACCTCCTGATGTACGGGATCAACGACGTCTTCGACTACGAGTCCGACCTCCGCAACCCCCGCAAGGGCGGTGTCGAGGGCGCGCTCGTGGACCGCTCCGAGCACCGGTCGGTCCTCGTGGGCTCGGTGCTGACGGCGCTGCCGTTCCTGGCGTACCTGTTCCTGGCGGGCGGGGCCGCCGCGGCGGGGGTGCTCGGGATCAGCCTGTTCGCGGTGGCGGCCTACAGCCTGAAGGGGCTGCGCTTCAAGGAGGTCCCGTTCCTGGACTCGGCGACCTCCGCCACCCACTTCGTGTCCCCGGCGGTCTACGGCCTCGTGCTCGCCGGCGCGGCCTGGTCGGGGGGACTCGTGGCCCTGTGCGCCGGGTTCTTCCTGTGGTCGATGGCCTCGCAGGCGTTCGGGGCCGTGCAGGATGTCCAGGCGGACCGGGAGGGCGGGCTGCGCTCGATCGCCACCGTCCTGGGCGCCCGCCCCACGGTGTGGGCCGCCGCGGCCCTCTACCTCGCCGCCGGGGTGCTCCTGCTGCTCGCCCCCTGGCCCGGGCCGGTCGGGTCCCTCCTGGTGCTGCCCTATCTCGCCAACCTCGTGCCGTTCCTGACCATCACGGACGCCGGCTGCGAGCGCGCCAACCGGGGCTGGCGGCGGTTCCTGTGGCTGAACTACCTCACCGGGTTCCTCGCGACGCTGCTGCTGCTCTGGGCGTGGGAGCTCGCCCGCTGATCGGCCGCCCGGCCCGGGGCGGGGACCTGCCGGGGGCTCCGGCCCTACCCGAGGCGCTTCAGCAGCTTGTCGGTCGAGATCATGGCGCCGCCCAGCACCGCGGGCAGCCCGCCGCCCGGGTGCACGGATGCGCCCACCCGCCACAGCCACGGCCGCAGCGGACTCGTGTGGGCCGGGGCGTGGAACGGGCCGCTGCGCCACGCGGGACGCACGGCGCCGTAGAGCGCCCCTCCTGCCGAGCCGTGCGCGGCGAAGTACGCGGGGTCCAGGATCTCCGCGCTCCGGAAGCGGTCCGTGATCGGCCCGGGCAGCCCGAGCACCCGCGCCGTGCGCTCGAGCTCGCGCGCGACGAACGGGTCCTCGAGGGTGTAGGACTTCCCGTTGGCCGGCGCGGTCAGCAGCAGGGCGAGCGTGGCCGCGCTGTTGGGGTGGCCCGCGTGCGCCGGGTAGTGGTTGGCGAAGGCCATGGTCTGCTCGGGCTCGGTCCCGGCCTCCAGGTCGGCGTAGAGGTCGGCGGGCCGGTCGGGCATGATCACCCCGTGCCGGGGCGTCCCCTCGGGCAGCTCGTGGTCGAGCACGGCGTAGACCGCGATCGCCGAGCAGCTGAGCCGGCGCGGGGCCCGGGGCGCGCGCCCGGCGAGCAGCCCGTCCAGCCGGTGGGCGTCGAGCCCGCTGACGACGGCGTCGGCCGGGTACGCGCCCCGGGCAGTCAGGACGCGCCGGCGGGCGACGGAGGTCACCGGCTCCCCGGTGCGGAGCTCGACCCCGGCGTCCACGGCGAGGCGCCGGAGCGCCTCGACGAGCTCGTAGACCCCGCCCCGGGGGATCCAGACGCCGTCGCGCGCCATGACGGCGGGCATGCTCGCGTACAGGGCCGGGGTCCGTGCCGGGCCGACACCGGCGTTGAGGGTGTGGATGGCGATGACCTCGCGCAGGCCCTCTGGCATCCAGGTGAGGCTGTCGAGGTAGTCGCGGGTCGTGAGCCGGCGCCCGTACAGCGTCCCGAGCCGGCCCAGCGCGGGATAGGCCGCCCGGTCCAGCACGTCGGTGGTCAGCAGCCGGGTGATGTCCGGGCCGAGCACGCCGTGCTCGGCCTCGAATCGGGTCCAGGCCGCGTGCCAGGGGTGCCCGGGCGGGACGGGCAGCTCGCACCGGGTGCCGCGGTAGTAGTACGTGCCGACCGCGGGCAGGCGCTCCAGCTCCAGCCCGGCGGTCTCCTCGGCCCTCGGCGCTCCGGCTCCCGCGGTGCCGGCGTCCCGCAGCCGGTCCAGGCGGTGGAGGAGCTCCTCCCACACCCCCGGGAAGGTGAAGAGGGACGGTCCGGTGTCCAGGCGCTGCCCCTCGGCCTCGAGCCGGCGGCTCTTGCCGCCGAGGTGGTCGGCGGCCTCGAGGAGGGTGACGCGGTGACCGGCGTGGCCGAGCAGCACGGCCGAGGTCAGCCCCCCGATCCCCCCGCCGACGACGACGACGCGGCTCACGGGTACAGCCCGAAGAACAGCGCCACCGTCAGCTGCACGCCGGCCACGGCGCCGGCGACGTAGGGGAACGCGATCGAGTACCGGTACAACCGGTGCCCGGTCCCCGGCCTCGGGTCCCGCAGGAGGGAGACCACGAGCCACCCGGCGATGAGCGCGTTGACCGCGGCCACCGGGAGGCTGACCAGCGCGAAGCCCAGCGTGGACACGGCCCACCAGCCGCCGCTCCACAGGGCCGTCCCGCGCGCGCCCAGCCGGACCGCCGTCGTCGTGATGGCCACCGCGCGGTCCTCCTCGATGTCCTGGACGGCGTCGAACGCGTGCTTGGCCACGCTCCAGGCCATCAGGCCGAGGGCCGCGGGCCACACGGGGGCCGCCCCGAGCGCGTGGGCGACGAAGACCAGCGGCAGCGCGTAGGCGGCGTTGCTCAGGGAGTCGAGGTATGCCCGGGCCTTGAAGCGCAGGGGAGGGGCCGAGTAGAACACGAAGACCAGGACGTACAGCGCGATCCAGCCCAGCGCGGCCGGGGGCAGGGTCACGGCGAACCAGACGACGAACGGCACATTGGTGACGAGCACCGCGGTCAGGATCGTGCGCACCTCCTCGGACCGGATGAGGGCTCCCTCGAGCGAGCCCTTGCGGGGGTTGAGGGCGTCGGTGTCCTGGTCGAAGACGTCGTTGACGCCGTAGATCAGCAGGTTGAAGGGGAGGGTGAGCCACAGCAGCAGCGGCAGTGCCTCCCACTGCCAGAGCGAGCCCGCCAGCCACATGCCCACCACGCCGGTGCCCAGGGCGTTGATCCAGAGCACCGGTCGCGAGATGTGCACGATCCGCTGGAGCGCGGGGGCGAATCCGGCCTGGGGCACGGCGGCGGACCTCCTCGGACGTCAGGTGACCCGGGGGTCCGGGTGCACCCCACACTACGTCGGTTCCGGGGCCGGTGCGGCGGCGGGCCCCGGCGGTCCCGGGGTGCTCCGCCGGTCCGTTCGTGCGCCGTCCCGCCGCGGGGCAGACTGTGGGGGTGCGCATGATGCTGCTGACCTCCGGAACCCGCGGCGACGTGGAGCCCTTCGCGGCCCTGGCCCGGCACGCCGCCGCACAGGGCCACCGGGTCCGGCTGGGGGTGCCGGAGAACTCCGGGGTGGACCTGGCCGGGATCGACACCGTCGGCCTGGACGTGGACTTCCACCGGCTGATGGACGCCCCCGGGGCCTCGCCGCGGGCGGCGGTGCACCACGTCCGCGCGGAGGTCCGCCCCGGGATGCGGCGGATGTTCTCCGCGGCGGTGCGCGAGACCCTGGCGTTCGACCCGGACCTGGTCCTGCACCACCCGCTGATTCTCAGCGCGCCGGCCGTGGCCGACGCCCTCGGCGTCCCCCGCGCGCTCGCCGAGTTCGTGCCCGTGGCGACGCCCACCCGGGAGTTCTCCGCACCGGGCGGGCCCACGGTCTCGAAGGACCTCGGGCGGTTCAACCGGGCGACCTACGCGGTGCCCCGCGGCGGCGCCCGGCTGTTCCGCCGGGACGTCGAGCACGCGTGCCGGCAGCTGCCCGGCGGCCGGGCGCCCCGGCACCCCGCACCCTCCCGCGCCACGCTGATGGGGATCAGCCCGCAGCTGCTGCCCCGGCCCGCCGACTGGCCGGCCCGGGTGCACCTGACCGGTGCCTGGCACCCCGGCGCGGCCGCCCCCGCCCCGGACCCGGCGGTGGCCGAGTTCGTCCGGGGCGGGCCGTGCCTGGTGGCGACCTTCGGGTCCATGGCGGCCGGGGACCCGTCCGCGCGGGGGAGGACGGTCGTGGACAGCGCGCGCGCCCACGGGCTGCGGACCCTCCTGGTCACGGGCTGGGGCGGTCTGTCCCTGCCGCCGGACCGCCGCGGCGAGGACGTGCTGGTGGTGCCGGCCGCCCCGCTGGGCGCCCTGCTCCCGGACGCCGCGGTGGCGGTCCACCACGGCGGAGCCGGGACGGTGCACGCGGTGGCCCGTGCGGGCGTCCCGTCCGTGGTGGTGCCCTTCCTCGTCGACCAGCCCTTCTGGGGCCGGCAGCTGCACCGGCTCGGCATCGCCGCGGCCCCCATCCCGCGCCGGTCGCTGACGGCGGAGGCCCTGGTCCCCGCCGTGGGCGACGCCCTCGCCCGCCGGGAGCGGGCGCAGCGCGTGGGGCGCGCGGTCCGGGCGGAGCAGGGCCTGGACACCGCCCTCGACGTCCTCACCGGCCTCTGAGCGCGGGCCGCCTCCCGGGGCACGTCCCCGGGATCTCGTGACCGGGCCGGCGACCCCGGCAGAAATCATCAGCGGGGCTGACGGATCAGCATGGGAAAACATCGCTGTTCCGCACGGATGACGCCCCCGATACTGGAGGGACCGGGCGACGCCCCGCCCGCCGCCACCCCTCCCGGAGGACTGCACCATGACCGTCGACCTGCTCCCGCCCCGTTCCCCCCGGACCTCCTCGCGCCCGGACGACGCCGCCGGCCGCGGACCGGCGGCACCGCTCCTCCGGGGCGGGCGGCACAGCTGGGCCGACGTCGAGCAGGACTGCCCGTACTGCGCGGGTCCCGAGACCGACTGAACGGCGCCCCGCCCGAGGCGTCGTCGGGGCCTCCGACGTAGTGTGGTCGGGAACACCCCGACCGTCAGGAGGTCCGCCGTGGAACGGCGTCTGCCCCAGTGGTCCGAGCTGCGCCCGCTCCTGCAGTTCGAGCCCCCCGCCCTCGACCGCCGCGCGGCCCGGCTCGCCCGGGCCGCGGACCTCTGGGACCTGCGCCGGATCGCCCGCCGCCGCACCCCGCGCCCGGCCTTCGACTACGCGGACGGCGCCGCCCAGCGCGAACTGACCCGCCGGCGTTCGCGGGAGGCGTTCGACGCGGTCGAGCTGCTGCCCCGGATCCTGCACGGCATCGCCGCTCCCGACCTGTCCACGCCGATCGCCGGGGCGCGGTCCGCGCTGCCGTTCGGGATCGCCCCGACCGGCTTCACCCGCTTCATGCACGCGGAGGGTGAGATCGGGGGAGTCCGCGCGGCGGAGCGGGCCGGCATCCCCTTCACGCTGTCCACCATGGGCACCCGCTCGCTGGAGGAGGTCGCCGCGGCCGGACCGGACGCGACCCGCTGGTTCCAGCTGTACCTGTGGAAGGACCGGGCCAGGTCCCGGGACCTGCTGGAGCGCGCCGCGGCCCACGGCTACGGCACCCTGCTCGTCACCGTGGACACCCCGGTGGCGGGCCAGCGGCTGCGGGACGTGCGCAACGGCATGGTCATCCCGCCCAGGCTGACGCTGCGGACGGTGGCCGACGCCTCCTACCGGCCCGAGTGGTGGTTCAACTTCCTCACCACCGACTCCCTGAAGTTCGCGTCCCTCTCGAGCACGAGCGCCGACCTGCCCACCATCACGAACTCGATGTTCGACCCGACCCTGTCCTACGCGGACCTCGAGTGGATCCGCTCCGTGTGGCCGGGGAAGCTCTTCGTGAAGGGGGTGCTGACCCGGGACGACGCCCGGCAGTCCCTGGCCGCCGGGGCCGACGGGCTGGTGGTCTCCAACCACGGCGGCCGCCAGCTGGACCGAGCCCCCGCCTCGCTGCACGCGCTGCCCGAGGTGCGGGACGAGGTGGGTGAGGGCGTCGAGCTGATCCTCGACTCCGGGGTGATGAGCGGCGCGGACGTGATCACCGCCCTGTGCGCCGGAGCGGACTTCGTGCTGATCGGCCGGGCCTACCTCTACGGGCTGATGTCCGGCGGGCAGCAGGGCGTGGAGCGGGCGATCGGGCTGCTGGCCGAGGAGGTGCGGATCAGCATGCAGCTGATGGGCGCCGAGACGGTCGCCGACCTGGGCCCGCACCTGCTCGGCGCCCGCCACCACCCCGCCCCCTCCCGCCGGGACACCCCGGCCGACCGGCGCTGAACCACCGGCCCCCGCACCGAGGAGTCGCGTTCCGCCTCCGCCGCTGCCGAGGGGTCGCGTTCCGCCTCCGCCGCTGCCGAGGGGTCGCGTTCAGTCGACATGTGGCCGCGATACCGACCGAATGCGACTCCTCGCGAGGGGGTGCGCCGGACGCGACCCCTCGCGATGGGGGTGCGCCGGACGCGACCCCTCGCGGGCGGCGGCGGGACCGGGGGCCGCTACAGGTCCGCGAGCACCGACACCGGGTTCTCCACCGCGTCGGCCACCATGCGCAGGAAGCCGCCGGCGGCCCCGCCGTCGCACACCCGGTGGTCGAACGCGAGGGAGAGCTGGGTGACCTTGCGGACGGCCAGCTGCCCGTCGACCACCCACGGGCGGTCGATGATCCGGCCGATCCCGAGGATCGCGACCTCCGGGTGGTTGATGATCGCCGCGGCCCCGTCCGTGCCGAACACCCCGTAGTTGTTGAGCGTGAACGTGGAGCCGGACAGCTCGGCGGGCCCGGCCTTGCCGGAGCGGGCGAGCTCGGTGAGCCGCCGGAGCTCGGCGTCGAGCCCGCGGGCGCTCAGGGTGTGCGCGCCGCGGATGTTCGGCACCACGAGCCCGCGGTCGGTCTGCGCCGCGAAGCCGAGGTTCACGCCGTCGAAGCGCACGATCTCCTGGCTGCCGTCCTCGAGGGTCTCGATCCGCGTGGCGAGCTCGGGGTGGCGGGCCAGGCCGGCGAGCACGAACCGCGCGATCAGCGCCATGAGCCCCGGGGCGGTCGCGGGGTCCTGGGCCTTGAGCTCGGCGCGCAGCTCCACCAGCCTCGTGGCGTCCACGTCCACCCAGACGGTGGCCTCGGGGATCTCGGCGCGGGAACGGGTCATGGCCTGCCCGATGACTTTGCGGATCCCGGAGACCGGGACCCGCTCCGCGACCCCGAGCCCCGTGCGGGCGTCCACGGCGGACGGCGCCGCGGTGGACGGCACCGGGGCGGGGGCCGACGACGACGGGGCCGTGCTCTCCCGCGCGGCCGGTGCGGCGGGGGCGGCCGCCGCGGTCACCACGTCCCGGCGCAGGATGAGCCCGCCGGGGCCCGAGCCGCGCACGGTGGAGATGTCGACCCCGCGGTCCTTGGCGAGCTTGCGCACGATCGGCGAGACGACCGTGGGCGCCAGGCGCGGGGCCGAGGCCATCGCGTCGTGGGCGGCACCCGCGGCCTGCTCCGCGGCCCGCGCGCGGGCGGGCTCGGGGACCGGCCGGGCGGCGGAGGCGGCCGGGCCGGTGGCACCGGCCCGCTTCGGCCGGCGCCGGCGTCCGGCCGTGCCGCCGGCGGGCGTGCCGTAGCCGATGAGCACGCTGCCCGATCCGGCGTCGTCGTCGGAGGCCGCGGCGACCGCGGAGGCCTCGGCGGCCGCCGCGGGGTCCGCCCCGGCGCGCTCCTCCTCCCGGTAGGACTGCCCGCCCTTCGGGCCGCCGCCCTGCGGGGCGGGCGTCCCGGCCCGGTCCGCGGTGTCGACGGAGATCAGCGGCGCGCCGACGTCGAGGGTCTGCCCCGAGGCGCCGTGCAGCTGGTGCACGGTCCCGGCGAAGGGGCAGGGCACCTCCACGGCGGACTTGGCGGTCTCCACCTCGGCGATCGGCTGGTCCACGGCGACGGTGTCGCCCACCTGGACGAGCCAGCTCACGAGCTCGGCCTCGGTCAGTCCCTCGCCGAGATCCGGCAGGGTGAACGTCTTCACGGTCATGGTCAGTCCTCCCACTGCAGGTCGTCCACGGCGTCGAGGATGCGGTCGACGCTCGGCAGGTAGTGCTCCTCGAGCTTGGGCGCCGGGTACGGGATGTCGAACCCGGTCACGCGGCGCACGGGCGCGGCCAGGGAGTGGAAGCAGCGCTCCTGGACGCGGGCCACGATCTCGGCGGCCACGGACGCGAAGCCCGGCGCCTCGGCCACGACCACCACGCGCCCGGTCTTCCGCACCGACGCGGCGACCGTCTCGTCGTCGAACGGGACGATGCTGCGCAGGTCCACGACCTCGAGCGAGCGCCCCTCGGCGGCGGCGGCCGCGGCGGCCGCCACGGCGGTCGGCACGGACGGCCCGTAGGCCAGCAGCGTGGCGTCCTCGCCGGCGCGGGCGACGACGGCGCGGCCCTCCCGGCGCTCGGGCGCCCCGTTCTCGTAGCGGTCCCTCAGCTCGGCCAGGTCCACGGGGGCCTTGGACCAGTAGAGCTTCTTGGGCTCGAAGAACACGACGGGGTCGTCCGAGTCGATCGCCTCGCGCAGCATGAGGTAGGCGTCCTCGACCGTGGCGGGGGTGAACACCTTCAGGCCCGGGGTGTGGGCGTAGTAGGCCTCGGAGGAGTCGCAGTGGTGCTCCACGCCGCCGATGCCGCCGGCGTAGGGGATGCGGATGACGATCGGCAGGCGCACGGCGCCGCGGGTGCGGTTGTGCATCTTCGCGATGTGCGAGGCGACCTGCTCGAAGGCCGGGTAGGCGAAGGCGTCGAACTGCATCTCGATGACGGGGCGCATCCGGTTCATCGCCATGCCCACGGCCATGCCGGCGATCCCGGACTCGGCCAGCGGGGTGTCGAAGCACCGGGTGCGGCCGAAGCGCTTCGTCAGCCCGTCGGTGATGCGGAAGACGCCGCCGAGGGTGCCGACGTCCTCGCCGAAGACGACGACGGCGGGGTCGGCGGCCAGCGCGTCGGCCAGGGCGGTGTTGAGCGCCTGGGCGAAGGTGGCGGGCTTGACCGCCGGGGCCTCGCCGGCCGGGGCGGGGGCGTGCAGGGTGCTCACTGTCCGGTCTCCTCTCGGGCGAGCTCGGCGGCCAGGAACTGCTCCTGCTCGGCGAGCTGCGGGGTCTGCTCGGTGTAGACGTGGCGGAACAGCTCGAGCGGGTCGATCTCCACGTCGGCGTTCATGCCGTCGCGCAGGGCCGTGGCGACGTCCTCGGCGGCGGCGGCGATGCGCTGCTCCGCCGCGTCGTCGAGCACGCCCTCGGCGCCGAGGTAGGCGCGCATCCGGGTCACCGGGTCCTTGGCGATCCACTCCTGCACCTCGGCGTCGTCCCGGTAGCGGGTGGCGTCGTCGGCGTTGGTGTGCGCCTGCATGCGGTAGGTGTGCGCCTCCACGAGGAGGGGCTCGGACTCGGAGCGGGCCAGGTCCACGGCGCGCCGCAGGGTGGCGAGCAGCGCCACGAGGTCGTTGCCGTCCACGCGCTCGCCGGCCATGCCGTAGCCGACCGCCTTGTGGGCGAGGCTCGGGGCCGCGGACTGCTGGGACAGGGGCACGGAGATCGCGTAGCCGTTGTTCTGCACGAAGAACACGACCGGCAGCTTGAACACGGCCGCGAAGTTCAGGGCCTCGTGGAAGTCGCCCTCACTGGTGGCGCCGTCCCCGCACATCGCCAGGACCACGGTGTCCTCGCCGCGCAGCTTGGCGGCGTGGGCCACGCCCACCGCGTGCAGCAGCTGGGTGGTGAGCGGGGTCGACTGGATGCCCACGTGGTGCTCGTGCGGGTCGTAGCCGCTGTGCCACTCGCCGCGGAAGATCGCCATGACCTGCATCGGGTCCACGCCCTTGGTCATGACCGCCACGGTGTCCCGGTAGGTGGGGAACAGCCAGTCGCCCTCCTCGAGGCACAGGGCGGCCGCCACCTGGCAGGCCTCCTGGCCGTGGCTGGACGGGTAGACGGCCATCCGGCCCTGGCGGACCAGCGCGGAGTTCTGGTCGTTGACCCGCCGCCCGACCACCAGCTTCTCGTAGGCGCCCAGCAGGACGTCCGGGGCCGGCAGCGGGTACTCGTGGCCGGGGCCGGTGCCCTGCTCCTCGGGGGCGAGCAGCCGCCCGCTCGGGTCGACCATGCGGATCTCGCCGCGGGCCGGGAGCATGTACTGCTCCGGTGTGATGCCGAAGCTCTGGGAGGCCCGGAGGATCGGGTCCTCGGGGGTCTCGACGGTCTGGCTCATGGTGTCCCCTCGGTCGGTCCCCGGTGCGGCCGCGGTCCGGGGAGGGCAGGAAGGTGGTGCGGCTCTGTCTCCCCAGTATGGGAACCGGGCATGGTTCGTATCCACAGAGCGGGGAAAATGCAGAAGTCTGAGACGGACAGTGCACCGCGCGTGGACGAAATGTTCTAGTGTGGCGTGGAGCACACGCATTCGTCCGACACGTTCCGGGCCCCGCGCCCGACCCCGCCCCGAAGGAGCCCGCCGTGCCCTCGACCCCCGTGCCGCTGGACGAGACCGACCGGAAGATCCTCGCGGAGCTGTCCCGGGACGCGAGGCAGTCCGTGACGGCGATCGCCGCGGCCGTGCACGTCTCCCGCGCCCACGCCTACGCCCGGATCAACCGGCTCCGGGACGAGGGGGTGATCCTGCGCTTCAGCACCGTGATCGACCCGGTCCGGGCGGGCCTGCAGGCCTCCGCGTACGTGACGCTCAAGCTCCAGCAGAACACCTGGCGGGAGCTGTGCGCCCAGCTCCAGGCGATCCCCGCCGTGCACCACATCGCCCTGGTGGGCGGGAACTTCGACGTCATGCTCCTCGTGCGGGCCGTGGACACCGTGCACCTGCGGCAGGTGATCTTCGAGCACGTCCAGCAGCTGCCCGGCGTGGTGGACACCCAGACGTTCCTGATCTTCGAGGACATCGACACCCGGGCCTGACGCGCCGGCCCCGCGCCGGGCCCGGCGCGCACGGCCGGCGTCACGAACCGTCACGGTCGTCATCTTCCGACGCGGAGGGACACCCACTACCTCTGCGCATAGTGTTGTTCCAGCTTCACGAGACGTGACCGCCAAGCTCCGACTTGGTCACGCACCAACCCCATGCTCATTGGGTGGTTCGGATGAGGAAGCGGCCTGCATCTTCCGCGGCGTGCCCACCGGGCCCGCGCGGATGACCGGTGCGGGTAAGAGCAAGGCACAGGAGCAGCGCCATGTCCATCCCCGTGACCGACCACGACCTCGCGACCCGGCAGATCCACGCCGGCACCCACGACCAGGTCACCCAGCGCACCCTGACGGTGCCGATCTACCAGACCGCGGCCTTCGAGTTCCCGGACTACGAGGCGGCCCGGCAGATGTTCGCCCAGACCCGGGCAGGCTTCACCTACACGCGCACCGGCAACCCCACGGTGGCCGTGCTCGAGCAGCGGATCAGCGACCTCGAGGGCGGCGCGGGCGCCGTGGCGACCGGCTCGGGCCAGTCCGCCGTGGCCGTAGCGCTGCTGGCCCTGCTCGGCCAGGGCGCCGGGAAGCACCTCGTGGCCTCCGAGAAGCTCTACGGGGGCACGGTGGACCTGCTCACCGACTCCTTCGCGGACTACGGCATCGAGGTCTCCTTCGTGGACCCCACCGCCCCGGGGGCGTGGGCCGCGGCCGTGCGCCCCGACACCCGCGCGTTCCTGCTCGAGTCCATCGGCAACCCGCTGGCCACCCTCCCGGACCTGCCCGGGATCGCCGACGTCGCGCGGACCGCCGGGGTGCCCGTCGTCGTCGACAACACCCTCGCGTCCCCGGCCCTGTACCGGCCGCTGGAGAAGGGCGCGGACATCGTGGTGCACTCGGCCACCAAGTTCCTGGGCGGGCACGGCAACGCGCTCGCCGGGGCGGTCGTGGACGGCGGGACCTTCGACTGGTCCGCCCGGCCGGACAAGTGGCCGCAGTTCACCCAGGCCCGCGCCCGCTGGGGCGGGCTCAGCCTCGTCGACAAGTGCGCCGCCGCCAGCCCCTACCTGCACCTGGTCCGGGCGAAGTACGTGCACGACCTCGGCACCACGCTCTCCCCGTTCAACGCCAGCCAGATCCTGCAGGGCACCGAGACCCTCGACCTGCGCGTGGCCCGCCACACGGCCTCGGCGCTGGCGGTGGCCGAGTTCCTGGCCGGGCACCCCGCCGTCGCCCGCGTCCACCACCCCGGCGTGCCCGGGGACCCCGGCGCCGGGATCGCGGCCCGGGACTTCCCGCGCGGGACCGGCTCCGTGTTCTCCTTCGACCTCGCCGCCCCGGACGGCGCCGTGGGCCCGTTCATCGACGCGCTCCGGCTGTTCAAGCTGGTCGCCAACATCGGGGACACCCGCAGCCTCGTGGCCCACCCGGCGGCCATGACGCACTGCCGCCTGACCCCCGAGCAGCGCCGGGCCGGCGGGATCGCCGAGACCACGATCCGGCTCTCGATCGGCCTCGAGTCCCCCCAGGACCTCGTGACCGACCTCGGCCAGGCCCTCGACACCGTCGTCACCGCCGTCCAGACCACCCGGAAGTGAGCCCCGCCATGACGTCCCCCACCGAGACCCGCACCCGCCACCGGGGCTTCACGACCACCGCCGTCCACGCCGGCCAGGAGCCCGACCCGCTGACCGGGGCGGTCATCCCGCCGATCTACCAGACCTCCACGTTCGCCCAGGACGGGATCAACGTGCTGCGCGCCGGGCACGAGTACAGCCGCGGCTCCAACCCCACCCGCAGCGGCTTCGAGGAGCAGCTCGCGGCCCTGGAGCGCGGCGAGCGGGGGTTCGCGTTCGCCTCGGGGATCGCGGCAGAGGACGCCCTGCTGCGCGCCGTGCTGCGCCCGGGCGACCACATCGTGCTCGGCGCCGACGGCTACGGCGGCACCAACCGGCTGATCACCCGGGTCCTCGCCCCGTGGGACATCGGGCACACGCCCGTGGAGATCACGGACCTCGACGCCGTCCGGGCGGCCGTGCGCCCCGGCGCCACGAAGGTGCTGTGGCTCGAGACGCCGTCCAACCCGCTGCTCGGCATCGCCGACGTCGCGGCGTGGGCGCAGCTGGCCCGGGACGCCGGGGCGCTGCTCGTCGTCGACAACACCTTCGCGTCCCCGTACCTGCAGACCCCCCTCGAGCTCGGCGCGCACGCCGTGGTGCACTCCACCACGAAGTACATCGGGGGGCACTCGGACGTGCTCGGCGGCGCCGTGGTCGTGGGCGCGGCCCAGTGGCGCGGGGCCCCGCTCGCCGAGGCGGTCGGCTTCCAGCAGTTCGCCGCCGGCGCCGTGGCGGGCCCCCAGGACAGCTACCTGGCCGCCCGCGGGCTCAAGACCCTGAGCCTGCGGATGGAGCGCCACCAGGACAACGCGCAGCGGATCGCCGAGTGGCTCCTGGAGCGCCCCGAGGTCGCGCAGGTGCTCTACCCCGGGCTGCCCGGGCACCCCGGCCACGCGCTCGCCGCCGCGCAGATGCGCGGGTTCGGCGGCATGGTCTCCTTCCGGCTGACCGGCGGGGAGGCCGTGGCCCGGGCGGTGGCGGAGGGCACCCGGCTGTACTCGCTGTCGGTGAGCCTGGGCGGGGTGGAGTCCCTGATCTGCTACCCCTCGGAGATGACGCACGCCTCCGTGAAGGGCACTGCGCTGGCCGTGCCCGTGGACCTGGTGCGGCTCTCGGTGGGCATCGAGGACGTCGAGGACCAGTTGGAGGACCTCGAGCGCGCGCTCACCGCCTGACCGGTCCTTTCCGCCCGGTCGGCTGCGCCGCCGGCGCCGCCGGCGCCGCCGGCGGCGCCGGCGGCGCCGGTTCCGCCGGGTCAGCGGGCGGCGCCCGGTCCGCCCCCTGGGTCCGGCCTGACGGCCGCGTCCGGCTCCGGCCAGGCCGGAGCCGGATCCTCCCGGCCGAGGAGCAGCCGGCGGACCAGGTGCACGAGCATGGCAGTGAACACCATCGCCCAGGCGCTCAGGGCCACCCACAGCCAGACGGCCCCGACCAGACCCACGATCGGCAGGTCGTCCGCGCGGCCCAGATAGATGCTGGCCACGGCGTACATCCCCAGCGGGAAGACCACACTCCACAGCGAGGACTCGTAGCGCAGCGGCACCCGGTGCAGGCGGTGGCGCCACCACCCGGCCGCCACCAGGGCCGGGATCAACCAGGTGGCGAACGCCCAGAAGACCAGGCCCAGACCCGCCACGAGCCCGCGGACCACAGCGACCATCGGGGTGTCGGACATCTCCACGATCCGGGAGGCCGCCAGCACGGTGATGGCGCACGCGCCCATCGCCACCCAGTACGGCGGGGTCAGGTCGACCGGCCGCAGCGGATAGAGCATCATGCGCAGCGTCACGAGCACGCCCGCCGCGGCGTAGAGGAACAGCCCCACGGACCAGCAGGCGACCGCGACGACGGAGAGCACGTGCCGCCAGGCGTCGCTGCCCACCACCGGGTCCAGGGCCGCGGCGGCCACGGCCACGGACTGGCTGGCCACCACCCAGATGAACCAGGTCCCGTTGGCGGTGCTGACCACGGGGCGGGTGCGCCGGGAGAGCACCGCGCTCCACGGGACCACGTAGCCGAGGCCCAGCCACACCGCCCCGGCGAGTCCTAGGAGCGCGGCCGTGGCCCCGTGCCAGCCCGTCGTCGCGAGCCGGGACGCCAGCACGTTCGTGCCGGCCACGAAGGTGAAGAAGCCGAACGCGCGGCGAGGGTCGAGGAACTCCACGACGAACTCTCGCC
This sequence comes from Kocuria sp. UCD-OTCP, assembly GCF_000349605.1. NCBI lineage: Bacteria > Bacillati > Actinomycetota > Actinomycetes > Micrococcales > Micrococcaceae > Kocuria > Kocuria sp. UCD-OTCP. Next base: position 224,630 of record NZ_KB714683.1, read on the forward strand.
GGAAGACGGCGAACCGCCAGACGGTGAGCAGGCACAGCGCCGCCCAGCTGCCCGCGCACACCGCGAGCAGGGCCGTGGACAGCGCGGCGAAGCCCTGCATCTGCAGGCCCACCGAGAGGATGCCGCTGGCCATGACGAGGGCGAAGTAACCGGGCGCCAGGCCGCGGACGCCGCCGAGGACACGTTGTCGGAGCGATTCGGCCACCTGCCCAGGCTACCGGGGCCCCGCCCGCGGCCCCGCCCCGTGCGGCTGCCGGGACGGTACTGCCCCGGCGGAACTAGCCTTGGACGCATGAGCACCGGCACCCGGAACGACGACATCAGCGCATCGCTCGAGCTCCCCGGGCCCGTGGTGAGCACCCACTGGCTGGCCGAGCACCTCCAGGACCCCCGGCTGGTGCTCGTGGACGCGAGCTCCACGCTCAACCGGACCGACGAGGCCCTCCCCGGGGCGGTGCTCCTGGACCTGGACGGGGCCTTCTCGGACCCGTCCTCGGACCTGCCGCACACGGCGCCCCCGGCGGAGCAGCTGAGCGCGGCGGCCCGGGCGCTCGGCATCTCGCGCACGAGCACGGTGGTGGCCTACGACGCCAAGGGCGTCTTCGCGTCCGCCCGCGTCTGGTGGCTGCTCCGGACCGCGGGCTTCGACCGGGTCGCCGTCCTCGACGGCGGCCTCCCGGCGTGGGCCGCGGAGGGCCGGCCCACGGGGGCGCACGCCGCGCCGCCGGCCGAGCCCGGCGACGTGGAGCTCGTGCCCCGTCCGGGCGGCTTCGTCGGGGCGGAGGACGTCGCCCGCGCCCTGGCCGACCCGGACGCCACCGTCCTGGACGCCCGCTCCGCCGGCCGGTTCGCGGGCACCGAGCCCGAGCCGCGGCCGGGCCTGCGCCCCGGGCACATGCCGGGGGCGGTCAACCTGCCCTACACCGACCTGCAGGACGGGCAGGGGCGGCTGCTGCCGCTGCCGCAGCTGCGGGAGCGGATCGCGGCGGCCGCGCCCGAGGGGCGGCGGATCGTCACCAGCTGCGGCTCGGGCCTCACGGCGTGCGTCCTGGCGCTCGGCGCCCACCTCGCCGGCCGCGAGGACGTGACGGTCTACGACGGCTCCTGGAGCGAGTGGGGCCGCCCCGGTCCCCGGCCCGTGGCCGGCCCCGAGGGGCTCAGCCGCGGGCCGGGGTCTCCCCGGCAGGACTGATCCGCGCCGCGGCCTCGTCGGCCTGGTCTGCCTGGTCTGCCTGTCCCGGGGCGCCGGGGGCTGGGTCGTCCAGCGCGGCGGCGGTGGCGAGGATGTTGCGGGCCATGGACGGGAAGATGAAGCCGTGGAAGGGCCACACGCCCCACCAGTAGAGCCGGCCCGGCAGGCCCCGGGGGAAGAAGATGGCCCGCTGCGTGTACCGGCTGCCCTCGCCCTCGGGCTCCACGGACAGCTCGAGCCACGCCCGGCCGGGGGCGCGCATCTCGGCGTGCAGGAGCAGCTTGTGCCCCTCCTCCATGGCCTCGACGCGCCACCAGTCCACGTACTCGCCCACCTGCAGGTCCGTGGCGTCGCGGCGGCCGCGGTTCAGGCCGGCCCCGCCCACGAGCTTGTCCATGACGCCGCGGACCTGCCACGCCAGGGGCAGCGAGTACCAGCCGTTGCGCCCGCCGATGGACTCGACGACCCGCCACACCTGCTCGGGCCGCGCCGGGCCCGTGCGGCTGCGCTCGTCCACGAACACGGTGCGCCCCGCCCAGTCCGGGTCCGAGGGCAGCGGGTCCGCGGCCGCCTCGGAGGAGCTGTAGTGGACGTCCCACGTGGTCTCCACGGAGTTGTCCTCGATCTTCTTCAGCGCGAGCGCCACGGCGCGGCGGTAGCCGGCCAGCCCCTCGGGGGGCGGCGGGATGTGGTCGTCGATGTCGTGCTCGCCCGACACGGCGTCGTGCTGCAGCGACTGCACGAGCGGCACGGCCAGGCCCAGGGGGATCGGGGTGACCATGCCCACCCAGAACCCGGACAGCCGGGGCGCGGGGAGGGGGAAATGGAAGACCACCCGCCGGCGCAGCCCGGCCACCCGGGCGTAGCGGCGCATGGCGTCCGCGTAGGTCATGACGTCGCGGGAGCCGATGTCGAAGGTGCGGTTGAGGCCCTCCGGCAGATCCATGGCGTGGATCAGGTAGTACAGCACGTCACGGACGGCGATGGGCTCGATGCTGTTGGTCACCCAGGACGGCGCCGGCATGATCGGGAGGGTGTCGCCGAGGTGGCGGATCATCTCGAAGGACGCCGAGCCGGAGCCGATGACCACGCCGGCCTGGAAGACCACCGCCGGGACCGAGCTCGCGAGCAGGATCTCGCCCACCCGGACCCGGGAGCGCATGTGCTGGGACAGCTCCACGCCCTGGGGGTGCAGCCCCGAGAGGTAGACGATGCGCCGCACCCCGGCCCGCTCCGCGGCCCGGGCCACGGTCCGGGCCATCTCGGCCTCCTCCTCCTCGAACTCCCGGGAGCCGCCCATGGAGTGCACCAGGTAGTAGAGGGTGTGCACGTCCTGGCACGCGGCGGTCATCCCGTCGAGGTCGTTGAGGTCTGTCTCGGCGACCTCCACCCGGTCCCGCCACGGCACGGCGCGCAGCTTGCCGGGGGACCGGACGGCGACGCGCACGGTGTGCCCGGCCTCCAGCATCCTGGGCGCCAGGCGCCCTCCGATGTAACCGGTGGCACCGGTGATGAGGACGCGCTGGGGAGAGCTCATGGCCTGCCTTTCGTGCGGGTCCCGCGAGCCTACCAACGCCGCCCGACAGGAGCCCGGCCCGGTCCCGGCACGCGGAACGGCCGCGTGCCGGAGCATCGCGGCCGTCCGGCCCGTCGTCGTGCGGGGACGGATCAGGGCAGGGCCAGGCGGAACACCTTCGCCCACGCGGAGGCGACCTGCTTCGGCAGGGGCCCGGTGGTGTAGGGCAGCTCGTAGCGCTCGCAGATCTCGCGCACCTTGACGGCGACCTCGGCGTAGCGGTTCGAGGGCAGGTCCGGGAACAGGTGGTGCTCGATCTGGAAGGACAGGTTGCCGGTCATGAGGTGCATCAGCCTCGACCCGGAGATGTTGGCCGAGCCGATCATCTGCCGCACGTACCAGTCGCCGCGGGTCTCGCCCTCGATCTGCTCCTCGGTGAACGTGTCCGCCCCGGCGGGGAAGTGGCCGCAGAAGATCACGGCGTGCGCCCAGACGTTGCGGACGGCGTTGGCGGTCAGGGTCGCGGTCAGGGCCTGCTTCCCGGAGCCGGCCAGGGCCGCGGCGGCGGGGGTGGCCACGTAGTCCTTCGCGGCCTGCTTCAGGAACTTCGCCCCGAGGGCCTTCAGGCTGCGCCGGAGCTCCGACTTCGGCTTGCGGCCCTCGCGGTACTCGTCGAGCTCGAGGTCGTAGATGGCGATCCCCCACTCGAAGACCGGGGCGAGCAGCGCGTTGTACACCGGGTTGCCGAGGTTCCAGGGCTTCCACTCCTGGTCCTCGTCCATGCGCAGGATGGTGTACCCGACGTCCCGGTCCTTGCCGACCACGTTGGTCCAGGTGTGGTGCAGGTCGTTGTGGGTGTGCTGCCACGCCCGGGACGGGGTCACGAAGTCCCACTCCCAGGTGGTGGAGTGGATGTCGGGATCGCGCATCCAGTCCCACTGCCCGTGCAGCACGTTGTGCCCGATCTCCATGTTCTCCAGGATCTTGGCGACGGTCAGCATGCCGGTGCCGGCGAACCAGGCGGGCTTGTGCTTGGCGAACAGCAGCGTGGCGCGCCCGGCCAGCTCGAGGGAGCGCTGCGTGGCGATGACGCGGCGGATGTAGGCCGCGTCCTTCGCCCCGCGGGTGGCGATCACGGACTCCCGGAGGGCGTCGAGCTCGCGGCCCAGCTCCTCGACCTGCTCGTCGGAGAGGTGCGCGGCGGCGGAGGGCTTGGCCGACTCGGTGGGGCGGCCCGAGTCGAGCAGGAAGGGGGTGACGATCGTCATGGTGTCGGTCCTTTCGGAACGGGGTCGGGGAACGAGTGCTGGAAGCTTCGGGGTCAGGCGTCGAGGCTGACGGGACCGGCGGCCGTGGACACGCAGGTCTGGACGAGGTGGCCGGGCTCGCCGTGGACCTCGCCGGTGCGGGTGTCACGGACCTGCCCGGAGAGCAGCGGGGTCACGCACGCGTGGCAGATGCCCATGCGGCAGCCGCTGCGCATCATCAGACCGGCGTCCTCGCCGGCGGCCAGGAGGGTCGTGGCGCTGTCGGCCTCGACCTCCTTGTCGGACTTCTCGAAGGTCACGCGCCCGCCCTCCCCGCCGGAGCCGGGGGCGACCACGGCGGCGAAGCGCTCGACCCGCAGCTCGCCCTCCTCCCGCTGCCAGAGCGCCTCGGCGGCGTCGAGGAAGTCGGCGGGGCCGCACGCGTAGGCGGCGCGGTCGCGCCAGTCGGGGCACGCGGTGTCGAGGTCGGCGGTGGCCGCGAGGTCGAGGCGGCGGCCGCGCTCGCCGGTGAACCACTGGACCAGGCGGAAGCCGGGGAACTGGTCGGTGAGCTCCAGCAGCTCCTCGCGGAACAGGGACTCCTCCGGGGAGCGCGAGGAGTGCACGAGCACCAGGTCGGCGTCCGGGCGGCGGGGCACGAGGGTGCGGATCATGGACATGACCGGCGTCAGGCCGCTGCCGGCGGTGAGCATCAGCAGCGGGCGCGGGCTCTCGGGGAGGACGAAGTCGCCCTCGGGCGGGGCGAGGAACAGCACGTCACCGGGCCGGGTCCCCCGGACGAGGGCGGTGGAGACCTTGCCCATCGCCGTCACCGTGATCGCCGGGTCCTGGCCGGCGCCCGTGCTGAGGGAGTAGGAGCGCCAGTGCCGCACGCCGTCGATCTCCACGCCGATGCGGGCCCACTGGCCGGCCTCGTGCGCGTTCCAGCCGCGGCCGGGGCGGAAGCGGATCGTCACCGAGTCCGCGGTCTCGGGCACCACGGCGGTCACCAGGCCGCGCAGCTGGCGGGCGCTGGCCAGGGGGTCGATGAGCCGCAGGAAGTCCTCGGGGGAGCGGGGCGTGGTGAAGGCCGAGGCCAGGCGGGTGAACAGTCGCAGTTGGGGCACGTAATAACTGTGCCCCAAATCCGACGGCAGTTCTCGTCCCGTCGCGTACTCTTTCAGCAGAGAAATTGTGGTGTCGGAATGAAAGCGGGGGATCGTGGAGCGGGTGGACCACACGACGGAGCACGCGCAGCCGGGGCGGCGGGCGGACCGGGAGCTGCCGTGGACCTCCCTGCCGCCGGCGCTGACCCCCCTCCTGGTCCCGCACCTGCCGGCGGTGACGGAGGAGCTGCTGGACGCCGTGCGGCTCGACGTCCCGGTCTACGCCCGGCCGCTGGAGGGCCTGTTCGGCGACAGCATCCGGCGCGGGGTCGAGGTGGCCCTGACCCGGTTCCTGCAGCTGCCCGGCACCCAGCAGCCGGCGCTGATGGGGGACGACCGGCGGGTCTACGAGGGGCTCGGCCGCGGCGAGGTGCGCGAGGGCCGTCCGATGGACGCCCTCTTCGCGGCCTACCGCTCCGGGGCGCGCACCACGCTGCGCTCGCTCTCCCGCGTGGCCATGGACGCGGGGTTCGAGGCGTCCGTGCTGATCGGCCTCGCGGAGTCCGTGTTCGCCTACATCGAGGAGCTCTCCGCGGCCAGCGCCGAGGGCTATGCCATGGAGCAGTCCGAGCGTGCCGGGGAGCGGGACCGTCTGCTGGACGCGCTCGCGGACATGCTCGTCCGCGGCCACGTGGTGGAGGACGCGGTGCGCACGGCCGCCGCCGCCGCGGGGTGGCCGGTGCCCGACCGGGTGGTCGTGGTGACGCTGGCCGCCGACCGGCGGGTGGGGCTGCGCTCGCGCCTCGGGGAGCGGGCGCTGCTCACGTCCCGCCCCGGCGACGTGGTGGCGGTGGTCCCCGAGCCCTCCTCGCCGACCGGCCGCCGGGAGCTGGAGCGCGCGCTCACCGGCCGGGGAGCGGTGATCGGCCCGGGCCGGCCCTGGTACGCGGCCCCCGAGTCCCTGCGCCTGGCCGTGCTGACCCGGGATCTGCTGCAGCGGGAGGAACCGGCCGACGCCGGGCCGCTGTGGGTCTCGGAGCACCTCATGGAGCTCGTCCTGCACAGCGAGCGCAGTGTGGTCGCGGACCTCGCCGCGCAGTGCCTGGCCCCGCTGGACGAGCTCAAGGCCGGGCAGCGGGAGCGGCTGGTCGCGACCCTGCTGTGCTGGCTCGAGCACCACGGGCAGCGCGCGGCGATGGCCGCCGAGCTGAACATCCACGAGCAGACGGTGGGCTACCGGGTGAACCAGCTCCGGGAGGTCTTCGGGGACCGCCTCAACGACCCCAGGAGCCGGTTCCAGCTCGAGCTGGTGCTGCGCGCCGGCTTCCGCTGAGACGGTGCCCCGGCCGGGCTCAGCCGGTGCGCTTGTAGGCCTCCCGCTCCCGGGCGTCGGCGTCGATCTGCTCCTGGACCGTGATCGCGCTCCCGCCCCGGTGCGCCGGCATCCACCACGCACCCGGCTCCGGGGTCACGGGGTAGCTGTCGATGCACCGGTCGATCCCCTCCTGCAGCAGCGCGCGCAGCCGGGCGCTCGCGGCGCGGACGTCCTCGTCGGGGTCCACCCGCAGCACCGGGCCGACGTGCACGCGCACCGGCGTGCGCCACACGTCGCGCAGCCGGATCCGGCCGCGCCCGCGGGTGAGCATCCGGTGGCCGCCCCACACGGACACCGGGATGACGGGGGCGCCGGTCTCGGCGGCCATGCGCACGGCGCCGGTGCGCAGCGGGCGCACGGTCCAGCTGCGGCTGACCCCGCCCTCCGGGAACACCGCGAGGAATTCGCCGCGCGCCAGCTTGGCCACGGCCTCGGCGTAGGCCGGGGCGCCGTCGGCGCGGTCGACCACGACGTGGTCGCACAGCCGGCACACCGCCGTGACGAAGGCGCTGCCGGTGTGCTTGCGGGTGATGAGGAAGCGGGAGTGGGCCCGCAGCCGGCGCCAGACCACCAGCTGCGCGAAGACGAAGTCGAGGTAGCCGAAGTGGGTCACCGCCACGACGGCGCCCCGGCCCGGGCGGACCTCCCGGTGCAGGCCGCGCACCACCTGGTCGGTGGGCAGGTGCTCCTCGCCCGAGGCCAGCAGGGGCACGCGGAAGAGCTTCACCGCGGCGAGGCCGGCGAGCACGATGGCCCGGTAGGCGTACTTGTTGGGGCGCAGCTGCGGAGCCACGGGCCTCCCTCGGGAAGAGGCCCGCGGGGGCGGGCCGGGAACGGTCTGCCGAGAATCGTAGACCAGCGCGCGTCGCGTCGTCGTCGTCGGTGCCGTGCGTGACGGCGGGGATCCGCCGCCGTCATGTGCGGTCTTCCCCCATACCGGGCGCGGGCCCGGCCCCGATACGCTGGCTGCACCGCGCCGGTCCGGCGTCCGCGGCACCGGGTGCCGCGACCGGTTCCGCCACTGCCCACCAGGAGAACCCCATGTCCTACCTTCCACCGTCAGCACCCCGTCCGCAGTACCGGGCGCAGGGGGACGACCGCACCATCGCGGTCCTCACCCACCTGTCCGGACTGATCGGCGCGCTGGTCTCCGTCGGGTGGCTCGGATTCGTGGGTCCCCTCGTCGTCTGGCTCGTCCACCGCGACAAGAACGCGTTCCTGCGCGCCACCTCCGCCGGGTCGTTCAACTTCAACCTGTCCATGTGGCTGCTCAACGTGGTGGCGTGGGTGTGCCTGTTCACCGTGATCCTGATCCCCGTGGCGATCGTGCTGTGGATCCTCGCCGCGGTCCTGCTCGTGGTGTGCCACGTCCTGGCCGTGCTCAAGGCCAACAAGGGCGAGGTGTACCGCTACCCGCTCCAGCTGCCGGTGCTGCAGTGACGTCCTTCCGGACCGGCCGGCGGCATCCTCCGGACGGTCCGGAACCATTCCTTCGGCCGATGGCCGAGGCCTCCCGGCTCTCGTAGATTCTGAGCCATCACCCGGGGAACCCGCCGGATGATGCACCCCCCACAGAAACCTCGGGAACACAGGAGCTCTTCATGACCACCCCCCGCACCCCCTCCGTCCGCACGGTCCTGCCCGTCTCGGCCGCCGCCTCCGTCGCCGTCCTCGGCCTCGTCCTCGGCGGTGTCGGCATCGCCTGGGTCGCCGGCTCCCTCGGCATCTCCGCCGCGTCCGCGAGCCAGATCGTGGCCGCGGTCGAGGCAGGCGGCTGGGCGCTGACCCTCGTGGCCGCGATGTTCGGCTTCGGCATCGGCGGCGCGGTCGTCGGCACCATCCGCTGGTACCTGTCCAAGAAGGCCCGCAACCTGGCCATCGCCTGAGCCGCCGCCCGCTCCGCCGACCCTGCCGGGACCCCGCCATGAAGACCGTGCCCACGGACCTCCGCACTGCTCCCCGCGACGCCCGGGCCGCGCGCCGCACCCTCGGGTGGGCGGCGGCGGCCGCCACGGCGCTCTTCGTGGCGGGGTTCCTGGTGGGCTACGAGAGCATCTCCCGCGTCCCCGCGACCCTGCAGGACACGGCCGGCGCCGGTCAGGACCACGACGGGTCCTTCGGCGCCATCGTGGTCCGCAACCTCGGCGCCGCCGCCCTGCTCTACAGCGGCGTACTCACCGGCGGCCTGCTGACCGGCACGTCCCTGGCGCTGCTGTCGGTCTACGTGGGGGCCACGGCGAAGATCGGCGTGCTCAACGTCGGCGCCGCCGCGCTCGTCGGTGCGGCCGGGTGGTACGCGGGGCTCGAGTTCCTCGGCTGCCTCGTGGCCGCGGCCGCGGGCCTGCTCCCCCTCACCGCCGCCCTCACCGCCCGCCGGCACGGCCTGGTGCGCGGCTACCTCACGGCGCTGCCGGCCTCCCTCGGCGTCCTCGCCCTCGCCGTCGCCCTCCTGCTCGCCGCCGCGGGCATCGAGGCGGCGCTCATCGCCCGGCGGTGAGCGCCGCCGTTCCCCCGCTATCGGAAGGCCCCCGATGTCCAGCCTCCACGTCTCCGCCCACCCCGGCGCCGGGACCCCTGCCACCCGTCCGCTGCCGGCGACCACCCGGCCCGTCCGGACCGTCCTCTGGGCGGTGGGGCTCGGGCTGCTGCTGCTGCGGCTGCCGGCGACCACCGACCAGATGCAGGACCAGGCCGCGGCGGCCGTGACCGGCGAGCTGGAGGGGGTCGACCCGTCCCTGATCGGGCTCTCGGTCAACGTCGCCGTGCTCGTCGGCGTCCTGGTCTTCGCCGTGGTCCTCGCCCTGTACCTCTGGTTCGCCGGGCTCCTCGAGAGCAGACTCCTCCCGCAGGGCCTGCCGCTCGGCGGCGGGCAGCGGATCGGGCTCTACACGCTGGTGGTCGGCGGCCTCACGGTGCTGTCCCAGGGCTGGGCCCTGGCCACCGGGCGGATGGCGGAGGGACCCGTGGAGGCCGCCGCGGTGCTGGTCCTCGCCCTCGCCGCGGCGCTGCTCTACCGCGGCCGGTGGAGGTCCTGCGGCGCCGGCCGCCAGGTGCTCGTGGTCGTCGTCGCCGTCGCGACCGCCGCGCTCGTCGCCATGGTGTGACCCGGCCACCGTTCCCGCCGCCGGCCCCGCCCCCCACCACTCATCAGATCCTCGACCACCAGGAGTGCCCACCGTGCCGACCCTCACCCAGAACCACGTCCGACTGGTCCTCGTCACCGTGGCCGTCCTGAGCGCCGCAGCCCTGACCGCGATCCTCCTCGAGGGCCGGGGCACCAGCACCGTCCCGGTCGGGCTGTGGTCCCTCCTCGTGGGCGGGCTGGCGGTCGCCGGGGTGCTCCTGCCGCTCGTGGCCGCCGCGACCCCGCTGTCCCGCCCGCGCTCCGTGGCACCGGCCGCGCTGCTGTTCCTGGCCATGACGGCCCACGCGACCTTCCTCGACGAGCAGCTGAGCGGGTTCCCCGTGGGCTGGCTGTGCACCATGGGCGTGGTCGTCGCCCTCGCGGGCACGGTCGTGCTCCTGTTCAACGCGCTCGGGCTGCGCCGGGAGCGGTCCGGGACGCGCAGCAGGCTCTCGTGACGACCAGCGCGACCGCGAGCCCCACGAGCGGGTCGGTGCGGCGGCGGCCGCCCGCCCCGCCGGCCCGCCGCCGTCTCCGGCTCCTGGTGGACCTGCGGATCGCGGACCTGCTGCAGGCGCTGGGCACGTCCGTGCCGGTGGACACGGCCCGCCGCATCGTGGTCGGGGCCGCCGCCGGAGCCGTGCTCCTGGCGCTCGCGGCCGGGATCCTCGCGGCGCGCGCGGCCGCGGTGCTGGCGCCGGGCGCGGACGTGGTCGGGCTCTTCGTGCTGCTCTGCGCCTACGCCGGGCTCGGCGCCCTCGCGGGCGAGACCCTCGGCCGGTTCCGCAGCTGCGTCAGCGACCACCCGCAGCGGGACTTCTTCGTGGGCCTCGACGTCCGGGCCGCGGACGTGTTCGTCGTCCACGCCCTCCCGCGCGTGGCCGTGGCGAGCGCCGTGTGGGGCGCCGCGGGCCTGGGGGTGCTCGCCGGGTCCGTCCTGGCCGGGCACGGGCCCGGGGCCGCGGGGACGGCACTGCTGCTGGGGACGCCCGTGGCCTTCGGCGCGCTGACGGCCGCCGGGGCGCTGCGCTCCGCCGCCCGCCCCGAGAACGGGCGCCGGCACTTCCCCGCGGTGCTCGCGGCGGCGTCCGTCCTGGCCGGGGCCGGGGCGCACGGGGCGGTGCTGCTGCTGGCCCCCCTCGTCCCCGGCGCCCTCGTCCCGGCGGCCGGTGCGGCACCCGGTCCCGCGCCGGGGCTGCCGGAGCCCGTCCTCCTCGCCGGTCTCACGGCGGTCGCGGCCGTCGGCGCGGCCGGTGCCGTCGCCGGCCGCCGCGCCCTCGCGGCGGTGTCCTTCCCGGCCCGGCGCGCCGCGCCCCCGGTGCGCCGGCCGCGCCTGAGCGGTCCCGCGGTCCTGCAGTTCGCCCGGGTGCTGGGCGTCCAGCGGGCGCACGGGTGGCGCCTGCGGGCCCAGCAGCGGATCACCGTCGCGGTCGCCGCCGCGACCACGGCGCTGCTCGGGGCGACCTCCGCAGGTCTCCGGATGCCGCCGCTGCCCGCCGTGCCGGACGCGGCGTGGGAGGCGGCGCTGCGGCCCACCCTGGGCTTCGCCGCCCTCATGACGGGTCTCGCTCTCGCGGAGCTCGTGAGCTCGGACATCGGCGCCTTCCGCTACGGCCGCCACCTGCGCACCGCCGTGGAGTCCGGGGCGTCCCGCTCCTCCGTGGCGCTGGGGCACCTCACCGCGCTCACCCTGCCGCTGCTGCTGCCGGCCCTGCTGCTCGTCGTCGCGGCCCGGGTGCTGACGGGGACCCTGTCCGCGGCGCCCGCGGCCGTGGTGCTGGGCGCGGTGTGGGCCGCGACCGTCGCGGAGCACCTGCTGCCCCCGCCGCGCACGGTCGAGGGGACGGGCGCGGACAGCCCGCTCACGGGGGTCCTCACCGTCGTCCTCGCCGCGGCGCCCGTGGCCGTCCCGCTGACCTTCCCCGCCACCGACCCGTGGATCGTCCCCCTGCTCGCCCTGACCCTCGCCGGAGGTGCCCTCACATGCCTGCACCGCTCCCTCACCCGCCGCTGATCCACGTCGAGGCGGTGAGCGCCGGCTTCGACGCCGGGCGCCCCGTCCACCGGGGGCTCACGCTGCGGATCGACGCCCCCGGGCTGACGCTGCTTCAGGGGCCCAACGGCTCCGGCAAGTCGACGCTCGTCGAGGTCCTCAGCGGGCATCTGCCGCAGACCGCGGGCACGGTCACGCTCGCCGGCGTGGACGCACGCTCGCCGGAGGCCTCCCGGGTGCGCCGGATCTGCCGCACCGAACCGGCGCTCTACCCCACGATGACCGCACGGGACCACGTGGTGTTCGCGAGCGGCTGGTGCGGGGCCGACCCGCAGGAGGGGCTGCGCCGGGCGGAGCGCCACGGGCTCGGACCGTGGCTGGACGAGTCCGCCGAGCACCTGTCCACGGGCAACCGGCGCAAGCTGTGGACGATCGTGTGCACCAGCGGCGACTTCGACGTCGTCGTCCTGGACGAGCCGTTCAACGGACTGGACGGCGCGTCCACGACGGTGCTCTGCGAGGAGCTCACGGAGTGGGCGGCGCGGCGCGCGGTCCTGGTGGTGGCCCACCGACCGCCGGCGCAGCTGGCGCCGGACGCGGTGCTGACCCTCCCCGGCGGCGCGGACCCGCGGGCGGCTCAGGACGAGGGGATCGTCACCAGCCCGGTGCGGTAGGCCTTGATCACCACCTGCACCCGGTCCCGCACCTCCATCTTCGTGAGGATGTGGCTGAGGTGGGACTTGACGGTCGGCTCGGACACGAAGAGCGCGGCGGCGATCTCGCGGTTGCTGAGGCCCTCGCAGAGCAGGGCCACGACCTCGCGCTCCCGCGCCGAGAGCCCCTCCACCGCGGCGACGTCCTCCGGCCGCGGCCCCGCCGGCTCCGGGTCCGCGACGACGCTGCGGACGAGGGTGGCGGCCACCCGCCGGGAGATCGCGGCCTCCCCGGCCAGCACGCTGCGCACGGCGCCCACGATCTCGTGGGGCTCGGAGTCCTTGACCACGTAGCCGCTCGCCCCGGCCCGGAGCGCGGGGATCACCCAGTCCTCCGAGTGGAACGTGGTCACGGCCAGCACCTTCACCTCCGGGTGCTCGTGCGTGATCGCACGGGTGGCCTCGATGCCGTCGAGGACCGGCATCTGAAGGTCCATGACCACCACGTCCGGGCGCAGGGCGCGGCACTGCTCGACCGCCGCCCGGCCGTTGCGGGCCTCGCCCACGACCACGAGGTCCTGCTCGGCGTCGATGAACACGCGCAGGGCGCGGAGCATGAGCTGCTGGTCGTCGACGATCAGGACCTTGACGGGGCTCGTCGCCGGCGCGTGCTCGTTCATAGCTCTCACCGTAGCGGAGAGGGGCCGCGGCGCCGGCGGGACGGGGCCGCCCGGCGCGCGGGTCCGCCCAAGGGATGACCCCCGGCCATCCTCCCGGATGACCCCGCGGACCCCACCCCTCGGCGACCATGGTTCACGACCGCACACCGATCGGGTGCGGCGCACTGCCGGAAGGACCCCCCGTGAACACGCTCTCCGCCGCCTCACTGCTCGCCGCCGTGCTGCTGACCGCCGGCGGTGTCCCCACCGCCGTGGCCCCGGAGCCGCCGGTCGCCCTGGCGCCGGTCCTGAAGGTCGACCCCGGCACCGACAGCCCGGACGGGCACACGAGCCGCGGGTGCTCGTTCCTCTTCCTGCGCTGGTGCTGATCCGGCGCGCTCCCGGACGGGCCCGGCGCCCGCGGCTATCCTCCGAGGTGGACCGGAGCACCGGGCCACCGCACCGGAAGGACCGCATGGCACGCCGCGCAGCGCAGCAGGACCGCCGGCCCGGCCTGGGCGCGCTCCTGCCGCAGGGGATCGCCCGGGCCCGCCCCCTGCACCGGTGGGTGCGGGCGGCCCTGCTGCTGTTCATCACGGTGAGCGCCCTGGACGCCGTCCGGCTCGTCCTGACCGGCCCGGGCCTGGGCTTCGGGGACCGGGACTACGAGCTGCTGCTCGTGGTCCTCGAAACCGCCACGGTCGCCGTCCTGGCGCTGCGCTCCAGCTGGACGTGGCTGCCGCTCGCCGCGCTGCTGGTCCTGCTCCACCCCCAGGCCAACCCGGGCAGCTACATGGTCGTGATCCCGCTGGTCCTGGCCTTCTCCGCCTACGGGGCGGCCCTGCCCGGACTCGCCGCGGCCGTCGGGGCCTTCCTCGTGTGGCAGACCTCGTGGGCCGTCAACGTCTCGGTCGTGGGCCCGCAGTTCCTCTGGAGCTACGTGCCGCTGACCCTGGTCCTCCTCCTGCCCGGTCTCGTCCTGCGGGCCCTGAGTGCGCAGCAGGAGCTGGACCGCGTCGAGATCGCCGCGGGCCAGGAGCGCACTGCCCACGCCCTCGAGCAGCAGCGCCTCGAGCTGGCCCGGGAGCTGCACGACATCGTCGCCCACGACCTCACGCTCATCGCCATGCAGGCGCGCTCGGGGGCCTACTCCCGGGACCCGGAGACCATGAAGGAGGCCCTGGACGTGGTGGGCGACTCCTCCCGCGCGGCACTCAAGGACCTGCGCCGGCTGCTGGGGATCATGCGCGTGGAGCCGGGCGCCGGGCTCGCGCAGGACTCCAGCGCCGCCGCGGCCGTCGACACGGGCCGGGGCCTCGAGGAGGTCGCGGCCGCGCTGCGGGAGGTCGGGTTCCGCACGGACACCCGGGTGCGGGGCGACCTCGCGCGGATCCCGGAAGGGGTGCGGCCCACGGTCCAGCGGGTCCTCCAGGAGGGGGCGACGAACATCATGAAGCACGCGCCCGCCCGGACGAGCTGCGTGCTGGCCGTGCAGGTCGACGAGGCCGACGTCGTGGTCGAGGTGCACAACGCCGCGGGGCCGGGCTCCGGGCCCGGCCTCCCGGCCTCGGGGTACGGGCTGCTCGGGCTGCGCGAGCGCGTCCAGCTGCTCGGCGGGGAGCTAGCGGCGGGACCGGCGGACGGCGGCTGGCGCGTCGGCGCCCGCATCCCGCTGGGTCCGGCCGCCGTGTGAGACCACCACGACCGCCACGAGGACGAGCAGGGCCGCGCTGAGCCCGTCGAAGCCGATCAGCGCCAGCACCGGTCCGGCGAGCGCCCCGCCGGTCGCCCCGGCGAGGTTCATGAACAGGTCCGAGACGCCCTGCAGCTTCGGCCGCTCGGCCGGCGGGACGGCCTCGGCCACGAGCGTGGAGCCCGCGACCGTGGAGGCGGACCAGCCGAGCCCGAGCAGGACCAGGCTGACCGTCACCAGCACGGGGGACGTCGAGCCGAACCAGGACAGCACGAGGGACGCCACGAACAGGGCCTGGCCGAGCAGGACGGTGGGGCGGCGCCCGGCCCGGTCCGCGAGCCAGCCGAACACGGGGGCGAGGGCGTACATCCCGGCCACGTGCAGGCTGATGGTCAGGCCCACGACGCTCAGCGATGCCCCGTGGAGGGTCAGGTGCACGGGCGTCATGGACATGAGCGCCACCATGACGGCGTGGCTCAGCGCCACGGTGAGCACGGCCCGGCGGGCCGGCGACGAGGCCCGCAGCACCGCCAGCCCGCCCGCGGGGGAGGGCTTGCCCCTGCCCGCGGCCTCGCCGTCGGCCACGGCCAGCAGCAGGGGGTCCGGCCGCAGCGCCGTGAGGTAGACCAGGGCCCCGAAGGCCTGCGCCACGAGGGCGATGACGAATCCGCCCGTCAGCGCCGGCAGGCCCAGGGCCCGCCCGAGCAGCTCGCCCGGCTCGAAGAGGTTGGGGCCGAGCACCGCGCCGATCGTCGTGGACCAGACCACCAGGGAGAGGTCCCGGGCGCGGGTGTCGTCCGCGGCCAGGTCGGTCGCCGCGAACCGGGACTGGAGGTTGAGCGCCGAGCCGGCGCCGAGCAGGGCCAGGCCCAGCAGCAGGACGGGGAAG
This sequence comes from Kocuria sp. UCD-OTCP, assembly GCF_000349605.1. Taxonomy (NCBI): domain Bacteria; kingdom Bacillati; phylum Actinomycetota; class Actinomycetes; order Micrococcales; family Micrococcaceae; genus Kocuria; species Kocuria sp. UCD-OTCP. Next base: position 240,077 of record NZ_KB714683.1, read on the forward strand.
CTCGAGAGGACGGCGGCGCCGATCGTGATCGACGCGCCCGCCATGGCGGTGAACGCCCCGGTGCTGAGCGAGATCCGCCGGCCGCGGGCCTGGGCGAGCCGCGCGAGGGGGACGGCGAGCAGGGCCGCGCCGAGGGTGTTCATGGTCGCGGCCATGCCGGACCAGGCGGAGGAGCCGGAGACCTCGGTGACGAGGAGGGCGCCGAGGGCCAGGGTGGCGCCGACGCCCAGCCCACCGAGGATCTGGCCGAGGGCGAGGACGCGGACGACCCTCCGCTGCAGGGCGCGCCGGTCCACGGCGGGGTTCGTCGGGTGCATGACCGCCATCCTATACCCCTGGGGGTACTCGCTCCGGGTGTGTCGGAGCCCCTCGGTGTGGTTCGATGCTCGGCATGAGCTCCCTGCCCGATCCCGCGACCGGACTCGTCCTCGGCGAGGACGGGCTCGCCCGCCCCGTCTGGGCCGCCACGGACCCGCTCCTGCGCGAGTACTACGACACCGAGTGGGGCGTCCCCGTGCGGGACGAGCGGGGGCTCTACGAGCGGATCTGCCTCGAGGGCTTCCAGTCCGGGCTGTCCTGGGCCACGATCCTGCGCAAGCGGCCCGCCTTCCGGGCGGCCTTCGCGGACTTCGACCCGGACGCGGTCGCCGGCTTCGGCCCGGCCGACGTCGACCGCCTGCTGGGCGACGCCGGGATCGTGCGCCACCGGGGCAAGATCGAGGCCGCCGTCGGCAACGCCCGCGCCACCGTGGCCCTGCGCGCCGAGGGCGGGCTGACCGAGCTCGTGTGGTCGTTCCGCCCGGCGCGGACCCCGCGTCCGCGCACGGCGGAGGAGGTCCCGACCCGCTCGCCGGAGTCCGAGGCCCTGTCCCGGGCCCTGCGGGCGCACGGCTTCCGCTTCGTGGGGCCGACCACGATGCACGCGCTCATGGAGGCGGTCGGGATCGTCGACACCCACCTGCTCGGCAGCCACCGCCGGGGCAGCTCCGGGGTGTGGCCGGAGGCACCGGAGGGTGCGTAGGATTCCTGGCACCGAACCCGACGACGCCCCGCGTCGCCTTCCGGCAGGAGGCCCGGCCATGTACGACAACAGCGAGCAGCGCAGCGCGGTGCTGCCCCTGGTGCTGAGCACCGTGGGCTCCGTCCTGGTCGGCCTGGTGGTCCGGAGGCTGCGGGAGGACCGGGCGGCGGCCCGTGGCGGGACCGCCGCCGGGCCCGCCGGCCGGGACGCCCGGCGAAAGGGACGGGCCCGGCCCGCCCGGAGGAACACGCGCGGGCCGGTGCTCTGAGACCATGACGAGCCACGCGATCAGCTGGGTGGACGTCTTCTCGCCGGCGCCGCTGGGCGGCAACCCGCTCGCCGTCGTNGGTCGCCGCCAAAATAGTTTCGAAAAGGACGGGCCCGGCCCGCCCGGAGGAACACGCGCGGGCCGGTGCTCTGAGACCATGACGAGCCACGCGATCAGCTGGGTGGACGTCTTCTCGCCGGCGCCGCTGGGCGGCAACCCGCTCGCCGTCGTGCACGGGGCCGACGCCCTCGACGAGGACACGATGGCGCGCTTCGCCCGCTGGACCAACCTCTCCGAGACCACGTTCCTGCTCGAGCCCACGGTCCCCGGCGCCGACTACCGGGTGCGGATCTTCACCCCCGGCGGGGAGCTGCCCTTCGCGGGTCACCCCACGCTCGGGACGGCGTCCGCCTGGCTCGCCCTCGGCGGGGAGCCCGCGGGAGCGGACGTCGTCCAGGAGTGCGGGGTCGGGCTGGTGACCGTCCGGCGCCGCGAGGGCAGGCTCTCGTTCGCCGCCCCGCCCCTGACGCGCTACGAGCCCGTGGCGGAGCCCGCGCTGCTGGACCGGGTGGCGCGGTCCCTGCGGCTGGACCCGTCCGCGCTGCTCGACGTGTCCTGGCTGGACAACGGCCCCGGCTGGATCGGGGTGCGCGTGGCCGACGCCGGGACCGTGCTGGGCGTGCGTGCGGACTGGTCCGCCATGGCCGGGCTCAAGCTCGGCGTGGTGGGCCCCCACCGCGAGGGCGCCGAGTGCGCGGTCGAGGTGCGGGCGTTCGTGGGGGACTGGGTCGTGGAGGACCCGGTCACTGGCAGCCTCAACGCGGGCCTGGCCCGGTGGCTGACGGACAACGGGTGGGCCCCGGAGCGCTACGTCGCCGCCCAGGGCACCGTGCTCGGGCGCACCGGGCGCGTGCTGCTGGAGCGGGACGCGGACACCGTCTGGGTCGGCGGCCAGGTCAGCCCGGTGGTCCGCGGGACCGTGGAGCTGTAGCCGACGGTGCGGAGGGCGCCCTCGGTATCGTGGGGGCATGACCACCCAGGACATCACCTTCCGCACCCGCAAGTGGGTCGAGCCGGAGGACCTCAACGCCAACGGCACCCTGTTCGGCGGCAGCCTGCTCCGCTGGATCGACGAGGAGGCGGCGATCTACGCCATCGTCCAGCTCGGCAACCAGCGCGCGGTGACGAAGTACATGTCGGAGATCCTCCTGAACCCCGACCGGGACCGGATCCCCACCACGGCGCTGCCCGCGGTGCACGAGAAGGGACTCTGAGATGGCGGCACGGCGGCTGCGCGCCGAGCGGATCACCGACTCCGTCACCTACCACGGCGAGGGGCCGTGCTGGTCGGAGTCCTGGGGCGGGCTGCGGTGGGTCGACATGCTCGCCGGGGACGTGCTGTCCCTCGGCGCGGACGGCGAGGTGCTCCGCAAGCACGTCGGGGACGTCGTGGCCTGCGTGCGCCCGCGCGCGACCGGGGGAGCGGTGCTGGCCCTGGAGGCCGGCGTGGCCCTCGAGGACCCGGACGGCACCGTCCATCCGGCCGAGCAGCTCTGGGAGCCCGGGGCGGTCCGGATGAACGAGGGCGGGGCCGGCCCGGACGGCTCCTTCTACGTCGGCTCCATGGCCTGGGACCAGACGGAGGGCGCGGCCACGCTCTGGCGCGTGCACCCGGACCTGCGCGGGGAGCCGGTCCTGGAGGGCGTCACCGTCTCCAACGGCATCGCCTGGTCCCCGGACGGCGCGCTGGCCTACTACAACGACACGCCCACCGGGAAGGTCGACGTCCTCGACTGGTCCCCGGACGGGGGTCTGCACGGGCGCCGCACCTTCGTGGTGCCCGAGCTCGCGGAGGGGGACGTCCATCCCGACGGGCTGACCGTCGACGCCGAGGGCGCAGTCTGGGTGGCGCTGCACGGCGCCGGGCAGGTGCACCGCTACACGGCCGACGGCGCCCTGGACACCGTCGTGGAGGTCGGCGCGCGCCAGACGACCGCGTGCTGCCTGGGCGGGGAGGACCTGCGCACCCTCTACGTCACCACGTCCCGGGAGAACCTCGCCCCGGACGAGGACCCCGCCGCGGGCTCCCTGTTCGCGGTCCGGGTCGACGTTCCCGGCCTGCCCGTCCTGCCCTTCGCGGGCTGAGCGCGGTGCGGAACCCCAGGCGCACCGCCGGACTGCTGTGGCTGCTCGTGCTCGTGTGGGCCGTCGCCCTCGTGGGCTCCCTGCTCAGCGGGGGCACCTCCTCGGCGCTCTCCTTCGCCGTGCTCGGGGTGCTGTGCGCCGCCGGGGCGGTGTTCTTCGGCGCCCGGGCCCGCCGCTGACGGGCTCGACCCGCACACGGCGGGAGGCCCGGGTCTACCATCGTCAGCGAGGAGGCACCCATGACCGAGACCCCCCGGGCGGCCCCGGACGTCGTCACCGGCTCGATCCGCCTGCTCGCGGAGCAGGGCTGGGACGCCACGACCGTGGACCGGCTCGCGCTCGCCGCGGGCATCAGTCGGGCCACGTTCTTCCGCAAGTACGGGTCCAAGGAGGACATCGTCTTCGCGGACCACGCCGCGAACCTCGAGCGCCTCGAGCAGCAGCTGGCCCGGGCGGGGGAGGAGCCGGGCACCGATCCGGCCGTCGCCCTGCGGGACGGCGTGCTGCTGGTCTTCCGCCACCACCTCGACCACCGCGAGCGGGCGCTGGCCCGCAACGCCCTGCTCCGGCAGGTCCCGCAGCTGCGGGACCGGGAGCTCATCACGTCCCACCGCTACGAGCGGGTCCTGCGGCGCTACCTGCGCTCCGCGCTGCCCGACTCGCCGGGGCGGAGCACGCTGGCCACGGCGCTGTCCGCCGCCGCGGTGGCGGTGCACAACGCCGCCCTGCGGGCCTGGCTGCGCGCACCCGACACCGACCCCTCGGCCGAGTTGGCCGGGCAGCTCGAGCGCCTCGCGCACACGCTCGTCTCCGGCTACGAGGACGGCGCGGCGCGGCCGGCCGCCGCGCCCGGGGCCCGCCCCGCCGTCGTCGTCACCGTCCTGGACCCCGGCGCGGACACGGAGGAGATCCTGGCGTCCGTGCGGGACGCCCTGCGCCGATGACTCAGACCTCGTCGGCGAGGATCGCGTAGATCAGCTCGTCGCGCCACTCGCCCAGCTGGCGGTGGCTCTCGCGCAGGGTCGCCTCCAGGCGCATGCCGATGCGCTCGCAGACCTTGGCGGAGCTCACGTTGAGGGCGTCCAGGCTCGCGCAGACCCGGTGGGCGCCCAGCTCGGCGAACGCGAACCCGATCGCGGCGCGGGCCGCCTCGGAGGCGATGCCCCGGCCCGCGTGGTCGGGGTGGACCACCCAGCCGATCTCGACCTGCGCGGCCGCCGCCTCCGTGAGGGTCAGCACGATCTCGCCCACGAGCTCCCGCGAGCCCCGGGGGGAGACGGCGAAGCGGACGGAGTCGCCGTCCCGGCCCCACGGCCGCAGGCCGCTGTTCTCGGCCAGGGTGCGCTCGCACTCCTCGCGCGTGCGCGGGCCCCGCCACGCGTACTGCGCGTAGTCCTCGCGGCTCTGGTAGGAGTGCATGGGCTCGAGGTCCGCGCCGTCGAAGCGGCGGAACGCGAGGCGCTCGGTCTCTGGGGGCAGCACGTCGATCATCACCAGCCAGAATACGGCCTGAACGCCCCGGAACCGCACGCCGCACCACCACACTGAGACTCAATCCCTTGACCTGAGACTCGGTATCAGTCAGAGTGGTGACGATCACACCACTCGTCAGGAGTCCGCCCATGGCACCCGCCGCGCCCGCCCCGTCCTTCCCCTCCACCGTCGCGGTGGACGTCGAGCAGCTGGTCCTGCCCGGACGCTCCGCGCCCGTCGCCCTGGTGCGGCTGGACTCCACCCCGCCGGGCGGGCTGATCATCTGGGGCTCCGCGGCCCTGGAGCAGCTCCGGGACGTCCTGGGCTCGATCGACCAGTCGGCGGTCGAGGCCATCGTGGTCACCGGCAACGCCCGGTCCTTCGGCGCGGGGGCCAACCTCAAGGAGATCCGCCACGCCCAGCTCAGCGGCGTCTCCGACCGGTACGTGGGGCTCGGCCACGAGGCCTTCGGCGTCCTGGCCGACGCGAGCGTGCCCACCTTCTCCCTGCTCACGGGTCAGGCCCTGGGCGGCGGGCTCGAGCTCGCCCTGCACACGGACTACCGTGCGGCCCACCCGCGCACCGGCCCGCTCGGACTGCCGGAGTGCAGGCTCGGCTTCTTCCCCGGCTGGGGCGGCGTGCACCTGCTCCCGCACCTGATCGGCCCGGCCGCGGCGCTGCGCGTCATCGTGTTCGACTCCCTGCGGGGCCGGAACACCAAGGCGGCGGAGGCCCTCGAGCTCGGCCTCGTGGACGTGGTGCTCGACGCCGCCCCGGGGACCGGGGAGTGGGACACCGCCTGGCAGCGGTGGGTGGCCGGCACGCTCGACGCGCTCGACGCGGGGGAGACCCGCCGCCGCGCGGGCACGCCCGGCGGCACCGGGGAGCAGGAGTGGCAGGACGCCGTGGACCAGGCCCGGGACCGCGCCGAGCGCACCTGGCACGGCGCCGCGCCGGCACCGCTCGTGGCGATCGACCTCGTGGCCGACGCCCGGACGGAGTCCCGCACCGAGAACGGGACGAAGGCCGTGGCCGCCTTCGCCGAGCTGGTCCGCGGGGACGTGGCCAAGGCCTCCCTCTACGCGTTCGAGCTCGTCTCGGCCCGCTCCCGGCAGGCCGCGGACGTGCCCGCCGCCGAGCCCGTGCCCCTGCGCAAGGCCGCCGTGATCGGCGCCGGCCTGATGGCCGGACAGCTCGCCTCCCTCATCGCGAGCGGCGCCCGGATCCCCGTGGTCATGACCGACCTCGACGACGAGCGGCTCGCCGCCGGCGTGGCCCGGACCCGGGAGCGCTTCGCCGCGCAGGCGGCCAGGGGCCGGATCAGCGCGGAGCAGGCCGAGCAGCTCGGCGCCCTCGTCACGGGGGCGAGCGGGCCGGAGGACCTCGCCGACGCGGACTTCGTGATCGAGGCCGTCTTCGAGGACCTCGACGTGAAGAAGAAGGTGTTCGCCCAGTGGGAGGAGGTCGTGCGCCCGGACGCGATCCTCGCGACCAACACGAGCTCCCTGTCCGTCACCGCCATGGCGGAGGGCCTCCGGCACCCCGAACGGGTGGTCGGCTTCCACGTCTTCAACCCCGTGGAGGTCACCCCGCTCCTCGAGATCGTCGCCGGGCGGCGGACCGGCGACGCGGCCCTCGCGACCGCCTTCGAGCTCGCCGCGGCGCTGCGCCGCACGGCGGTGCGCGTCCAGGACGCCCCCGGCTTCGTGGTCAACCGGGTGCTGACCCGGCTGTTCGACGTGATCGTCCAGGCGATCGATGCGGGCACGGACGTGGCGGCCGCCGACCACGCCCCCGATCCGATGGGCCTGCCCATGACCCCGCTGCGGCTGCTCGACTTCGTGGGCCCGGCCGTGCTGCACCACGTGGACGAGACCATGCACCGGGCCTACCCCGAGCGCTTCGCGCGGTCCCCGTGGATGGACGCGGTGGTCGGGGCGGGCCTCACCCACGTGCTGCCCACCGAGCAGGCCCCGGGGACGGGCGCGGACGGCTACCTCGCCGCCGACGCCGCCCGGCTGCTCGAGCGGACCCGGGCGGAGCACCCCGCCGGCGCTCCCGTCCCGGCGGAGGAGCTGCTCGTGCGGGTGCAGGACGCCCTGGCCGAGGAGATCGGCGCGATGCTGGCCGAGGGTGTCGTCGCCGGGCCCGAGGACGTGGACCTGTGCATGGTCCTCGGCGCCAACTACCCCTTCCACCTGGGCGGGATCACCCCGTACCTCGACCGCACGGGCGCCTCCGAGCGCGTCCTCGGCCGCCGCTTCCACCAGGACTGACCTTGTCCCCGACCTCCCACCAGCCCACAGAACGAAGGACCCAGCCATGACCGCCACCCCCGAGACCGGCGCGACCCTGTTCCCCGCCGGCACCGTGGAGCCCGACTACGTCCTCGACAAGGCCCTCGACACCGACGCCGCCGGCGCGTTCGACGCGGTCTCCGACACCGACCGGGGGCACTGGATGCGCGCCCGCCGGTTCGTCCAGGAGGACCTGTTGCCCGTCATCGGCGAGCACTGGGACCGCTCGGAGTACTCCCTCGACCTCGTCCGCCGGCTCGGGGAGCTCGACCTGCTGCGCGACGGCGTGGCCGTCGACGGCTACGAGCAGATGTCCAAGACCGCCGCGGGCCTGATCAGCATGGAGCTCTCCCGCGGCGACGGATCCATCGCGACCGTCTCCGGCGTCCAGGGCGGGCTCGCGATGCGCTCGATCGCCATGTGCGGCTCCGAGGAGCAGCGGCAGCGCTGGCTGCCGCGGATGGCCACGGGCGAGCTCCTCGGCGCGTTCGCCCTCACGGAGCCCACCCACGGCTCCGACTCCGTCAGCCTCGAGACCCGTGCCACCCCGGTGGACGGCGGCTGGGTGCTCAACGGGGAGAAGAAGTGGATCGGCAACGGCTCGATGGGCGGGATCACCGTGGTGTGGGCCCGCGCCGACGAGGACGGCCAGGTCAGGGGTTTCGTGGTCCCGCAGGAGAGCGAGGGCTACACCGGCACGACCATCCGTGGAAAGCTCGCCCTCCGGGCCATCCACCAGGCGCACCTCCGGTTCGAGAACGTCTTCGTGCCCGAGGAGAACGCGCTGCCGGCGGCACGGTCCTTCAGGAACACCGCCGACGTCCTGTTCGCCACCCGCATCAGCGTGGCGTGGGGCGCGGTGGGGCACGCCCAGGCCTGCTACGAGACCGCCGTGCAGTACGCGGCCCAGCGCGTGCAGTTCGGCCGCCCGCTGGCCGCATCGCAGATCGTGCAGGAGCGGCTGGCCCGGATGCTGAGCGAGCTCACCCAGATCCAGCTCCTCGTGGCACGGATGACCGAGCGGGAGGAGGCCGGCCGACTCACCGCCGAGCAGGCGTCGCTGGCGAAGTACACCTCCACGCGCACGGCCCGCTCGATCGCGGCCAACGCCCGGGACCTCCTGGGCGGCAACGGCATCCTCATCGAGAACCGCGTGGCCCGCCACTTCGCGGACATCGAGGCGCTGCACACCTACGAGGGCACCGAGACCGTGCAGGCCCTCATCATCGGACGCGGGATCACCGGCATCTCCGCCTTCGTCTGAGCTCGTCCGGGGCCACATGACGACGGCGCCCCGACCATGCAGGCCGGGGCGCCGTCGTGCTCGGTCCGGCCGGGCTCAGAGGTCGGCGCCGCCGTGGAACGAGTCGTTGCTCGGGTCGACCTCGTCCTCGAACGCGGGGTCCTCGGGGACGTCGAGGTCCGCGATCGCCTCGCCCATGCGGGGCTCCTCGGGCGGGACCTGCTCCTCGCCCGCCTCGTAGCGGGCCTCCGCCGTCTCGTCCCGGAGCTCCTGCTCCGAGGGGACCTCCGGGTGCTCGGGGTCCACGCGCTCGTCCTGCGCGCCGGCCTCGGCGCCCTCGATCAGCGGATCCTCGCGCCAGTGCTCGGGGTCGACCTCGGCGGCGCCCTCGTAGGTGTCGGGGGTCTCCGGCAGCTCTTCCGGTGAGGTGCTCATCTGCTGTCCTTTCGGGTCGTGGCATCGATGTGCCATCAGCCTACGCACTGCCGTCCCCGCCGCTCCGGCCGCCGGCTCGTCCGGTGGACGGGGGAGCGCCGGGAGCTGCGACGAGGAGGCATCCGCCCGGCCCTCCGGGGTTTTGACGGTCCTGCGGGGCGTGTGTAATGTATTCCGAGTCGCCGCAAGGGACGCGAGAGATCGCCCCGGACGGCAACGCCGAATCCGGCGGACCGAACCCCTCGAACCATCAGGCCGATCATCGCTGCGCGGTGGCCGACAGCTTGTGGGCCGGGACCGGGTCGGGTACGCTGGTGGAGCTGTTTCGGGCAGCAGCGAGAAATCGCTGCGGCCCACGGCGCCGAATCCGGCAGATCCATAAATTCTCCTCCCGAAGGACTTTTACGCCGCTGAGCGACGGAAAAGCGATTTGGGAAAGCGGAGAAGATCGGGATAAGCTGAGGAGGTCGCCGCGGGGAGAGCGAGAGATCGCGAGAACCGAGCGAAAAAGAATTCCAACACGGTTTCCGGGTGTGGTGCCTGGTTGCTGGTCTGTTGTTTGAGAACTCAATAGTGTGCCATGTTTGTTGATACCGGATG
>NZ_AOSQ01000053.1:0-8321 GCF_000349605.1 Kocuria sp. UCD-OTCP
GGGTTCACGGCTGCGCGCGACGTTCACGACGTCGTCGCGGAACTCCTTGGGATAGGGCTTGGGCATGGTGTACATCCTTCCATCGACGCCTCTCAGCGCCACAGATCAGGTGTCACCGAACCGTGCATCAGTCCCCACCGCGCGCTGAGCAGGACAGCCGTGTTCGCCTGCGCCTGGGCCGGCACCTGCTGCGGATCTCATTCGGATGCCAAGTCGTCTATGTCGTGGAGGAAGAACGCCAGCGCGGCTTCGCCTACGGAACTCTGCAGGGCCACCCGGAGCAGGGCGAGGAGAGGTTCTGCGTCGAATGGCGGGAGGATGACGCCATCGTGTTCACCATCACCGCCTTCTCCCGGCCCGGCACATGGTGGTCCCTCATCCTTGCGCCGATCAGCCATCTATTGCAGCAGCGATACACCCACCGATATCTCCACGCTCTTTAGCGCCCTTTCGAGCGCCGGCAAGTGTGCGCCACAGGAACCCCAATAGGGCGTCTGGGTGTTCGCGCCTGCAACTTCTACGCTGGGGTCACCGGAAGCACTTGGCGCCGGTGCGATTCGAGAGGCCCCAGCGTGTCCTTCCTCCCGATCTTCATCGTGGCCTTCCTCACCATCATGGCTGGCAATCTCGCCGCGCTGACCCGTGGGTGGATCGCTGCCTGCTTCGCCGACCGTTAATGGTCCGTCTTCTAAATGGTTGGGCGGTTGGCTTTTTCAGGATCTCGGTGCTGGTTCTGGTCCACACGCACGGGTGGCAGCGATCGTTCCAGCCGGTGACGAAGGCCCGGATCCGCTTGTTCAGCTCGGGCACCGAAACGACGTCGGCCCGATGCAGGGCCTGGCGTTCGATGAGCCCGAACCACGCCTCATGTCGACGACGGACGAATACTGGGCAAATGCGATGTTGGCACCTCAACCAAGTTCAGCCACGAGGCCGAGTTCGGCGTGAAGCGCACCTGGAACCGAGGGTTTTCCGCCAGCCAGGCTCTTACCTCGGGGGCCTTGTGCACGGCGTAGTTGTCCATCACCAGGTGCAGATTCCCTGGAGGTAGGCTCGGACAACCTGCTTGAGGAAGGCCAGGAACTCCTGGCGCCGGTGCCCAGGCTTGCACGCCGCGGTGACGTGGCCGGTGGTGATCTCCAGGGCCGCAAACAGGGTGGAGGTCCCGTGCCGGTTGTAGCCGTGGGTGCGCGTCGCCGGCCGGGCTGCATCGGCAGACCTGGTGCCGTGCGCTCAAGGGCCTGGATCTGGTGGTTTTCGTCCAGGGATAGCACCACCGCGTTCTCGGGTGGGGCCAGGTAGAAACCGACCACGTCGACGACCTTGGCCACCAGCTCGGGGTCGGCGGAGAACTTGAAGATGCCCTCCCGCCACGGGGCCACCCCATACTCCCGCCGGACATTGGCCAAGGTGTTGTGGTCGATACCCAACCGCCCCGCGAGTATGTGCGAGGGCCGGGGGCGACGCCGAACTTCTTCGGCGGCACTCTGAGCGTGGCGGTGACGTTCGCGCGGTGGTCGATCCGCCGGGGCCGGCCCGACCGGTCGTGGTCGGCCAGCCCGGCGATGTCGGCCTACCCGTAGCGGGCCCGCCAGGCGATCACCGTGTTGCCGGTGGCCCCCACCCTTTCGGCGATCTCGGTGTTGGAGACACCCTGGACGGTCAGCAGCACGATGTGCGCCCGCTGGGCCAGACCCCCCGCACAAAGGTGGAGTGCACCAACCGGGTCAGCTTCTCGCGGCCGCCATCCCCCAGTGGCAGCGGGGCCGCAGGATGGTTTGCCATATCCCAGAATCCCACCCCACCAAGCGCTCAGGCAGTTCAAAGATGGGCCACTAGCAAGCGAAGACTGTCAGAGTCTGGTGGATCGTTGATGGTTTATGTTAGTTTGGTCCACAGCAGCATGTGCGAAAATGTTCGGTCTGGATCGATTCACTTTACAGGGCAAGGAGACTCGCATGGAGCTCTCAAGACGCACCGTTCTTAGGGGAGGTCTCGGTGTGGGTGCCAGCCTGGCGCTCGGCGCCTGCGGCCGCACCTCACTCGACGCTGCGGCCGGCGAGCCTGTACGCCTGACCTACTGGTCTTGGCTGAAGGGTCTCGACAAGGTCACCGATATCTGGAACGCCAAGAATCCTCACGTCCAGGTGGAGACCGTGTGGATCAAGAGCGGCAACCAGGGCGGCTACCAAAAGCTGTTTTCCGCGCTTGCCTCCGGCGGCGGTCCCGACCTCGCACATGTCGAGCTCCGGCAGGCGTCGGCCTTCATGATGGTGGACGGCCTAGTCGATATGACCCAGTACGGCGCCGACGCCGTGACCGATCGATTCGAGGCTTCGGTCCTCAACCAAGTGACGTTCAACGGCGGCGTGTACGGGCTGCCGCAGGACTCCGGGCCCACCGCGTTTTTCTACCGGACCGACGTCATGGAGGCAATCGGCGCCGAGCCGCCCGCGACGTGGGAGGACTGGGCGGCCGTGGCCCGCGAGTACCGCGCCGCCGACCGATACCTGGAGTGCTTCCCCATCGCGGACGGCGGCTACTTCTGTGCCTACGCCATGCAGGCCGGTGCCAACTGGTTCCAAATCGACGGCGACTCGTGGGTCATCGACATGACAGACGACGCGACGCTTGAAGTCGCCGCTTTCTTCGACCGGGCCATCGACGAGAACCTCGTCAACGTCTCGATCAGCCCGTTCTCCCCCGGCTGGTTCGCCGCAGCCGGGACCGGACAGCTCGGGGCCATCACCTCCGCGTCCTGGGCCGACGAGCTCATCAAGGGCGTCGGCGGCACGGAGGGATTGTGGCGGGTAGCCCCGATGCCCCGCTGGACCGGCGGTTTCGGCTCCGCGCAGCTGGGCGGCTCGACGGTTGCGACGATGTCGAGCTCCCGGCATCCGCAGGAGGCGACCGACTTCGCCATGTGGATGACCACTGACCCGGAGGCGATCGACGCCCAGATCCTCCACTGCGGCATCGGCTGGTCGCCCGTCTCTGACTACATCGGCACCCCGAGGCTTCAGCCGTCGGAGTTCTTCGGTGGGCAGAACTACAACACCGAGGTCTTCGTGCCGGCGGCCCAGCAGCAGAACCCGAACTGGAGCTGGGCCCCCACGACCCAGCAGGTCTTCAACGTCCTGTCCGACGGGTTCCGGACAAAGCTCACCGACGGCGTGCCGCTGGTCGACTCCTGCCGCGCCGCGCAGGACGCGACCGTGCGGATGCTCAAGAACAAAGGTCTGAATGTGAGGGCGGCATGAACACACAACGTCGGGCACCGTGGATCCTCATCGGCCCCTTCCTGCTCCTGTTCCTCCTGACGTTCGTCGCCCCCATCGCCTACGCGGTGGTCCAGAGCTTCACGAGGGTGGATCGCGCAGGGCTCTTCGGCGAGCAGGGCACGAGCACCGCCTTCGCCGGTCTGTCCAACTACGTCCAGGCTTTCGCGGGCACCGAATTCCTCGCATCGATCGGTCGGATGCTCCTCTTCGGTGTCGTACAGGTGCCGGTGATGATCCTCGCGGCGACCGTGCTGGCCCTGCTGCTGGAGTCCACCTCGGCGCGGTGGCCCCAGTTCTTCCGGGCGGCGTACTTCATGCCCTACGGCGTGCCCGGGGTGATCGCGTCAGTGCTCTGGTCCTTCCTCTACGTTCCGGGTCTCAGCCCGTTCATCGACGTCGCCGCCCTCGTCGGCATCGAACTCGACTTCCTCGGGCCGAACGTCGTCCTGTGGTCGATCGCGAACATCGTCACCTGGGCCTACACGGGTTATAACATGCTCATCATCATCGCCCAGCTCAAGGCCATCCCCGATGAGATCTACGAGGCCGCGCGCGTCGACGGCGCGGGCCCGTGGCGCATCGCCCGGGCGATCCAGGTTCCCCTCATTCGACCGGCGCTGATGCTGACCACCATCTTCTCCATCATCGGCACCCTCCAGCTCTTCGCCGAACCGCAGATCCTACAGACCGTTTCTCCGGCGGTCGGCAGCGAGTACACCCCCAACCTCGCCGCCTACAACTCGGCCTTCAACTACAACGACTACAACGTCGCCGCCGCCCAGGCCGTGACGATCGCGGTCGCAGCGTTCGTGCTGTCCTATGCCTTCCTGTACTTCAGCAACCGTAGGAGCAATGATGACTGACCTCTCGGCCACTACCACGGTCGCACCGGTCACCGGCCGCGACCGGGCCAACGTCTCCGGCGCCCCTCGCACCAGGCGCCGCAGGGCAGGCCGCGGCGCCGCCTCGACCATCGTCGTCACCGGCCTTCTCACGGTCGTCGCCCTCTATTTCCTCGTGCCCGTCTACTGGGTCGTGGTCGCGGCGACGAAGAGCACCGAGGATCTCTTCGCCACGAACGGATTCCTGCTCGCGCCGACCGTCAACCTGTGGGGGAACCTCACCCAGGTTCTCACCTACGACGGTGGGATCTTCGTGCGGTGGTTCGCCAACAGCCTGCTCTATGCGGGAGTCGGCGGACTCATCGCCACCTACTTCGCAGCCGCCGGCGGCTACGCCCTGGCGAAGTACCGCTTCCGCGGACGCGAGGCGATCTTCGGACTCATCCTCGGCGGGGTCCTCGTGCCCGGCACCGCGACGGCCCTGCCGCTGTTCCTGCTCTTCAGCGAGCTCGGCCTCGCCAACACGTACTGGAGCGTCCTGCTGCCCTCCCTCGTCTCGCCGTTCGGCATCTTCCTGTGCCGGATCTTCGCCCAAGCCACCGTCCCGGACTCGCTCATGGAGGCGGCCCGGCTCGACGGGGCAGGAGAGATGCGCATCTTCCACACCATCGGCCTGCGGACCATGGTCCCGGCCATGGTCACGGTGTTCCTCTTCCAGCTCGTCGGCATCTGGAACAACTACTTCCTGCCCCTGGTGATGCTCTCCGACGACGAGCTGTACCCGATCACCCTCGGCCTGAGCAACTGGAACAGCCAGACTCAGCGACTCCCGGAGTTCTACGAGCTCACCACCGGCGGGGTGCTGCTCTCGATCATCCCGCTGCTCGTCGCGATGATCGTCCTCCAGCGCTTCTGGCGCGGCGGCATGACGGCCGGCGCCGTCAAGGAGTGAATCCGTCCCCCGTCGCCGCCCACCCCAGAACGCACGCGCGCCCACCGCCCTGAGAAGGAACAGAGACCCATGCCTGCCCCGACCTACCTCACCGACCACTCCCCGGGCCACGGCGCGCTCTCTCCGCGCTCCCGGCTCGACTCGGACGCCCCCGTGCTCGACCTCACCGGAACATGGCGCTTCCGGCTCTCGCCCGTCGCCGACCCGGGAACTGAGCCTTGGGAGGGCGACGACGCCGACTGGGACACTATCGCGGTCCCCGGCCACTGGGTCCTCCAGGGCGACGGCGGGTACGGCCGCCCGATCTACACCAACGTCAACTACCCCTTCTCCATCGACCCACCGTTCGTGCCCGACGAGAACCCGACCGGAGACTACCGGCGCACCTTTACGCTCCCGGACGACGGCGCCTGGTCCGGCGCTGAACGGATCCTGCTGCGCCTGGACGGGGTGGAGTCGGCGTACCGGCTGTGGGTCAACGGCACAGAGGTCGGCGTGGGCAAGGGCAGCCGTCTCGTCCACGAGTTCGACATCACCGTCCTTCTACAACCGGGCGAGAACCAGCTCGCCGTCCGGGTCCACCAGTGGTCCGACGCCTCCTACCTGGAGGACCAGGACCAGTGGTGGTTGCCCGGGATCTTCCGCGACGTCATGCTCCTCGCCCGCCCCGCCGGGGGGCTCGACGATGTCTGGGTGCGTGCCGACTACGATCACGCGACGGGCCACGGCGCGTTGGACCTTGAGCTCGCCGCCGCACCCGAGGCGTTCCCTGTCGCTGTCACCGTCCCCGACCTCGGGATTGAGCACCGGTGGGACGGCCCGGCCGACGTCGCCCCGATCCCCGTCGGTGACGTGGAGCCCTGGAGCGCCGAGGTACCCCGCCGCTACGAAGTCGTCCTCGCCGCCCGCGGGGAGACGGTCACCGTGCGCACCGGCTTCCGGACTGTGCGCATCGTCGGCGACCAGTTCCTGGTCAACGGCCGCCAGGTGATCTTTCGCGGCGTCAACCGCCACGAGATTGAGGCCACGAGGGGTCGGGTCTTCGACCCGGAGCACGCCCGGGCCGACCTGGAGTTGATGAAGCGGTACAACGTCAACGCGATCCGCACGAGCCACTACCCGCCGCACCCGGGCGTGCTCGATCTCGCCGACGAGCTCGGCTTCTGGGTGATGGACGAGTGCGACCTCGAGACCCACGGCTTCGAGAAGGTCGGCTGGCGGGAGAACCCCAGCGACGACCCGCGCTGGCGCCACGCCTACCTCGACCGGATCGCCCGCACCGTCGAGCGGGACAAGAATCACCCCAGCATCGTCATGTGGTCGCTGGGGAACGAGGCCGGCACCGGGCAGAACCTCGCCGCCATGTCTGCCTGGGTGCACCGCCGCGACCCCGGCCGCCCCGTGCACTACGAGGGCGACCACACCGGGGAGTACACCGACGTCTACTCGCGCATGTACCCCGCCCTGGAGGAGATCGACGCCATCGGTGGGGAGCACGGGCGGCTCATGGCGTGCAGTCCCGCGCAGGGGGCGCGGCTGCGACGTCGCCCCTTCGTCATGTGCGAGTACATCCACGCCATGGGCAACGGGCCGGGCGCGATCGCTGAGTACGACGAGCGCATCCGCGCCTACCCGCGCGTCCACGGCGGATTCGTGTGGGAGTGGCGCGACCACGGCCTGCTCACCACCACCGGGACCGGCACCCCGTTCTACGCCTACGGCGGCGACTTCGGGGAGGTCATCCACGACGGCAACTTCATCACCGACGGGATGATCCTCTCCGACGGCACGCCCTCCCCCGGTCTGGCCGAGTACGCCGCCGTCGTCGCCCCCGTCCGTCTCACGCTGACGGGCGACGCGGACGCCGTCCTCGTGACGAACGACCGGCACACCGCAGACACCACCGACCTCGCCTTCCGGTGGGCGGTCCAGGTCGACGGCGAGACAATGGCCTCAGACAAACTCGACGTCCCGCCGGTATCAGCGGGCTCCACCGCACACATCGTCCTTCCCGGCCCGGCCAGGGCGGCACTTTCCCGGGTCGGCGACCAGGGATGCGAGGTCTGGCTGCGGCTCGTCGCAACGCTGGCCCGCCCCGCGGCGTGGGGGCCGGCCGGACACGTGATCAGTGCTTGTCAGGTCGACCTCACCGCTTCCCGGTGCACGGGGGGTTCGTCCCGCCCGGCGGCACCGCCCGCCACGGGCAGCACCGCACCCCGGCAGGCCGGCGGGGAGATCACTCTCGGCCCAGCCCGCTTCGACGCGCGCACCGGGCGGCTCACCCGGCTCGGCGGGATGGCGGTCGACGGGCCGACGCCCGAGCTGTGGCGCGCGCCGACCGACAACGACCGCGGCTCGGGTCAGGGCAGCCTCGAGGAGGCCTCGCCCGAGGAGACCGGCGGCCTCGGCGTGCCCGGACCGTCCTCCGCCGAGCGCTGGACGCGGCGCGGTCTGGATCGGCTGGTCCACCGAACCCACGAGGTCCAGGTCCTCGACGACCGACTTATCGTGCGCATCCGCAGCGGCGCCGCCGCAACATCCATGGGCATCGAGACGACCCTGACGTACCTGGCGGACGGCGACGTGCTCGTCATGCGTGTCGACATCGCCCCGCGTGGACCCTGGGAAGGGACCTGGCCCCGGGTCGGCGTGCGACTGGGCCTGCCCGGGACCCTCGACCACGCCCGGTGGTTCGGCCCTGGGCCCGAGGAGTCCTACGCCGACGTGGCCGTGGCGGCACTCGTCGCCGTGCACGAGCGCACCATCGACAAGCTCGCAGTGCGCTACGCCCGGCCGCAGGAGACGGGACACCGCCCCAACGTACGCTGGTTGCACCTGTCCGGCGGCGACGGGCCCAACCTCGAGCTGCAGTCCTTTAACGAACTCGGCGGCGGGCAGGTCGGACGCCCCGGGTTCACCGCCTCCCGGCACACCGCCCAGGAACTGACAGCCGCCGCCCACCCGCACGAGCTGCCCCTGAGCGAACGCGTCCACCTCTACCTCGACGCCGCCCAGCACGGCATCGGCTCGCGGGCCTGCGGACTGGACGTGCTCCCACAGCACCAGCTGTGGCCCGCGACGCACTCCTTCGCCGTCGGACTGCGGGTGCGATAAGCAACTTAGACCTGGTCTCGTAACTCTTCTACCTGACGCAGTCGGCGGAAGTTGATGAGCGTGACGGCGAGCAAGAGCAGCGGGAGCAGCGTGGCTGCAGTGCGGTCGTAACGGATCCCGAGACGCTTGAAC
>NZ_AOSQ01000054.1:0-7847 GCF_000349605.1 Kocuria sp. UCD-OTCP
GTTCAAGCGTCTCGGGATCCGTTACGACCGCACTGCAGCCACGCTGCTCCCGCTGCTCTTGCTCGCCGTCACGCTCATCAACTTCCGCCGACTGCGTCAGGTAGAAGAGTTACGAGACCAGGTCTTAGTCGGGCAGGCGCCGGCCGGTGACGGCGTCGAAGAGGTGGACGTGCTCCAGGGTCGGAACGACCCAAATTGTGGTGTCGGGTGCCGGTGGGGTGCGGCCCTCGACGCGGACGATGAACTCGTGGGCGGCCGGGTCGTCCTCGGCCCCGGTGGTGTTGTCCACCGGCACCACCGTGTTGGCGGCGGTGACGGGGGCGAGGTGGCCGTAGACGAAGGCGTCGGCGCCGAGTTCCTCAACGACGTCGGCCACGATCGGCAGCCCTTCGCCTTCGGGGGCGGGGTGGAGGTCCTCGGGGCGGATGCCGATGGTGACCTTGGTCTCGGTCAGCGCATTCCGCTGGGCGCCGGTCAGCGGAATCCTCACCGTGCCCAGCTGCACGGTGCCGCCGGTGAGTGGGGCACGGAAGAGGTTCATGGTCGGCGAGCCGATGAACCCGGCGACGAACTCCGTGGCCGGGGCATCGTAGAGCGCCCGGGGGGTGTCGACCTGCATGAGGTGCCCGTCCTTGAGCACCGCCACCCGGTCGCCCATGGTCATCGCCTCAACCTGGTCGTGGGTGACGTACACGGTGGTGACCCCGAGTCGGCGGGTGAGGGAGGCGATCTGGGTGCGGGTCTGGACCCGCAGCTTCGCGTCCAGGTTGGACAGCGGCTCGTCCATCAGGAACACCTGCGGGGAGCGCACGATCGCCCGGCCCATGGCCACGCGCTGGCGCTGCCCGCCGGACAGGGCCTTGGGCTTGCGGTCCAGGTAGTCGGTGAGGTCCAGGATCTTCGCGGCCTCCTCCACCCGGGCCCGGCGCTGGTCGGCGGGGACCTTGGCGATCTTCAGGGCGAAGCCCATGTTCTCGGCCACGGTCATGTGCGGGTACAGGGCGTAGTTCTGGAAGACCATCGCGATGTCGCGGTCCCGGGAGGGGACGTCGGTGACGTCGCGGTCGCCGATGAGGATCCGCCCGTCGGTGACCTCCTCCAGCCCGGCGAGCATGCGCAGGGTCGTGGACTTCCCGCATCCCGAAGGTCCGACGAGCACGAGGAACTCCCCGTCGGCGATGGACAGGTCCAGGCCGGTCACCGAGGGCCGCTCGGCGCCGGGGTACTGACAGGTGACATGGTCATAACGAACAGAGGACATAGTGGATTTCCTTCCGAGTCTCCCCAGGTGGCCCTGCGGGATAGTGGGATGTGGAGCGGCACCGGATGGTGCCGAGAGGTGTGGTGTGACGAAGAGCCGGACGGCGCGGCGGAGCCGGGAACAACTCGCGGCCCTGTCGGTCATTTGTCCGCCGCGAAGAGAACGTTGATGGCCTCGTTGGTTTTGATGCGGATCGACGCGGGGCGGTGGTTGGCCCAGATATCTTCGAACACCGGAACTAGCAGGTCCGGCCCACCGCTCACCTGTGCACCGTTGGTGACGGCATCTCAATGGTTCATCGGCTCAAGGCAGGCCTCCGGGACGCGGAAGAGAGGTGTCCGTACTTGCTCCATCCCGATTGCTAACCAAGCTCGGAGCGTCCGTCCGGTCACTGCGCAGCGACCCGAACGCGTCGGCACGCATGGGCACTTCCTGGTCGCTGGCCGTGGAGTGGGCGTGGGTGGTCTCGGCGAGCTCGACGGTCCGGCCGTCGGGACCGCCGAGCGACGTTCCCCAGTGCACCACGGAGGGCACCTGACTTTTCGAGAGTTGGACGAGGGCGGACACGTTCTCGCTGACTAGGTGCAACCGAAACGACCCGGTCGGGTCGGAAACGGTCGTTGGCTTCAGGGTCGCAACGGTCACGTCGGCTCCGGAGGGATTGTTCTTGTGTGGTTCACGCCATATTAGAAGTAACATGGACGAACATCAAGTATGTTAAAATAAACACAAAATTGTTTGAATGGTGAGGTATGCCACCACGACGCGCCTCCCCGCGCCGTCCCCGATCCAGGAGGACTCATGTCCGAGATGCTTCCCGACCGCCGACGGCGGAAGATCCTCGACCGGGTGCGTGCGGCCGGTGCCGTGCGGGTGGCCGACCTGGCTGCCGAACTGGGCGTGTCCGACATGACGGTGCGCCGCGACCTGGACCGGCTGGCCCGTGACGGCGAACTGCAGAAGGTCCACGGCGGGGCCAAGCTGCCCGCGGGGTCCTCCGCCGCCGAGCCCGGCTTTATGCACAAGTCCGAGCTGCAGCTGCCGGAGAAGGCGGCGATCGCGGCGGCCGCGGAGTCGATGGTGGAGCCGGGGATGTCAGTCTCGCTGAACTCGGGGACCACGACCTACGCCCTGGCCCGTGCCCTGCGCCGGATCCCCGAGATCACGGTGGTGACCAACTCTCCGCGCATCGCCGATGCGCTCCAGGACGCGCCGGTCACGGGGCAGACCGTGGTGCTGCTGGGCGGCGTACGGACCCCCTCCGACGCGCTGGTGGGTCCGCTGGCCACGGCTGCACTGCGCACGCTGCATGTGGACGTGTGCTTCATGGGCGTCCACGGGATCAGCGAGCGGGAGGGGCTGACCACCCCCAACATGATGGAGGCCGAGATCAACCGCCTCTTCCTGCAGCGCTGCGACCGCAGCGTGGTGCTGGCCGACTCCACCAAGTGGGGCCTGGTCGGCCTCTACCGCATCGCCGACCTGGACGAGGTCGACACCGTCGTGATGGACGACGGCCTCGACCCCGCGGCCCGCGAAATCCTGAGCCAATACGTTCCCGATCTGCGACTGGAGCCCGTCCGATGACCTCTCCCGCCCCCGCCGAGCGCGCCACCGCACCGCTGATCGCGCACCGCACCCACCACCTCGCCGACGGCCGGGAGGCCGTCTTCTTCTCCGACCGCGGCACCCCGCCGGTGGAGCAGGTCACCGACCACCGGCCCCTGGACGCCCGCTCCGGGCACGGCGAGGTGCGCTTCGACCGCCTGACCGGGGAGTGGGTGGCCGTGGCCGCCCACCGCCAGACCCGCACCTACCTGCCCCCGGTCGACCAGTGCCCGCTGTGCCCGAGCACGGGCGGGCGGGAGTCCGAGATCCCCACCGAGGACTTCGACGTCGTCGTCTTCGAGAACCGCTTCCCCTCGCTGGGCCCGGAGCTGGCCGAGCTGCCGGATCCGCGGCTGGTGGGGGAGCGGTCCCTGTGGGGTGTCCCGTCCCCGGCTGTGGGGCGGTGCGAGGTCGTGGTGTTCACCCCCGAGCACCAGGGCTCCTTCGCGTCCCTGCCCTTCGGACGGGCGCGCACGGTGGTGGAGGCGTGGGCCCAGCGCACCGAGGCGCTCTCGGCAATGGTCGGGATCCGCCACGTCTTCCCCTTCGAGAACCGCGGCGAGCAGATCGGGGTGACCCTGCACCACCCGCACGGGCAGATCTACGCCTATCCCTATCCGGCTCCGCATGCCGCCCGGCTGGCCGCCCGCTCCCGCGCGCACCTGGCCGCCACGGGCCGGGCCCTGATGGGCGAGATCCTCGCCGACGAGGCCGCGGCGGGGGACCGCATGGTGATCGAGGGCGAGTACTTCTCCGCCTACGTCCCCTACGCCGCGCGCTGGCCCCTGGAGATCCATCTGGTCCCGCACCGCCAGGTCCCGGACCTGGCTGCCCTCACCGGGGCCGAGCGCGATGAGCTGGCGGTCCTCTACCGCGATCTGGTGCAACGGGTGGACCGGCTCTACGACACGCCGACCCCCTACATCGCCGCCTGGCACCAGACCCCCGTGAACGCGGCCGACCGCGAGGCCGGGTGGCTGCACCTACAGCTGACCAGCCCGCGCCGGGCCGAGGACAAGCTGAAGTTCCTCGCCGGTTCCGAGGCCGCCATGGGCGCGTTCATCAACGACGTCACCGCCGAACAGACCGCCGCACGCCTGAGGGGGACCGCACGATGACCGACGAGCAGATCGATCACCACGAACACATCCGGGCCGAGGAGCACGCCCGCCGCTTCACCGAGGTGTACGGCCACGCCCCGGACGGGGTGTGGCGGGCCCCCGGGAGGGTGAACCTCATCGGGGAGCACACCGACTACAACGACGGGTTCGTGCTGCCCTTCGCCATCGACCGCACGGCGATGGTCGCCGTGCGGCTGCGCCGGGCCGCGGAGCCTGATCACGAGACGGTGGAGCTGGCCTCCACCTACGCCCCCGACGGGGAGCGGCTCTCCCGCGCACGGTTCACGGTCCCCGGGCTCACACCAGGTGCCGTCGGTGACTGGGGCGCCTACCCCGCCGGGGTGGTGCACGCCCTGGGCACCCTGGACGGGGTGGAAGTCCCCGGCTTCGAGCTGCTGCTGGACTCCACCGTGCCGGTCGGGGCGGGGCTGTCCTCCTCCCACGCGGTGGAGGTCGCCACGATCGTGGCGCTCAACGACCTGCTGGGCCTGGGCCTCGACGCCCCGGCCATGGCGCGGCTGACCCAGCGGGCCGAGAACGAGTTCGTCGGCGCGCCCACCGGGATCATGGACCAGTCGGCCTCACTGATGGGCCGGGCCGGCTCCGCCCTGTTCCTGGACTGCCGCTCCCTGGAGTCCGAGCTCGTGCCCCTGCCGGTGGCCGAGCACGGGCTGCGAGTCCTGGTGATCGACACGAAGGTCGCCCACTCCCACGCCGACGGCGGCTACGCCGCCCGCCGTACCGCCTGTGAGCGCGCCGCCGCCGCCCTCGGGATGGCCTCCCTGCGCGACGTCCCCGCCGACGCCGACCTGGCCGTCCTGGACCAGGAAGTGGCCCGTCGGGTGCGGCACGTGCTCTCCGAGAACCGCCGGGTCCTGCAGGCGGTGCAGCTCCTGCGCGACGGCGACGTGGCCGGGGTCGGGGGCCTGCTCACGGCCTCCCACGCCTCCCTGCGCGAGGACTACGAGGTCTCCTGCCCCGAGCTGAACCTCGCCGTCGACACGGCCCTGGCCGCCGGAGCACTCGGCGCCCGGATGACCGGGGGAGGCTTCGGCGGCTCCGCCATCGCCCTCGTCCCCGCGGACCGGGAGGAGCAGGTCCGCAACGCCGTCCTGCGCGGCTTCGGCGGCCTGAAGACCCCCGACATCTTCACGGTCCTCCCGGCGGACGGCGCGCAGCGGCTGTGAGCTGGTTGGTGACCGGCGGCGCTGGCTACATCGGGTCCCACGTCCTCAGGGCGTTCGACGAGGCCGGCATCGCCGTCGTGGCCCTGGACTCGCTCGTCAGCGGCCACCGCGAGTTCGTGCCCGGCACGATCCCGTTCGTCCACGCCGACGTCCTGGACACCGGCACCGTGACGCAAGCGCTTCGCGACCACGACGTCAGCGGTGTCGTGCACCTGGCCGGGTACAAGTATGCCGGGGAGTCCGTCAGGAACCCGTTGCTGACCTACGAGCAGAACGTCACGGGGACCGCTCACCTGCTCACCGCCATGGAGAGGGTCGGGGTGCGGAACATGGTCTTCTCCTCGTCGGCCGCCGTGTACGGCACGCCCCGGGCCGGCCTCGTCACGGAGGGCACTCCCACTCTCCCGGAGTCGCCCTACGGGGAGAGCAAGCTCATCGGGGAGTGGCTGATCCGTGACCAGGGACGGGCCCGGGGGTTGCGGCACACCTCGCTGCGGTACTTCAACGTAGTCGGTTCCGGGACGCTGGAACTCCACGACACCAGTCCCCACAACCTCTTCCCCCTCGTCCTGACCGCACTGGCCGAGGGCCGCCGACCGAAGATCTTCGGCACGGACTACGACACCCCAGACGGCACCTGCGTCCGCGACTACGTCCACGTCGGCGACCTCGCCGCAGCACACGTGGCCGCGGGCCGGGCTCTCGAGTCCGGCCGGACCCTGGAGCCGGTCTACAACCTCGGCTCCGGGACGGGTGTCTCCGTGCGGGAGATCATGGAGACCACCGCCCGCATCACCGGCATCGACTTCACGCCCGAGTTGTGCGACCGCCGCCCCGGCGACCCGGCCCGGATCGTCGCCGACGGAACACTGGCCGCCCGCGACCTCGACTGGAGGATGCGCCACACGCTCGAGGACATGGTCGCCGGCGCCCGCGCCGCGCACCGGTAGATCGCCCACATTGCCTATGACAGTCCGAACTCTGCGAAGCCACCGTCCTGCGCCTCCCACAGGACCGATCTGGACTCCTGCCCGTTGGCGCGTTGCCAGACCTCATCAGGTTAACGGCTGCATTGATGATCATCTCCGCGTTTACTCTGCGCGCCATCGTGATGGTTGGAGGCCTGAAGAAGCGTGGCCATGCGGTTGAATCCCTGGGCAGTCGTGCAGGCATCGACGGTGCCTGCGGTGGAAGATTGTCCCTCATTTTTTGCGGTCAATGGCGGGAATGCTCAGACATTAATCTTCTCAGGAACCAGTCTGAACGTTGACGTTTCAGCTTTTTTCTCATTAAGTCGAACGATGCGGCTAGACATGTAGCTCCTTTGGCTTCTAATTCAATGCTATTAGCGGTGCCCAACAGGCTCTAGGAGAGACTCATGACATCGTTCATGCTGGCTGCTGGCGGCTACACGGCGCTTGTCGACACCTTTTCAGCTACGCTTTGTTCGCTCGAATACGAAGGCAGACCTCTCGTAGTCGCCCATACTCCGGGCGTCGCCAATGTAGATTACAGAGGCGTCGTGTGTGCCCCCTGGCCGAACAGATTGGCTGACGGCCAGTACCGCTTCGGCGGTCGGCATTACCAGGTTCCTGTCAATGAGCCCGAAAAAGCGACAGCGTTGCACGGACTCGGGGTCTTCCGTGACTGGGAGGTCTTGTCCAACAGTAAGAGTGAAGTTGTACTCGCTTTGCGACTGGGCTCGGACGCAGGATATCCCTTCTCCGTACGGGTGGAAGCCCGATACATGGTAAGTCGGGACGGCTTGCGCGCCGAGATTCGCGGCGTTAATGAGGGGCAGACGGCAGCACCATATGGATCTTGTCCACACCCATACCTGGTGGCTGGGTCTGGGTGTGTCAATGATTGGACGCTCGAACTGGAAGCGGATCATTACTTGAGCGTCTCTCCTCAGCGTATGCTCCCGACGGCGCTTACCCCCACCGCCGAAGGGCCTTTCGACTTCCGCTCCGGGCGCGGCATCGAACAGATGCCCATCGACAATGCCTTTACCGGCGTGGCCGCCTCGTCGCGCGGAAGATGTATCGCCCGCCTCACGGCGTGTGACGGTCACGGAGCACTGCTCAGCTGGGACCCTCGCGCCAAGTGGGTGCAGATCTACACCGGGGACCACCTCCGGGGCAACCCACGTGGCGGTTTGGCTGTCGAACCGATGGACTGCCCGCCAGACGCTTTCAACTCCGGCGAGGACTTGGTCGTCCTCGCCCCCGGGGTTGAGCACTCACTGTCCTGGGCGCTGGAGGCTTTCTAGTGTCCTGGTCCGACCGAAGACAGAGTGGGTGCCGAGTGGGATCCTCGCCGCGCTTGAAGGCTGCGGGGCGTCATCGCCGGGGCGTGGATCCTGACCCAGCAACCGCAACTTGATCCATGCCGCGTGTGCACACGGTGTGCTTCCGTCCTACTCGACCGATTCGCCGGGCTTCCCACCTGCCCTGTGCCGACAGAGACGAGACCACGCATCCCGATCACCTCCTGCTCGAGTCGGTCCAGCCCGGACTCGGTGGCGTCTGGATACTCGTGCAGTAAGACCTGGTCTCAAAACCTGATCGGTCGTTGCCCACCTGCCTGGGAACGGTCCACAGTGCCTGCATGACGACGAGGACGCAGTCGTGGATGGTCGATGACCGTCTGTGGGAGCTGATCGCCCCG
>NZ_AOSQ01000055.1:0-15551 GCF_000349605.1 Kocuria sp. UCD-OTCP
CGCCCCGCCCCGGGCCCTCCGGGCCGGGGCCCGGAGCCGTCCGGGTGACCACGAGCGTGGCCCGTCCGGGGCCCTTCGGCGCGAGCCGGCGGCGCAGCTCCTCCGGGGTGACGTCCGTGCCGCGCTTCTTGATCTCGAGCGTGCCGACCTCGTGCTCCCGGACCCACCGCTTGAGCACCTTGACGGTGTGCGGCAGCACCTCCCGCACGCGGTACGCCCGGGCCAGCGGGGTGCGCACGAGCTCGTCGGAGGTGAGGTAGGCGATCCGGGGGTGGATCAGCCGCGCGCCCAGCTGCCGGGCGAGGTCCGTGACGAGCCCCGCCCGGATCACCGCGCCGTCCGGTTCGTAGAGGTACGCGCCCACGGGGCCGACCACGGCGTCGGCGTGGGCGGGGTCGTGGTCCTCGGGGCTGGTGAGCTCCGCGGACCCGTGCTCGGAGAGCACGAGCGCCGCCCGCCGCACGCCGGGGCGGGCCACCGCGTTGAACCACAGCACGGCCTCGACCACGTCGCCCCGGTCGGAGACCCACTGCGCCTCGCACCCGCCGGGGACCGCCTCGTGCGGGATGCCCGGCCCCAGCTTCACCCCGACGGGCAGTCCGCGCCCGGCCAGCGCCTCGACGAAGGACAGGGGCGGGGAGAACGCCTCGGGGTCGAAGATCCGGCGGGTGCCCGACGACGACGTGGTGCGCCGGGCCGGGTCCAGCCACACCCCGTCCGGCGGTCCGCCGGGCAGGGCGGCGAGGTCCAGCCGCTCGACGTCGGCCTGCAGCACCGTGGCCTCGGGGAAGGGGAGGAGGTTGAGCGTGGCCACCGCGGCCGTGGTCTCGTCGAGCTCCACGGCGGTGACCCGGCGGTCCAGGGAGGCCAGCGCGAGCGCGTCCGCGCCGATGCCGCAGCCGAGGTCGGCCACGTGCACCAGGTCCGCGTCGGCGAAGCGCCGGGCGTGCAGGGCGGCCACCCGCAGCCGGGTGGCCTGCTCGAGGCCGACCCGGGTGAAGAGCATGCGGTCGGCGAAGTCGCCGAACTTCTCCCGCGCCCTGGCGCGGAGCCGGGCCTGGGTGAGCACCGCGGAGACGAGCCGGGGATCGTGCCCCGCGGCGCGCAGGCGGGTCGCGGCCCCCAGGGCGTCGTCGGCGTCGTAGGGGCCCACGGCCTCCAGCAGGCGACTCCCCTCGGCGGTGAGCAGGGGTGCGATGTCGGTCGCCTCGTTCTGCATCGGTCCACCCTATCCGCCCCCGCCCGTCCGGGCGGGCACCGGTCAGTAGAACGCGGCGAGACGGCCCCGGGGGCCGTCGATGACGGTCACCGGGGTCTCGAAGACCCGGGTGAGGACCGCGCCGTCCATGATCTCGTGCGGCTCGCCGAACTCGGCGACCCGGCCGTCCTTGACGGCGCAGATCCGGTCCGCGTAGTGGCTGGCGAAGTTGATGTCGTGGAGCACGATGACGATGGTGCGCCCCATCTCGTCGCAGGCCCGCCGCAGGTGCTGCATCATCGACACGGCGTGCCGCATGTCGAGGTTGTTGAGGGGCTCGTCCAGCAGCACGTGGTCGGTCTCCTGGGCGAGGACCATGGCGACGTACGCGCGCTGGCGCTGGCCGCCCGACAGCTGGTCGAGATAGCGGTGCTCCAGCGGCGCCAGGCCGAGGAAGTCGATGTACCTGCCGATGATCTCGTCGTCCACGGCGGTGAGCCGGCCGCGACTGTGGGGGAAGCGGCCGAAGCCCACCAGCTGCCGCACGGTGAGCCGGGTGATGTAGTGGTTCTCCTGGCGCAGGACGGAGACGATCCGGGCGAGGTCCTTGGACCGGGTCCGGGCCACGTCGTAGCCGGCGATGTCGATGCTGCCGTCGTCGAGGCCGAGCAGGCGTCCGATCATCGTCAGCAGCGTGGACTTGCCCGCCCCGTTGGGGCCGACCAGGGCGGTCATGCCGGCCGACGGGATCTCGAGGTCGACGGGTCCGACCGTGACCTCACCGCCGTAGTCCTTGCGCACGTTGGTCAGGGTGATCACAGCCGGCCCTTTCGGAGGATGACGTAGAGGAAGACGGAGCCGCCGACGAGCTCGATGATGATCGAGACGACGCCCTGGGCGTAGAAGACGTGGTTGAGGACGAAGTAGGCGCCCGTCAGGACGAGGAACCCGGTGAGGACCGCCACGGGGAAGAGGTGGCGGTGGTCGTACGTGTCGGCGAACTGGTAGGCGAGCGTCGCCACCAGGAAGCCGAGGAACGTCATGGGGCCCACCAGGGCGGTGGAGACGGCCATCAGGACGGAGACGAGGAAGAGGGTGCCCATGATCTCGGCGCGGTGCCGCAGGCCGAGGTTCAGGCTCACGTCCCGTCCGAGGGCGACCACGTTCAGGCGCGAGGACCTCAGCCACAGGGCGCCGCCGGCCAGCAGGCACAGCGGGACGGCCACCGGCAGGTAGTCCGCCTGGGCGTTCGTCACGGAGCCGAACAGCCGGGCGGAGAGCACGTCGAACTCGCTGGGGGACAGCAGACGCTGCATGAAGGTCGAGACGGAGCCGAGGCCCCCGCCGATGATGATGCCCACGAGCAGCATCACCTGCAGGTTCCCGTACCGGCCGGAGAGCAGCCAGCCGTAGAGCGCGAGGGAGAGCGCGACCATGAGGGCCACCTGCAGCAGGAACTGCGGCACGCCCTGCAGGACGAGGATCCCCGCGGCGCCCAGGAAGTACACCGTGGACGTCTGGATCGCCACGTAGAGGGACTCGAAGCCCATGATCGACGGGGTGATGATCCGGTTGTTCGTGGCCGTCTGGAAGCTCACGGTCGCGATCGCCTGGCAGAAGGCCACGACCGCCATGATGACCACGCTCGTCACCCGGCGGTCCGCGATCCGCCAGAAGCCGTCCGAGCCGACCGGCATCGGGTTGTCCCAGGCCAGCAGGCCGAAGGCGAAGCCCGCGGAGGCGAGGGCCAGCACGGCGACGACCGTCCAGTACCGCCGCCGGGCCCGCGGGGTGGGGAAGGCCCCGGCGCGGCCCCGTGCGGCGGGGGCCGCCGGCGCCGCGGCCGGTGCGGGTGCGGGAGTGCTGAGCACGGCCTCAGACACGACGACGCTGCCTCAGGAGCAGGCAGACGAAAACCACGGCGCCGACGATCCCGAGGATCACGGACACGGGGATCTCGAACGGCATGATGATGATCCTTCCGATGAGGTCGCACAGCGTCACGATGGCGATGCCGAGCAGGCACACCCACGGCAGGTTGCTGCGCAGGTCGTCGCCGCGGACCATCGAGACGATGTTCGGCACGATGAGGCCCAGGAAGGGCAGGTTGCCGACGACGACGGTGACGACGCCGGTGGCCACCGCGATCAGCCCGGTCCCGAGCAGGACGGTGCGGTGGTAGTTCAGCCCGACGTTGGTGGCGACGTCCTCGCCGAGCCCGGCGACGGTGAGCCGGTCCGCCACGAGGAACACCGCGATCCCGACCAGGAGCACGATCCACAGCACCTCGTACTGACCGCGCAGCACCGAGGTGAAGCTGCCGGCGAACCAGACCCCGAGGTTCTGCAGCATGTCCGTCTGCAGCGCCAGGAACGTCGAGACGGACCCGACCACCGCGCCCAGCATGATGCCGACGATGGGCACGATGAGGGAGGAGCGCAGGGAGACGCGGCGCAGGAAGAGGAAGAACACCATGGTCCCGATGAAGGCCGCGGTCACGGCGCCGAGCATCCGGGTGAGGACCGTGGCGGTCGGCACCAGGAGCATGACGAGCAGCAGCCCGAGCCCCGCCCACTCGGTGGTGCCCGTGGTGGTGGGCTCCACGAAGCGGTTCTGCGTGAGCAGCTGCATCACCAGGCCGGACA
This sequence comes from Kocuria sp. UCD-OTCP, assembly GCF_000349605.1. Classification (NCBI taxonomy): domain Bacteria; kingdom Bacillati; phylum Actinomycetota; class Actinomycetes; order Micrococcales; family Micrococcaceae; genus Kocuria; species Kocuria sp. UCD-OTCP. The sequence goes on from NZ_AOSQ01000055.1 coordinate 3,844, forward strand.
TGGACATGGCGGCGCCGGCGAGCACCAGGGCGATGGTGCGGGGGATCCGCGTGATCGCGAACATCTCGTCGCCGTCCTCGGCGCCGAAGACGTCGTAGACCCCCGTGAGGAGGGACGCGGCCAGCAGCGCGAGGACGCCGAGCGCACCGAGCAGCAGCTTCCAGTCGAACAGCGAGCCCTTGCTCGCCGCGGGGGGTCTCGACACGATCGTCGACATGGGGTCAGTCCTTCCTCCGGCCTCGTGCCCGGCGGACGGCGGTGGTGGGGCGGACCCCGCCGCCGCCGTCCGGACGATGGGTCAGTCCTGCGCGCCCATGGCGTCGGCCAGGGTGTCGAAGAACTCGGTGTAGGTCTGGATGCCCTCGTTGGTGTAGGTGTCCCGGGGCATGTAGACGACCTGGCCCTCCTGCACCGCGGTCACGTTCTGCAGGGCCGCGGCGTTCTCGATGACCTCCTGCGCCGGGGTGTACTCCGGGTCCTCGGCGGAGATCGCGGCGTCGCGGTCCAGCACGAGGATCCAGTCGGGGTTCGAGTCGGCGATCGCCTCGACGGAGATGTCGTCGCCCTGGTGGTCGTCGCTGGCGCCCTCGACCTCGAGGGCCGGTGCGAAGTCGAAGATCTCGAACAGCGGGCCCAGGGTGCGTCCGTTGCCCGGAGCGATGAAGCCGATCTCGCCGCCGGAGACGGTGACGGCCATGACCGTGTCGCCGGGCCGGTAGCCGTCGACGACGCGCTGCATCGCCGCGTCGAAGTCGCCGTTGATCCGCTCGGCCTCGTCCTCGCGGTCGAAGACCTGACCCAGGACGGAGGTCTGCCGCTTCAGCTCCTCGTCGAAGGGCTCGTCCTCCCGCGGGTCGAGCTCGACGATGGTGGCCTCCGGCACCAGGTCGGCGAAGTCCTCGCGGTAGTCGGCGAAGCGCTGGCCGTTGACGATGAGGTCGGGGTCCGCGGCGACGACGGCCTCGAGGTCGGGCTCGCGGTGGTTGCCGAGGTCGACGACGGACTCGTCGTCGGCGTAGGCGATGGTGTCCGGCATGAGGGCGCGCGGGGCCGCCGCCAGTTCGACGCCCCACTCGGCGAGCGTCTCGAAGGTGCGGTTGTCGGTGGCGACGACGGACGCCGGCGGGGCCTCGACCGTCTGCGTGCCGTAGTTGTCCTCGACCTCGACCGTGGCGGCGGAGGGGGCGGACGACTCCGCGGAGGCGGCCTGGTCGCCCTGGGCCGTGCCGCAGGCGGTGAGGGCGAGGACACCGGCGACGGCCAGGAGGGCAGCCGGGTGCTGGGTGCGGTTCATGGTCTTCCTTCGTGCAGAGGACGCCGGCGTGCTCCGGGGTGGAGGACGCCGGCGGGATCCGATGGGCGCGACGGACCTGCGCACGGATGTGCGGGGACGTCGAGGAGGGCACCGCTGCTCGGCCGAGGTAAGGGTTGCCTTACCGCTCAACCTAGAGGGTCGGGCGGGCGTGAGGCAAATCATTGGCGAACACCGGCGTGCCCTAATTCCCGCCGGACGTTCCCGCGGGGGTCGGCGCGCTGGCACTCGCCTTGACCGACTGCCAGCCCGCTCCTACAGTTGGCCTTGGCACTCTCCGGGTGAGGGTGCTAAGGGCCAGGCGATCGACCGGCACCGCGACGACGGTCGGTGCGCCGATCGGCCCGAAGCTCGACGGCGGGCTCCGCCCGCGGTCGCCCACCGTTTTCCACCCCTACAGACAAGGAGAGATCGTGTCGGTCTCCATCAAGCCTCTCGAGGATCGCATCGTCGTCCAGCCGCTCGCCGCTGAGCAGACCACCGCGTCCGGTCTCGTCATCCCGGACACCGCCAAGGAGAAGCCCCAGGAGGGCAAGGTCCTGGCGGTCGGCCCCGGTCGTGTCGACGACTCCGGCAACCGCATCCCGGTCGACGTCCAGGAGGGCGACGTCGTGATCTTCTCGAAGTACGGCGGCACCGAGGTCAAGTACAACGGCGAGGAGTACCTGGTCCTCCCGGCCCGCGACGTGCTCGCCGTCGTCGTCAAGTAGACCGGGCCGCACCGACCCGGCGCAGACCGCGCAGTCCTGACGAAGGGTGCCCGCCGCACGCCCCGCTGTTCCGGCGGGCCCGCGGCGGGCACCCTTCGCCGATCCAGACCCCGAAACCCGCTGGCGACCCCAGCCACCCCAGAAGGAGCTCTTCGCCCATGGCCAAGCAGCTGGCGTTCGACGACGCCGCCCGCAAGTCCCTCGAGAACGGCGTCAACAAGCTCGCCGACACCGTCAAGGTCACCCTCGGCCCGCGCGGGCGCAACGTGGTGCTCGACAAGAAGTGGGGCGCCCCCACGATCACCAACGACGGCGTGACCATCGCCCGCGAGGTCGAGCTCGACGACCCGTACGAGAACCTCGGTGCCCAGCTCGCCAAGGAGGTGGCGACCAAGACCAACGACGTCGCCGGCGACGGCACCACCACCGCCACCGTGCTCGCCCAGGCGCTCGTCAAGGAGGGCCTGCGCAACGTGGCCGCCGGCGCCGACCCGCTGAGCCTCAAGCGCGGCATCNTCGCCGGCGACGGCACCACCACCGCCACCGTGCTCGCCCAGGCGCTCGTCAAGGAGGGCCTGCGCAACGTGGCCGCCGGCGCCGACCCGCTGAGCCTCAAGCGCGGCATCGAGAAGGCCGTCGAGGCCGTCTCCGAGCGCCTGCTCGAGAACGCCCGCCCGGTGGAGGGCACCAACGTCGCCCACGTGGCGACCATCTCCGCGCAGGACCCGGCGATCGGCGAGCTCATCGCCCGGGCCTTCGAGACCGTCGGCAAGGACGGCGTCATCACGATCGAGGACGGCTCGAGCACCGAGGTGGAGCTCGACGTCACCGAGGGCATGCAGTTCGACAAGGGCTACCTGTCCCCGTCCTTCGTGACCGACGCCGAGCGCCAGGAAGCGGTCATGGAGAACTCCCTGGTGCTGCTGTACCAGGGCAAGATCTCCTCGGTGCCCGAGCTCATGCCCGTGCTGGAGAAGGTCCTCCAGGCCAAGAAGCCGCTGACCATCATCGCGGAGGACGTCGAGGGCGAGGCCCTGTCCACCCTCGTGGTCAACCGGCTGCGCGGCACCCTCGACGTCGTGGCCCTCAAGGCCCCCGGCTTCGGCGACCGCCGCAAGGCGATCATGCAGGACCTCGCCGTCCTCACCGGCGGCCAGCTCATCACCAGCGAGCTGGGCATCAGCCTCGACCAGGTCACCCTGGAGCAGCTGGGCACCGCCCGGCGCGTCACGGTCACCAAGAACACCACCACCCTGGTCGACGGCGGGGGCACCCCGGCCGAGATCCAGGACCGGGTCGCCACGATCCGCGCCGAGGTGGAGCGCACCGACTCCGAGTGGGACCGCGAGAAGCTCCAGGAGCGGCTCGCCCGCCTGGCCGGCGGGGTCTCCGTGATCAAGGTCGGCGCCGCCACCGAGGTCGAGGCCAAGGAGCGCAAGCACCGCATCGAGGACGCCGTCTCCGCGACCCGCGCGGCCCTCGAGGAGGGCATCGTCGCCGGCGGCGGCACCGCCCTCGTGCAGGCCGCGAAGGTCCTCGACGAGTCCGACCTCGGGCTCACCGGGGACGCCGCGACCGCGCTCGGCATCGTCCGCCGCGCGCTGCGGCAGCCGCTGTACTGGATCGCCCAGAACGCCGGTCAGGACGGGGCCGTGGTCGCCTCCCGCGTCGCCGAGCTCGAGGCCGGGCACGGCTACGACGCCGCCACCGGCGAGTACGTCGAGATGGTCGGCGCCGGCATCATCGACCCGGTCAAGGTCACCCGCTCGGCGCTGCAGAACGCCGCGTCCATCGCGGCGCTCGTGCTGACCACCGAGACGCTCGTGACGGACAAGCCCGCCGAGGACGAGGGGCACGGCCACGGCCACCAGCACTGACGGCCGGCACTGACGGCCGGCGCCGAGCCGGCCTGCCCCGCGGACCCGTCCCACCACCGGTGGGGCGGGTCCGTCGCCGTCTCCGGGGGCCGCCCCGGCGCCTCCGGTAGAGTGCGGGGGTCCGCACGACCACTGCCGCGCCCCCGGCGGCACGGTGTTCCCAGGAGATGCCCATGACGACCCTCGGTGCGCAGAGCACGCCCACCGGCGTCGAGCCGGACACGGCCCGGCGGGTGGCCCGCTACGCCGGGTTCCGTCCGGAGGTGCAGGGGCTGCGCTTCGTCGCGGTGCTGCTCGTGGTGGTCTACCACGTGTTCCTGGACCGGGTGTCCGGGGGAGTGGACATCTTCCTGCTGATCTCGGCGTTCTTCCTGACCCTGTCCTTCGTGCGCAAGCTCGAGGCGGGGAGGCCGCTGGCGCTGGGGCGGTACTGGCTGCACGTGTTCAAGCGGCTGCTGCCGCTGGCGGTGCTCACGATCCTGGGCACCCTGGTGCTGGCGTGGTGGTTCTTCCCGGAGGCGCGGATCGACCGGGTGCGCACGGAGGCGCTGGCCTCGGTCCTCTACGTGGAGAACTGGGCGCTGGCGCTGGCCGAGGTGGACTACTACGCCGCCGACGACTCCACGGCGTCCCCGTTCCAGCACTTCTGGTCCCTGTCGGTGCAGGGTCAGGTGTTCCTGCTGTGGCCGCTGGTGTTCGGGGCGGCGTGGCTCGTGTGCCGGGGCGGGCGGCGGCGGCCGGTGCCGGTGCTGGCGGTGCTCTTCGGGCTGGTCCTCGCGGTCTCCCTCGCCTGGTCGGTGCACACGACCGCCACGGACCAGGCGTTCGCCTACTTCGACACCCGGGCCCGGCTGTGGGAGTTCGCCCTCGGGTCCCTGCTGGCCCTCGCGGTGCCGTACCTGCACCCGCCGCGGGCGGCGCGGGTGGTGCTGGGCTGGGCCGGGATGCTCAGCATGGTCTCGGTCGGGGTGCTGATCGACGTGCAGGGCGCCTTCCCCGGCTGGATCGCTCTGTGGCCGCTGCTCTCGGCGGCGGCGATCATCGTGGCCGGGCACTCCGGCTCGCCCCTCGGCCTGGACCGGATCCTCGCCTCCCGGCCCCTGGTGCGGCTCGGGGACGCCTCCTACGCGCTGTACCTGGTGCACTGGCCGCTGCTGATCACCTACCTGGTGCTGCGGGACCGGCCCGTGGCCGGGCCGCGGTCGGGGGTCGCGATCATCCTGGTCTCCCTGCTGCTGGCGGTGGCCGCCACGAAGCTGGTGGAGCGCCCGTTCCAGCGGTGGGCGTGGCCGGAGCGGGACAAGCGGCGGCTGGCCGCGTCGGTGGCGGTGAGCCTGGCGCTCGTGGCGGTGCCGGTGCTGGTGTGGCAGCAGGCCGATGCACGGCGGGCGGCCGCGCTGGCGGAGGACGCCGCCCGCAACAACCCCGGGGCCGCGGTGCTGGACCCGGGCTTCGAGTTCCGGGGCGACCCGGACGCCCCCACTCTGCCCCTCGCCTCCGCGCTGGGCGACGAGTGGGTCGGGCTGCCCGAGCCCTGCTCCGGGGCGTTCGCCCCCGAGCAGGAGGTCCTCGAGCAGTACTGCCGCCAGACCCCGGCCCTGCCGGACCCCGAGCGGACGATCGCGGTGGTCGGCAACTCCCACATGGAGCAGTTCATGGGCGCGGTGATCCCCCTCGCGGAGGAGCGCAACTGGCAGCTCGTCGCCGTGCTGCAGCCGGGCTGCGCCTTCGCGGTGCGCCCGGAGGGGGACGCGTGCCACGAGGGCAACGACGCGGCGATCGAGTACGTGGAGCGGCTCGCCCCGGACGCGGTCATGACGACCTCGACCTACGCGGCCCGGATGGACGGTCCCGCCGAGGCCCTCGTCGGGGGGTTCCCGGAGCTGGTCGACCGCCTCACGGGCCAGGGCATCGACGTCGTCGGCTTCCGGGACAACCCCCGGTTCGACTTCAACCCCTACGAGTGCGCCGTGCGCCACGGCCAGGACGCCGACCGGTGCCGCGTGCCCGTCGAGCAGGTCCTGGCGCCCGTCAACCCGGCCGACGCCCTGCGGGACCGGAACGGCTTCGCCTCGCTCGACCTCACCGACCTCATCTGCCCGGAGGGACTGTGCCGTCCCGTGGTGGGCAACGTGCACGTCTTCTTCGACCCGCACCACCTCACGTGGACCTACGCGCGGACGATGGCGCCGGCCCTCGAGACCCGGCTCCCCGGCACGCTCCTCCAGGAGGTGTCCTCGTGAGCACGGTGCAGGCCGGCGCCCCGCGCCCGGACCCGGGGGCCGCCTCCCCGGACGGCCCCGGGGGCGTCGAGCCGGACACGGCCCGGCGGGTGGCCCGGTACTCGGGGTTCCGCCCCGAGGTGCAGGGGCTGCGGTTCGTCGCGGTGCTGCTCGTGGTGGTCTACCACGTGTTCCTCGGCCGGGTCTCCGGGGGCGTGGACGTGTTCCTGCTGATCTCCGCGTTCTTCCTCACCCTGTCCTTCGTGCGCAAGCTCGAGGCGGGAAGGCCCCTGGCCCTGGGGCGGTACTGGCTGCACGTGTTCAAGCGGCTGCTGCCGCTGGCGGTGCTCACCATCCTCGGCACCCTCGTCCTGGTGGCCGCCGTCTACCCCGGCTCCGACGCCGGGCAGTGGCGCACCGAGGCGCTGGCCTCGGTGTTCTACGCGGAGAACTGGGCGCTCGCGCTGAGCTCCGTCGACTACTACGCCGCCGACCACTCGACCGCCTCGCCGTTCCAGCACTTCTGGTCCCTGTCGGTCCAGGGGCAGGTGTTCCTGCTGTGGCCGCTGATCTTCGCCGCCGCCTGGCTGCTCACGCGGCGGGGGAGCCTCCGGCCGGTCCCCGTCCTGGTCGCGATGTTCGGCACCGTGCTCGTGGCCTCCCTGGCCTGGTCCGTGCACAGCACCGCCGTCCAGCAGGAGTTCGCCTACTTCGACACCCGCACCCGGCTGTGGGAGTTCGCCCTCGGGTCGCTGCTCGCCCTCGCCCTGCCCTACCTGAGGCCGCCGCGGACCGCGCGCGTGGCCCTGGGCTGGGGCGGGCTGCTCAGCATGGTCTCCGTGGGGGTGCTGGTCGACGTGCAGGGGGCGTTCCCCGGGTGGATCGCGCTGTGGCCGCTGCTCTCGGCCGCGGCGATCATCGTGGCCGGCCGCTCCGGGTCCCCGTTCGGACTGGACCGGATCCTCGCCTCGCGGCCCCTGGTGCGGCTGGGGGACTCGGCCTACGCGCTGTACCTGATCCACTGGCCCGTGCTGATCACCTACCTCGTGCTGCGGGACCGGCCCATGGCCGGGCCGCGGTCGGGGGTGGTGATCATCGTCGTCTCCCTGGTGCTCGCCGTGCTGGCCACCCGGCTGGTCGAGGACCGGTTCAAGAAGTGGGCCTGGCCCGAGCAGAACAAGCGGCGCCTCGCCGGGGTCGTGGTGCTCTGTCTCGCCCTGGTCACAGCCCCCGTGCTCGCCTGGCAGCAGCTCGAGGACCGGCGTGCCGAGCGGATCCAGGCCGAGGCCGTCCGGAACAACCCCGGGGCCGCCGTCCTCGAGCCCGGCTTCGAGTTCCGCGGCGACCCGGACGCCCCGACCCTGCCCCTGCCGGAGGACCTGCCGAGGCAGCCGGCCTCCCTCGGCGAGGCCTGCCCCGAGGACCTCGACCTGCCGGAGGAGCTCCTCCGCTTCTGCCACGAGAGCGTGGCGCAGGAGGCCCCCGAGCGGACGGTGCTCGTGCTCGGCAACAGCCACCTGCAGCACTGGCTCCCCGCGCTGCGGCCCCTGGCGGAGGCCGAGCGGTGGCGGGTGCTGACCTGGATCCAGCCGGGCTGCTTCTACGCCGCCGCCGAGGACCAGCCGGGCTCGGAGAGCTGCCGGGCGTGGTTCGAGGGCGCCGAGCAGATGATCGGCACCGCCGACCCCGACCTCGTCGTCGTCCAGTCGACCTTCACCGACCTGGAGGGGGAGGTCCTCCGGCCCGGGCTGGAGCAGCGGATCCGCGAGCTCACCGACCGCGGGATCCCCGTGGTCGGGATCCGCGACACCCCCCGCTTCCCGGAGGCGCCGGCCGAGTGCGCGGTGGCGAACGGGGAGGACGACCCCCGGTGCACCTTCGCGCACCCCATGGTGGGCACGCCCGATCCCGCGCTCCCGCTCGCCCGCGAGCTGCCGCTCTACTCGACCCTGGACCTCACCGACCTGATCTGCCCGGCCGGGCGGTGCCCGCCGGTCGTCGGCAACGTCTACGTGTACTGGGACGACGACCACCTCAGCCGGGTGTACTCCGAGAGCGCCGCCCCGGTCTTCGGCGAGCGGTTCCGGGAGGCCCTTGCCACCGACGGCCTCCGCCCCTGACGACCGCCCGTCCCCGGCCGCCGGCCCCCGGCGCCGCCCGGTGACGGAGCGCCGGGTGCCGCGCGCGGCGCCGGTCGTGCGATAAGGTCGCGACGGGCGCCCCCGGCCCCGCCCCCTTGCTCCGCATCCCCTTGCTCCGCATCCCCTCGCTCCGCATCCCCTCGCTCCGCATCCCCTCGCTCCGCATCCCCCCGCTCCCCTCCCGGCGCCGCCCCGCGGCCGCGTCCGGGACGCTCCCTCCTGGAGGTGCCCCCGTGGCCACCGTGCACGCCGCCGCCCCGCAACCGTCCGCCGGGACCGCCGACCGTGGGGACGCGGCCCGGCGGCGGGCAGGACGGTACTCGGGCTTCCGCCCCGAGGTGCAGGGCCTGCGCGCGGTGGCGGTGCTGCTCGTGGTGGTCTACCACGTGTTCCTCGGGCGGGTCTCCGGGGGAGTGGACGTCTTCCTGCTGATCTCCGCCTTCTTCCTGACCCTGTCCTTCGTGCGCAAGCTCGAGGCGGGGAGGCCGCTGGCGCTGGGGCGGTACTGGCTGCACGTGTTCAAGCGGCTGCTGCCGCTGGCGGTGCTCACNGCCGCTGGCGCTGGGGCGGTACTGGCTGCACGTGTTCAAGCGGCTGCTGCCGCTGGCGGTGCTCACGATCCTGGGCACCCTGGTGCTGGTGGAGCTGTTCTACCCGGGCTACGACGCCGGGCAGTGGCGCGCCGAGGCGCTGGCCTCGGTGTTCTACGCGGAGAACTGGGCGCTGGCGCTCAACGCGGTGGACTACTACGCCGCCGACCACTCGACCGCCTCGCCGTTCCAGCACTTCTGGTCCCTGTCGGTGCAGGGACAGGTGTTCCTGCTGTGGCCGCTGGTCTTCGCCGCGGCCTGGCTGATCTCCCGGCGGACCCGGTGGAGCCCCGTGCCGGTGCTGGCGGTCGTCTTCGGGGTGGTCTTCGCGGCCTCCCTGGCGTGGTCGGTGCACAGCACGGCCGTCCAGCAGGAGTTCGCCTACTTCGACACCCGCACCCGGCTGTGGGAGTTCGCCCTCGGGTCCCTGCTGGCCCTAGCGGTGCCCTGGCTGCGGCCCGGCCGCAGGGCGCGCGTGGTCCTGGGCTGGGCCGGTCTGGTGAGCATGGTCTCGGTGGGGGTGCTGGTCGACGTGCAGGGGGCGTTCCCCGGGTGGATCGCGCTGTGGCCGCTGCTCTCGGCCGCGGCGATCATCGTGGCCGGGCAGTCCGGGTCGCGCTTCGGGCTGGACCGGATCCTCGCCTCGGCGCCGCTGGTGCGGCTGGGGGACTCCGCCTACGCGCTCTACCTGATCCACTGGCCCGTGCTGGTCACCTACCTCGTGCTGCGGGACCGGCCCATGGCCGGGCCGCGGTCGGGGGTCGCGATCGTGCTGGTCTGCCTGGTGCTCGCGGTGCTGGCCACCCGGCTGGTCGAGGACCCGCTCAAGCGCTGGGCCTGGCCCGAGCGGTCCCGGCTGCGGCTGGCCGCGGTGATCGTGGTGTGCCTGGCGGCGGTCGCGGTCCCGGTGACCGCGGCCCGGGTGGCCGAGGAGCGGCGGGCGGTGGAGATCGCGGCGTCGGCCGACCGCAACAACCCCGGGGCGGCGGCCCTGCTGCCGGGCTTCCGGTACGAGGGCGACCCGGACGCCGAGACCGTCCCCGTGATCACCGGGGAGCCGTACGCCAAGCCGTCGCTCGGCGAGCCCTGCCCGCCCGGCACGGGGGTCGGCGGGCGCTTCCGGCAGTGGTGCTTCGACACCGTCCCGAACCCCGAGCCCGCCGCCACGATGCTGGTGATCGGCAACAGCCACGTGCACCAGTGGATCCCCGCCGTCGAGCTCCTGGCCGAGCGCAACGACTGGCGGGTGGTCACCTACATCCGCGGCAACTGCCTGTACGCCCTGCCGGAGGAGCAGGTGGCCGACCACGAGGCGTGCGCGCGCTGGCTCGAGGGCGCCGACCCCGTGGTGGAGGCCGTGGACCCGGACCTGGTGCTGGTGCAGGGCACCCGCAGCACGGACGAGGACCAGGAGCAGTTCACCCCCGGGATGGAGCAGCGCATCCGCGGCCTGGCGGAGCGCGGCATCCAGGTCCTCGGCCTGCGCGACAACGCCCGGTTCGACTTCGTCCCCGCGCGCTGCGCCGCGGACCACGGGGCCGACGCCCCCGAGTGCGCCGCCTCCCACGTGATCCTGGGCCCGGACAGCCCCCTGGCCCCGGTGGCCGAGCTGCCGCGGGTCACGATGGTCGACATGGGGGACCTCATCTGCCCGGACGGCACCTGCGTCCCGGTCATCGGCAACGTGTTCACGTACTGGGACAACAACCACCTCACCGTCGAGTACGTGCGCAGCCTGGCGCCCCTGTTCGCGGAGCGCGTCGAGGAGGCCCTGCGCGCGGACGGGGCCGGGTTCCCCGCGGGGTCGTGAGCGCGGCCACAGCCGTCCGCCGGCCGGGACCCGGCCCGTAGAATGATCGCGACTCCCTCGAAGCTGAAAGGCCCCACCGTGTCGGATACCGCCGTCCCCACCGCCCTGTCCGAGGACCCGTTCGGGTTCACCGGGCTGACCTACGACGACGTGCTGCTGCTGCCCGGCAACACGGACGTCATCCCGTCCGAGGCGTCGACGCGCACCCGCCTGTCCCGGCGCATCGACCTGGAGGTGCCGCTGCTGTCCGCCGCCATGGACACCGTCACCGAGTCCTCGATGGCGATCGCGATGGCCCGCCAGGGCGGCATCGGCGTGATCCACCGCAACCTCTCGATCCAGGACCAGGCCGAGCACGTGGACCGGGTGAAGCGCAGCGAGTCCGGGATGATCACCGACCCCGTCACCATCTCCCCGGAGGCGACCCTCGAGGAGCTGGACCGGCTCTGCGGCTACTACCGGGTCTCCGGGCTGCCCGTCGTGGACGCCGAGCAGAAGCTGCTGGGGATCATCACCAACCGCGACACCCGGTACCTGCCGGAGAGTGAGTTCCCGCGGCGCCGGGTGCACGAGATCATGACGCCCATGCCGCTGATCACCGGCAAGGTCGGGATGGCGAAGGACGACGCGCACCGGCTCCTGGCGACCAACAAGATCGAGAAGCTGCCGCTCGTCGACGACGCCGGCCGGCTCACCGGCCTGATCACGATCAAGGACTTCACCAAGGCCGAGCAGTACCCCCACGCCACCAAGGACGACGAGGGCCGGCTGCGCGTCGGCGCCGCCGTCGGCTTCTTCGGCGACGGCTTCGAGCGGGCCATGACCCTCGTCGAGGCCGGCGTGGACGCCCTGTTCATCGACACCGCCAACGGGCACTCCCAGGGCGTGCTGGACATGATCGCCCGGCTCAAGGCGGAGACCGCCGCCGCGCACGTGGATGTTTTTCGAATGGTTTTTGGCGATGATCCCGGGGTTAGCCTCGCCGTTGACTTCGGCGAACGCCTTGTCGATGTTGTGGCCTTCCAGAGCGGTCTGCTCGCGCCCCT
>NZ_AOSQ01000056.1:0-5475 GCF_000349605.1 Kocuria sp. UCD-OTCP
TTTCTACTCTTTCTCAATCCCCAATGCTTGGCTTCCATAAGCAGATGGATAACCGCATCAAGCTCTTGGAAGAGATTCTGTCTTTTCGTATGCAGGGCGTTGAGTTCGATAATGGTGATATGTATGTTGACGGCCATAAGGCTGCTTCTGACGTTCGTGATGAGTTTGTATCTGTTACTGAGAAGTTAATGGATGAATTGGCACAATGCTACAATGTGCTCCCCCAACTTGATATTAATAACACTATAGACCACCGCCCCGAAGGGGACGAAAAATGGTTTTTAGAGAACGAGAAGACGGTTACGCAGTTTTGCCGCAAGCTGGCTGCTGAACGCCCTCTTAAGGATATTCGCGATGAGTATAATTACCCCAAAAAGAAAGGTATTAAGGATGAGTGTTCAAGATTGCTGGAGGCCTCCACTATGAAATCGCGTAGAGGCTTTGCTATTCAGCGTTTGATGAATGCAATGCGACAGGCTCATGCTGATGGTTGGTTTATCGTTTTTGACACTCTCACGTTGGCTGACGACCGATTAGAGGCGTTTTATGATAATCCCAATGCTTTGCGTGACTATTTTCGTGATATTGGTCGTATGGTTCTTGCTGCCGAGGGTCGCAAGGCTAATGATTCACACGCCGACTGCTATCAGTATTTTTGTGTGCCTGAGTATGGTACAGCTAATGGCCGTCTTCATTTCCATGCGGTGCACTTTATGCGGACACTTCCTACAGGTAGCGTTGACCCTAATTTTGGTCGTCGGGTACGCAATCGCCGCCAGTTAAATAGCTTGCAAAATACGTGGCCTTATGGTTACAGTATGCCCATCGCAGTTCGCTACACGCAGGACGCTTTTTCACGTTCTGGTTGGTTGTGGCCTGTTGATGCTAAAGGTGAGCCGCTTAAAGCTACCAGTTATATGGCTGTTGGTTTCTATGTGGCTAAATACGTTAACAAAAAGTCAGATATGGACCTTGCTGCTAAAGGTCTAGGAGCTAAAGAATGGAACAACTCACTAAAAACCAAGCTGTCGCTACTTCCCAAGAAGCTGTTCAGAATCAGAATGAGCCGCAACTTCGGGATGAAAATGCTCACAATGACAAATCTGTCCACGGAGTGCTTAATCCAACTTACCAAGCTGGGTTACGACGCGACGCCGTTCAACCAGATATTGAAGCAGAACGCAAAAAGAGAGATGAGATTGAGGCTGGGAAAAGTTACTGTAGCCGACGTTTTGGCGGCGCAACCTGTGACGACAAATCTGCTCAAATTTATGCGCGCTTCGATAAAAATGATTGGCGTATCCAACCTGCAGAGTTTTATCGCTTCCATGACGCAGAAGTTAACACTTTCGGATATTTCTGATGAGTCGAAAAATTATCTTGATAAAGCAGGAATTACTACTGCTTGTTTACGAATTAAATCGAAGTGGACTGCTGGCGGAAAATGAGAAAATTCGACCTATCCTTGCGCAGCTCGAGAAGCTCTTACTTTGCGACCTTTCGCCATCAACTAACGATTCTGTCAAAAACTGACGCGTTGGATGAGGAGAAGTGGCTTAATATGCTTGGCACGTTCGTCAAGGACTGGTTTAGATATGAGTCACATTTTGTTCATGGTAGAGATTCTCTTGTTGACATTTTAAAAGAGCGTGGATTACTATCTGAGTCCGATGCTGTTCAACCACTAATAGGTAAGAAATCATGAGTCAAGTTACTGAACAATCCGTACGTTTCCAGACCGCTTTGGCCTCTATTAAGCTCATTCAGGCTTCTGCCGTTTTGGATTTAACCGAAGATGATTTCGATTTTCTGACGAGTAACAAAGTTTGGATTGCTACTGACCGCTCTCGTGCTCGTCGCTGCGTTGAGGCTTGCGTTTATGGTACGCTGGACTTTGTAGGATACCCTCGCTTTCCTGCTCCTGTTGAGTTTATTGCTGCCGTCATTGCTTATTATGTTCATCCCGTCAACATTCAAACGGCCTGTCTCATCATGGAAGGCGCTGAATTTACGGAAAACATTATTAATGGCGTCGAGCGTCCGGTTAAAGCCGCTGAATTGTTCGCGTTTACCTTGCGTGTACGCGCAGGAAACACTGACGTTCTTACTGACGCAGAAGAAAACGTGCGTCAAAAATTACGTGCAGAAGGAGTGATGTAATGTCTAAAGGTAAAAAACGTTCTGGCGCTCGCCCTGGTCGTCCGCAGCCGTTGCGAGGTACTAAAGGCAAGCGTAAAGGCGCTCGTCTTTGGTATGTAGGTGGTCAACAATTTTAATTGCAGGGGCTTCGGCCCCTTACTTGAGGATAAATTATGTCTAATATTCAAACTGGCGCCGAGCGTATGCCGCATGACCTTTCCCATCTTGGCTTCCTTGCTGGTCAGATTGGTCGTCTTATTACCATTTCAACTACTCCGGTTATCGCTGGCGACTCCTTCGAGATGGACGCCGTTGGCGCTCTCCGTCTTTCTCCATTGCGTCGTGGCCTTGCTATTGACTCTACTGTAGACATTTTTACTTTTTATGTCCCTCATCGTCACGTTTATGGTGAACAGTGGATTAAGTTCATGAAGGATGGTGTTAATGCCACTCCTCTCCCGACTGTTAACACTGCTGGTTATATTGACCATGCCGCTTTTCTTGGCACGATTAACCCTGATACCAATAAAATCCCTAAGCATTTGTTTCAGGGTTATTTGAATATCTATAACAACTATTTTAAAGCGCCGTGGATGCCTGACCGTACCGAGGCTAACCCTAATGAGCTTAATCAAGATGATGCTCGTTATGGTTTCCGTTGCTGCCATCTCAAAAACATTTGGACTGCTCCGCTTCCTCCTGAGACTGAGCTTTCTCGCCAAATGACGACTTCTACCACATCTATTGACATTATGGGTCTGCAAGCTGCTTATGCTAATTTGCATACTGACCAAGAACGTGATTACTTCATGCAGCGTTACCATGATGTTATTTCTTCATTTGGAGGTAAAACCTCTTATGACGCTGACAACCGTCCTTTACTTGTCATGCGCTCTAATCTCTGGGCATCTGGCTATGATGTTGATGGAACTGACCAAACGTCGTTAGGCCAGTTTTCTGGTCGTGTTCAACAGACCTATAAACATTCTGTGCCGCGTTTCTTTGTTCCTGAGCATGGCACTATGTTTACTCTTGCGCTTGTTCGTTTTCCGCCTACTGCGACTAAAGAGATTCAGTACCTTAACGCTAAAGGTGCTTTGACTTATACCGATATTGCTGGCGACCCTGTTTTGTATGGCAACTTGCCGCCGCGTGAAATTTCTATGAAGGATGTTTTCCGTTCTGGTGATTCGTCTAAGAAGTTTAAGATTGCTGAGGGTCAGTGGTATCGTTATGCGCCTTCGTATGTTTCTCCTGCTTATCACCTTCTTGAAGGCTTCCCATTCATTCAGGAACCGCCTTCTGGTGATTTGCAAGAACGCGTACTTATTCGCCACCATGATTATGACCAGTGTTTCCAGTCCGTTCAGTTGTTGCAGTGGAATAGTCAGGTTAAATTTAATGTGACCGTTTATCGCAATCTGCCGACCACTCGCGATTCAATCATGACTTCGTGATAAAAGATTGAGTGTGAGGTTATAACGCCGAAGCGGTAAAAATTTTAATTTTTGCCGCTGAGGGGTTGACCAAGCGAAGCGCGGTAGGTTTTCTGCTTAGGAGTTTAATCATGTTTCAGACTTTTATTTCTCGCCATAATTCAAACTTTTTTTCTGATAAGCTGGTTCTCACTTCTGTTACTCCAGCTTCTTCGGCACCTGTTTTACAGACACCTAAAGCTACATCGTCAACGTTATATTTTGATAGTTTGACGGTTAATGCTGGTAATGGTGGTTTTCTTCATTGCATTCAGATGGATACATCTGTCAACGCCGCTAATCAGGTTGTTTCTGTTGGTGCTGATATTGCTTTTGATGCCGACCCTAAATTTTTTGCCTGTTTGGTTCGCTTTGAGTCTTCTTCGGTTCCGACTACCCTCCCGACTGCCTATGATGTTTATCCTTTGGATGGTCGCCATGATGGTGGTTATTATACCGTCAAGGACTGTGTGACTATTGACGTCCTTCCCCGTACGCCGGGCAATAATGTTTATGTTGGTTTCATGGTTTGGTCTAACTTTACCGCTACTAAATGCCGCGGATTGGTTTCGCTGAATCAGGTTATTAAAGAGATTATTTGTCTCCAGCCACTTAAGTGAGGTGATTTATGTTTGGTGCTATTGCTGGCGGTATTGCTTCTGCTCTTGCTGGTGGCGCCATGTCTAAATTGTTTGGAGGCGGTCAAAAAGCCGCCTCCGGTGGCATTCAAGGTGATGTGCTTGCTACCGATAACAATACTGTAGGCATGGGTGATGCTGGTATTAAATCTGCCATTCAAGGCTCTAATGTTCCTAACCCTGATGAGGCCGTCCCTAGTTTTGTTTCTGGTGCTATGGCTAAAGCTGGTAAAGGACTTCTTGAAGGTACGTTGCAGGCTGGCACTTCTGCCGTTTCTGATAAGTTGCTTGATTTGGTTGGACTTGGTGGCAAGTCTGCCGCTGATAAAGGAAAGGATACTCGTGATTATCTTGCTGCTGCATTTCCTGAGCTTAATGCTTGGGAGCGTGCTGGTGCTGATGCTTCCTCTGCTGGTATGGTTGACGCCGGATTTGAGAATCAAAAAGAGCTTACTAAAATGCAACTGGACAATCAGAAAGAGATTGCCGAGATGCAAAATGAGACTCAAAAAGAGATTGCTGGCATTCAGTCGGCGACTTCACGCCAGAATACGAAAGACCAGGTATATGCACAAAATGAGATGCTTGCTTATCAACAGAAGGAGTCTACTGCTCGCGTTGCGTCTATTATGGAAAACACCAATCTTTCCAAGCAACAGCAGGTTTCCGAGATTATGCGCCAAATGCTTACTCAAGCTCAAACGGCTGGTCAGTATTTTACCAATGACCAAATCAAAGAAATGACTCGCAAGGTTAGTGCTGAGGTTGACTTAGTTCATCAGCAAACGCAGAATCAGCGGTATGGCTCTTCTCATATTGGCGCTACTGCAAAGGATATTTCTAATGTCGTCACTGATGCTGCTTCTGGTGTGGTTGATATTTTTCATGGTATTGATAAAGCTGTTGCCGATACTTGGAACAATTTCTGGAAAGACGGTAAAGCTGATGGTATTGGCTCTAATTTGTCTAGGAAATAACCGTCAGGATTGACACCCTCCCAATTGTATGTTTTCATGCCTCCAAATCTTGGAGGCTTTTTTATGGTTCGTTCTTATTACCCTTCTGAATGTCACGCTGATTATTTTGACTTTGAGCGTATCGAGGCTCTTAAACCTGCTATTGAGGCTTGTGGCCTTTCTACTCTTTCTCAATCCCCAATGCTTGGCTTCCATAAGCAGATGGATAACCGCATCAAGCTCTTGGAAGAGATTCTGTCTTTTCGT
>NZ_AOSQ01000057.1:0-7121 GCF_000349605.1 Kocuria sp. UCD-OTCP
CACTTGTCGATCACCGACAGGCGCAGGTCGGTGGCGCGGCGGCCGTGGCGGTCCATCAGCCCGGCCCCGGCCGGGGCGCCGCTGGGGCCAGGACCGGTGTCGCGCAGCCGCGGCAGTCCCAGGGAAACGCTCATGTCACCGCCTCGGTGGTCGTCCCCGGCCCGCACGGTGCTCGGCGTGCCGGGATGGTCCGCCCAGTGTAATCAGTCCCCAGCATGCCGAGAACGCCCCGGGCGCCGTACGGCGTCACGCCGGCTCCGGCGGGGCCTGCTCGTCCAGCCGCGCGAGAGCATCCGTCCACCGGGCCTCCTGCTCGGCGGGCGACTGCTCCCACCACGGCGTGCCGCGCTCACCGAGGCCCAGCTTGGCGATCCCCACCCGGTCCCGCACGGCCCGCAGCTCCTCCTCCGTGCCGTCCCGCCGCACCGTGCGGACGGCCGCCCGGGCCCGGCCCAGGTGGGACGTCAGCCGGGCCGCGACGTCCTCGGGCAGCCCGGGATCCTGGCGGCGCCACCGCCGGCCATCCACCACGATCCACCGGCCGTCCGGCGTGTGCTCCACATCCCGTTGCGTCATGGCCCCGATCCTGCCAGGACGGGCGCGCCCCGGCACCTACGCTGGAGGAATGAGCAGGCACGCGCAGCACCCGGTCCGCAGCGTCGACGAGCACCGCCGCGCGGTCACGGAGGCCCTGCGGGGTCTCCGCGTCCGGACGGAGACCGTGCCGCTGGCGGCCGCGGCGGGCCGGGTCCTGGCCGAGGACCTCGTGGCGCCCCTGAGCCTGCAGCCCTTCGACAACTCCCAGATGGACGGTTTCGCGATCCGTGCCGCCGACAGCCGGACGGCGCCCGGGGAGGACGGGCGCACCCCGTTCGTCGTCGTCGCCCCCGTGCCCGCCGGCCACGTCCCCGGCCCGCTCGGTCCCGGGGAGGCGGCCCCCGTCATGACCGGCGCGCCCCTGCCGTCCGGCGCGGACGCCGTGGTGCCCGTCGAGGAGTCGCTGCCGGGGGGCTTCCCGGCACCCGGGACCCACCTCCGGCTCCCGGCGGGCCAGCCGGCCGGGAGGTTCGTCCGCCGCGCGGGCGAGGACGTCGTCGCCGGGGACACGGCGCTGGTCGCGGGGCAGCGGCTCACCCCCGCCCGGATCGGGCTCACGGCCGCGCTGGGGTGCGCGGAGCTGACCGTGCGCGCCCGCCCCCGGGCCGTGCTCTACACGACGGGCGACGAGGTCGTGGCGCCCGGCGCCGCGCGCGGCCCGGCCCAGATCTTCGACGCGAACGCGGCGATCCTGCGCGCCCAGCTCGCGGAGGCGGGCGTGGAGGTGGTCGGCGCCCACCTGCTCTCCGACGACGCCGGCGCCTTCGCGGCACGCCTGGCGGAGGACACCGCGCGGAGGCCCGACTTCTTCGTCTCCTCCGGCGGGGTCAGCGAGGGCGCCTACGAGGTCGTCCGGCAGGTGCTCGCGCCCCACGGCGAGTTCGTGCACGTCGCCATGCAGCCCGGGGGGCCGCAGGGCCTCGCGGCACCGGGCGGCGTTCCCTTCGTCTGCCTGCCCGGCAACCCCGTCAGCACCCTCGTGTCCTTCGAGATGTTCCTCCGCCCCGCCCTGACCGAGACCGTGGGCGCCCCGGCGCCGCGGGCCCGCCGCACGGGGCCCCTCGCGGAGGCCGTCCGGCCGCTGCCCGGGCGGACCCAGGTGCGCCGCGCCGTCTGGGACGGCGCCACGGTGCGGATGGCGGGCGGGCCCGGCTCCCACCTGCTGGCCGCCGCGGCCCGGGCCAACGCCCTCGCGCTCGTGCCGGCGGGCGGGGCCGAGCTGCCGGCGGGGACCCCGGTGGAGCTGCTGCTGCTCGACTGACCCGGTGCGCGCCCGGCCCGCGGGACCGCAGGGCCGCACCACCGCAGGACCCCACCACCGCCGGGGCGGCTCCGGCCGGGCCCGGGGCGCCGCGGCGGTGTCCCCGCCGCTCGCTAGACTGGTCCGCGCCCCCGCCCGGACGATCGCACAGAACAGGTCCCCATGACGTCCCTGCTCGCCCCGCTGCTCCTCGCCGCCACCGCCGTGATCCAGGCGCTCGGCCGCTACGAGTACCACCAGAACGGCATCACCGTGGTGGGCCAGATGCTCTTCCCGATCTTCTTCGCCGTCCTGGCGCTCTTCCTCGCCCGCCGCGGCGAGCGGGGCGCCTTCGGTACCGCGCACCTCGGGCTGCTCGTGCTCGGCGGCATCCTGTTCGTGCTCACCCTGGTGGGCTGGAACGGCACCGTCCCCCAGCTCTACCCCTCCGTGGGAATCTACTACGCGGCGTTCGCGCTGCTGGCGGTCCAGGCCGCGCTGCGCATCGCGGGGACCCCCCGGCGCCGGCGCGAGGACGCGCCGTCCGAGGGACCCTCCCCGCGGGGCTGAGCCGCTACGGAGTGTTCGCGGTCCCGCCGACGCGCTCGAGTACCAGTCCCGCCAGCTCCTCGGCACGGGTCTCCGGCAGCCAGTGGCCGGCGTCCAGCTCCACGAACCGGTAGGGCCCCCGCACGTGCTCGGCCGTGAGCTCCGCGGCCCGCCGGCCCAGGGCGGGGTCCCGGGCGCCCCACGCGTACGTGGTCGGAACGTCCACCGGTCCGGTGCGCAGCCGGGACAGCGGCAGGGCGCGGTACCAGTTCAGGGCGCCGGTGAGCGCGCCGGGCTCCCGCATCCGGGCCGCGTAGCGGGCGGCCTCCGCCGCGGGCAGGCCGGAGCGGCGCAGGAGCTGCTCGAGGCGCGGACCGAGCAGCGCCTCCGGGAGCCGGGGCAGCTGGAAGGCCCCGACGTAGGCCGAGCGCAGCGCCTGCGGCGAGCGGGTCAGGGAGCGGGCGAGCGCCCGGGGGTGCGGGACCGAGGCCACCGTCAGGGACGCCGTCCGCTCCGGCCGGTGGGCCGCGAGGGTCCACGCCACGATCCCGCCCCAGTCGTGGCCGACGACGTGGGCGCGCTCCAGCCCGGCGGCGTCCAACAGCGCCACGGCGTCCTGGACGAGCAGCTCGAGCCGGTAGGCGCGGCGACCCCGGGGCCTGGCGCCGGGGGAGTAGCCGCGCTGATCGGGCACCAGCGTGCGCAGGCCGGCGCGCCGCAGCACGGGCGCGACCCCGGACCAGCTCGTGCCGTCCTGGGGGAAGCCGTGCAGCAGCAGGACGGGCTCCCCGTCCGGGGGCCCGTCGTCGCGCACGTCGAGGCGCACGCCGGGGCGGAGGTCACCGGGAGGGCGGAGGGTCGGTCGGTCCATCCGGCCAGGCTAGTCCCGGCCGGCGCCCGTCCGCGCGAGAGCCGGGGCTCGGTCATCCCCTTTCCGCCGAGAAAAACAAGGGTGCCGGAATTCTTGACGGAAAATGAATTCTGAAATTGATGTGTCATGAATTCTTTTCCACCGAATTGCCGTTCATTGGTCCACAAGAAAATCCTAATTCAGAATGCCGAATTCGATAGGTTGGCACCATGGTTGCCAGCTCCGTTCCGCCGGGCACCGATGGCCCCGCGTCCCACGCCCTGCTCAAGCTCGGGAAGTTCTTCACCCGCTGGGAGGAGTCCCCGGACGGCCGCGCGGTCTACCGCGAGGGCGGGCGGGCCGGTGACGCGTTCTACCGGAACCGGTGGAGCCACGACAAGGTGGTCCGCTCCACGCACGGGGTGAACTGCACGGGCTCGTGCTCCTGGAAGGTCTACGTCAAGGACGGGATCATCACCTGGGAGGCGCAGGAGACCGACTACCCCTCGGTGGGCCCGGACCGCCCGGAGTACGAGCCGCGCGGCTGTCCCCGCGGCGCCGCCTTCTCCTGGTACACCTACTCGCCCACCCGGGTCCGCTACCCGTACGTCCGCGGGGTGCTGCTGGAGATGTACCGCGCGGCCAAGGAACAGGTGGGCGGGGACCCCGTGCTGGCGTGGCAGGCGGTGGTCGGCGACCCGGAGAAGCGCCGGGCCTTCCAGCAGGCCCGCGGCAAGGGCGGCCTGGTGCGCTCGAGCTGGCAGGAGGCCCTCGAGATGACCGCCGCCGCCCACGTGCACACCGTGAAGACCTACGGCCCCGACCGGTGCACCGGCTTCTCCCCGATCCCCGCGATGTCCATGGTCTCCCACGCCGCGGGGGCCCGGTTCATCAACCTCATCGGCGGTGTGATGAACAGCTTCTACGACTGGTACGCGGACCTGCCCGTGGCCAGCCCCCAGGTCTTCGGAGACCAGACCGACGTCCCGGAGTCCGGCGACTGGTGGGACGCCACCTACCTCATGATGTGGGGCTCGAACGTCCCGGTCACCCGCACCCCGGACGCGCACTGGATGGTCGAGGCCCGCTACCGCGGCACCAAGGTCGTCTCGGTCAGCCCCGACTACTCCGACAACACGAAGTTCGCCGACGAGTGGCTGCCCGCCCAGGCCGGCACGGACGCCGCGCTCGCCATGGCGATGGGCCACGTGATCCTGCGGGAGAACTTCGTGGAGCGGCGGGTCCCGTTCTTCGAGGACTACGTCCTGCAGTACACCGACCTGCCCATGCTCGTCACCCTCGACGAACGCGAGGACGGCACCGTGGTGCCCGGCAAGTTCGTCACCGCCGCGGACCTGGGCGGGGGCGAGGCGACGGCCTCCGACGCGGCGTTCAAGACCGTGCTGATCGACCGCGACGCCGGCACGCCGGTGGTCCCGAACGGGTCCATGGGCTTCCGCTACAACGAGCAGGACGAGGGGAAGTGGAACCTCGACCTGCAGGGCGTGCGCCCGGCGCTCTCGCTCGCGGACGCCTCCTCCTACGAGGGCTCGGTGAGCGCGGTGCACCTGCCCGCCTTCACCGACGCCACGGGGGAGGGCTCGGTGCTGCGCCGCGGCGTGCCCGTCACCGAGGTCGCCGGACGGACGGTCACCACGGTCTTCGACCTCATGCTCGCCCAGTACGGCGTGGGCCGCGAGGGCCTGCCGGGGGACTGGGCGGCCGGGCTCGACGACGTCGCGACCCCCTACACCCCGGCGTGGCAGGAGGAGATCACCTCGGTCCCGGCCCGGGCCGTGATCCGCACCGCCCGCGAGTTCGCGGCCAACGCGGAGAAGTCCGGCGGCCGGTCGATGATCATCCTGGGGGCCGGCATCTGCCAGTGGTACCACGGGGACGTCACCTACCGGGCGATCCTCGCGATGCTCATGCTGTGCGGGTGCCAGGGCCGCAACGGCGNGGGGCCGGCATCTGCCAGTGGTACCACGGGGACGTCACCTACCGGGCGATCCTCGCGATGCTCATGCTGTGCGGGTGCCAGGGCCGCAACGGCGGCGGGTGGGCGCACTACGTGGGCCAGGAGAAGGCCCGCCCCATCACGGGCTGGGCCGCGATGGCCGCGGCCACCGACTGGACCCGCCCGCCGCGCTTCATGATCGGCACCGCGTTCTGGTACATGCACACCGACCAGTGGCGCTCCGACGGCTACTCGTCCGACTCCCTCCAGTCGCCCCTGGCGGAGGGCCACCTGAAGGGCATGCACACCGCGGACGTGGTCGCGAAGTCCACCCGGATGGGCTGGATGCCGTTCTACCCGCAGTTCGACCGCAACTCCCTCGACGTCGCGGACCTCGCCGTCGAGGGCGTGGCCCGGGGGGAGGCCCCCGACGAGGCCCGGTGGGTCGCGGACCGGCTGAAGTCGGGGCAGCTGCGCTTCGCCGTCGAGGACGTCGACGCCCCCGAGAACTGGGCCCGCACCCTGGTGCTGTGGCGCTCCAACCTGCTGGGGTCCTCCGCGAAGGGCGAGGAGTACTTCCTCCGGCACCTCCTCGGCACGCACCACAACGTCATGGGGCAGGACCACTCCGCGTCCCGGCCGCGGGACGTGACCTGGCACGAGCAGGCGCCCGAGGGCAAGCTCGACCTGCTGGTCTCCGCGGACTTCCGGATGACGAGCTCCACCCTGCTCTCCGACGTCGTCCTCCCCGCCGCCACCTGGTACGAGAAGCACGACCTGTCCTCCACGGACATGCACCCGTACGTGCACGCGTTCACCCCGGCGATCGACCCGCCGTGGGAGGCCAAGACCGACTACGAGCTGTTCCGGCTGCTCGCCGAGGAGTTCTCCCGCCAGGCGCGGACCCACCTGGGGGTGCGCAAGGACCTGGTGGCCACCGCGCTCACCCACGACACCCCGGGGGAGATCGCCCAGCCCGGCGGGCACGCGCCCGACTGGAAGCACACCGACCTGCCGGCCGTGCCCGGGAAGAACCTGCCCAACCTCGCGGTCGTGGAGCGGGACTACACCGCGATCGGGGAGAAGTTCTCGGCGGTGGGGCCCCTGGCCGAGCGGCTGGGCTTCACCACGAAGCACATCACCTACGACGTCTCCCACCAGGTGGACCAGCTGGCGCGCCTGCACGGGGTCTTCGACTCCGGGGCCGCGGCGGGCCGCCCGGCCGTGGACACCGACGCGCGGATGGCGGAGGCGATCCTGCTCTTCTCCGGGACCACCAACGGGGAGCTGGCCGTGCAGGGCTTCGAGACCCTCGAGAAGCGCACCGGGGTGGAGCTCGCAGACCTCGCCCGCGGCTCCGAGGAGAANGGGGAGCTGGCCGTGCAGGGCTTCGAGACCCTCGAGAAGCGCACCGGGGTGGAGCTCGCAGACCTCGCCCGCGGCTCCGAGGAGAAGCGGATCAGCTTCGCCGACACCCAGGCCGCCCCGGTCCCGGTGATCACGTCCCCGGAGTGGTCCGGCTCCGAGACCGGGGGACGGCGCTACGCCCCGTTCACGGTCAACATCGAACGGCTCAAGCCCTTCCACACCCTCACCGGGCGGATGCACTTCTTCCTGGACCACGACTGGCTCAAGGACATGGGCGAGACCCTGCCGATCTACCGCCCGCCCCTGGACATGCACCGGCTCTTCGGCGAGCCGCAGCTGGGGGAGCGGGGGGAGCTGTCCATCGCCGTGCGGTACCTGACGCCGCACAACAAGTGGTCGATCCACTCGGAGTACCAGGACAACCTGTTCATGCTCTCCCTCTCCCGCGGGGGCACCACGGTGTGGATGAGCCCCCAGGACGCCGCACTGATCGAGGTCGCCGACAACGACTGGGTCGAGTGCCTCAACACCAACGGCGTCTACATCGGCCGGGCCATCGT
>NZ_AOSQ01000058.1:0-6771 GCF_000349605.1 Kocuria sp. UCD-OTCP
GATGTAGACGCCGTTGGTGTTGAGGCACTCGACCCAGTCGTTGTCGGCGACCTCGATCAGTGCGGCGTCCTGGGGGCTCATCCACACCGTGGTGCCCCCGCGGGCCAGGGAGAGCATGAACAGGTTGTCCTGGTACTCCGAGTGGATCGACCACTTGTTGTGCGGGGTCAGATACCGCACGGCGATCGACAGCTCCCCGCGCTGCCCGAGCTTGGGTTCCCCGAACAGGCGGTGCATGTCCAGGGGCGGGCGGTAGATCGGCAGGGACTCACCCATGTCCTTGAGCCAGTCGTGGTCCAGGAAGAAGTGCATCCGTCCGGTGAGGGTGTGGAAGGGCTTGAGGCGTTCGATGTTGATGGTGAACGGGGCGTAGCGCCGCCCGCCGGTCTCCGAGCCGGACCACTCCGGGGAGGTGATCACCGGGACCGGGCCGGCCTGGGTGTCGGCGAAGGTGATGCGCTTCTCCTCGGAGCCGCGGGCGAGGTCTGCGAGCTCCACCCCGGTGCGCTTCTCGAGGGTCTCGAAGCCCTGCACGGCCAGCTCCCCGTTGGTGGTNTCGGAGCCGCGGGCGAGGTCTGCGAGCTCCACCCCGGTGCGCTTCTCGAGGGTCTCGAAGCCCTGCACGGCCAGCTCCCCGTTGGTGGTGCCGGAGAAGAGGAGGATGGCCTCGGCCATCCGCGCGTCGGTGTTGATCACCGGTCGGCCCGCCGCGGCCCCGGAGTCGAACACCCCGTGCAGGCGGGCCAGCTGGTCCACCTGGTGGGAGACGTCGTAGGTGATGTACTTCGTGGTGAGGCCCAGCTTCTCAGCCAGTGGCCCGACCGCGGAGAACTTCTCCCCGACCGCGGTGTAGTCGCGCTCCACCACCTGGAGGTTCGGCAGGTTCTTGCCCGGTACCGCCGGGACGTCGGTGCCCTTCCAGTCCGGGGCGTGGCCCCCGGGTTGGGCGAGCTCGCCCGGGGTGTCGTGGGTGAGCGCGGTGGCCACCATGTCCTTGCGCACCCCGAGGTGCACCTTCGCCTGCCGGGAGAACTCCTCGGCCAGCAGCCGGAACAGGTCGTAGTCCGTCTTCGCTTCCCACGGCGGGTTGATCGCCGGGGTGAAGGCGTGCACGTAGGGGTGCATGTCGGTGGAGGACAGGTCGTGCTTCTCGTACCAGGTCGCGGCGGGGAACACGACGTCGGAGAGCAGGGTGGAGCTGGTCATCCGGAAGTCGGCCGATACGAGCAGGTCGAGCTTGCCCTCCGGGGCCTGCTCGTGCCAGGTCACGTCCTTCGGGCGGGAGGTGGAGTGGTCGGAGCCCAGGACGTTGTGGTGGGTGCCCAGCAGGTGCTTGAGGAAGTACTCCTCACCCTTAGCGGAGGAGCCCAGCAGGTTGGAACGCCACAGCATCAGGGTGCGCGGCCAGTTCTGCGGAGCGTCGACGTCCTCGACGGCGAAACGCATGTCCTGCGCCTTGAGTCGATCCGCGACCCACCGGGCCTCATCAGGTGCTTCCCCGCGGGCCACACCCTCGGAAGCGGCGTCGGCCACGTCCAGGGAGTTCTGGTCGAACTGCGGGAAGAACGGCATCCACCCCATGCGGGTGGACTTGGCGACCACGTCGGCGGTGTGCATGCCCTTCAGGTGACCCTGGGCCAGCGGGGACTGCAGCGAGTCGGAGGAGTACCCGTCGGAGCGGAACTGGTCGGTGTGCATGTACCAGAACGCGGTGCCGATCATGAAGCGCGGCGGGCGGGTCCAGTCGGTGGCCGCGGCCATCGTGGCCTGGCCGGTGATCGGTCGGGTCTTCTCCTGGCCCACGTAGTGCGCCCACCCGCCGCCGTTGCGGCCCTGGCACCCGCACAGCATGAGCATCGCGAGGATCGCCCGGTAGGTGACGTCCCCGTGGTACCACTGGCAGATGCCGGCCCCNTTGCGGCCCTGGCACCCGCACAGCATGAGCATCGCGAGGATCGCCCGGTAGGTGACGTCCCCGTGGTACCACTGGCAGATGCCGGCCCCGAGAATGATCATCGACCGGCCGCCGGACTTCTCCGCGTTGGTGGCGAACTCCCGGGCGATGCGGGCCACCGCCGCCGCCGGGACCGAGGTGATCTCCTCCTGCCACGCGGGGGTGTAGGGGGTCTCCACGTCGTCGTACCCGGACGCCCACTGGCCGGGTAGCCCGGCCCGGCCCACCCCATACTGGGCGAGCATGAGGTCGAAGACCGTGGTCACCGTGCGTCCGGCCACTTCGGTGACCGGCACCCCGCGGTGGACCACCGAGCCCTCGCCCGTGGCATCGGTGAACGCGGGCAGATCGATCACGCTAGTGGCCTGCTCGTAGGACGCCGAGTCGGCGACGGACAGGGCCGGGCGCACCCCCTGCAGGTCCAGGTTCCACTTCCCCTCGTCGGCCTCGTTGTAGCGGAAGCCCGTCGACCCCTGGGGCACCACCGGAGTGCCCGCGTCCCGGTCCAGGAGCACGGTCTTGAACGCCGCGTCCGCGGCCTCTGTCTGCCCCAGGTCCTGGGCAGTGAGGAACTTGCCGGGCACCACGGTGCCGTCTGGGCGCTGCTCGAGGGTGACGAGGAAGGGCAGGTCGGTGTACTGCACCACGTAGTCCTCGAAGAACGGGACCCGCCGGTCCACGAAGTTCTCCTTCAGGATCACATGCCCCATGGCCATGGCCAGGGCGGCGTCGGTGCCGGCCTGGGCGGGCAGCCACTCGTCGGCGAACTTCGTGTTGTCGGAGTAGTCGGGACTCACCGAGACGACCTTGGTGCCGCGGTAGCGGGCCTCGACCATCCAGTGCGCGTCCGGGGTGCGGGTGACCGGGATGTTGGAGCCCCACATCATCAGATAGGTCGCATCCCACCAGTCGCCCGACTCGGGCACGTCCGTCTGGTCCCCGAAGACCTGGGGGCTGGCCACCGGCAGGTCCGCGTACCAGTCGTAGAAACTGTTCATCACCCCGCCGATGAGGTTAAAGAACCGGGCGCCGGCCGCGTGGGAAACCATGGACATCGCCGGGATCGGGGAGAACCCGGTGACCCGGTCCGGGCCGTAGGTCTTGATCGTGTGCACGTGGGCGGCCGCGGTCATCTCGAGGGCCTCCTGCCAGCTGGAGCGCACCAGCCCGCCCTTGCCCCGGGCCTGCTGGAACGCCCGGCGCTTCTCCGGGTCCCCGACCACGGCCTGCCAGGCCAGGACGGGGTCCCCGCCGACCTCTGCCTTGGCGGCCCGGTACATCTCCAGCAGCACCCCGCGCACGTACGGATAGCGCACGCGGGTGGGGGAGTAGGTGTACCAGGAGAAGGCGGCCCCGCGGGGGCAGCCGCGTGGTTCGTACTCCGGGCGGTCCGGGCCCACGGAGGGGTAGTCGGTCTCTTGGGCCTCCCAGGTGATGATCCCATCCTTGACATAGATCTTCCAGGAGCAGGAGCCTGTGCAGTTCACCCCGTGCGTGGAGCGGACCACCTTGTCGTGGCTCCACCGGTTCCGGTAGAACGCGTCCCCGGCCCGCCCGCCCTCGCGGAAGACCGCGCGGCCGTCCGGTGACTCCTCCCAGCGGGTGAAGAACTTCCCGAGCTTGAGCAGGGCGTCGGAGGCAGGACCATCGGTGCGCGGCGGGACGGATTCGGTCGTCATGAAAAGAAACCTAGTAATGCGCCGGCAAGAATGCCATTCTTACGCGTTACTGATCGTCGCGCCACGACTTGTTCTGGCCATAATGCATTCCGTGGTAAATGCTGACGTGTCATATGTTTCAGAAAGAGAACTTTGTTTCAGAAGGCGAGCCCATTGCGCTCCCTGAGGCGGCATGTCGGGGATCTAGGGCGGTTGGCTCCCCTAGCCG
The DNA here is from genome assembly GCF_000349605.1 of Kocuria sp. UCD-OTCP. Classification (NCBI taxonomy): domain Bacteria; kingdom Bacillati; phylum Actinomycetota; class Actinomycetes; order Micrococcales; family Micrococcaceae; genus Kocuria; species Kocuria sp. UCD-OTCP. The sequence continues at coordinate 3,842 of NZ_AOSQ01000058.1, forward strand.
AAAGCTTCGAAAATCGTTCGATTCGAATCACTGGGATTTCGTCATATCGGCCTGCCCTAATCGTGTCCCTAATGCCCGGGACGCACGGTGTTGTGCGCAACCCAAGGAACGATCAGTAACTTTTGGGGACCAGCAAGGTGACCCCATAAGGTGGGTCAAATAACGCAAGTGATGTCTGTGCTATTGCGCTGATCGATATGTTGGAGGCGGTGACATGGGCGTTTCCCTGGGACTTCCGCAGATCCGCGGTGCCGGTCCGGGCCCCAGCGGCGCGCCCCGGGAGGCGGGGCTCGCCGACCGGCACGGCCGCCGGGCCACCGACCTGCGGCTGTCGGTCATCGACAAGTGCAATCTGCGCTGCACCTACTGCATGCCCGCCAAGGGCCTGCCCTGGCTGCCCGCCGCCCGGCTGATGAGCGCCGGTGAGATCACCCGCATCGTCGACGTCGGGGTCCGGCAGCTGGGGATCACCGAGCTGCGCCTGACCGGCGGGGAACCCCTGGTGCGGGCCGACCTGGAGGAGATCGTGGCCGGGGTGCGCACCGCCCACCCGCAGCTGCCGGTCTCGCTCACCACCAACGGCATCGGCCTCGCTACCCGGGCCCAGGCCCTGGCCGCGGCCGGGCTGAGCCGGATCAACATCTCCTTGGACACCCTGGACGCGGCGACCTACCGGGCCCTGGCCCGCCGGGACCGCCTGGCGCAGGTGCTGGCCGGGGCCGAGGCCGCGGCCGCCGCCGGGCTGGCCCCGGTGAAGATCAACGCGGTGCTAATGCGCGGGGTCAACGACCACGAGGCCCCCGAGCTGCTCGCCTGGGCCCTGGAGCGCGGTTTCGCCCTACGGTTCATCGAGCAGATGCCGCTGGACGCCGACCACGGCTGGACCCGGGCGGAGATGGTCACCGCCGCGCAGATCCGCCACCGGCTCAGCACCCGGTTCCGGCTCACCCCGCACCCCGGCGCCCGCGACGGCGCCCCGGCCGAGCTCTGGGACGTCCACCCCACCACCCCCGCCGGGGCCCCCGAGGAGGTTCCCGGGGCCGGGGAGGCGCCGCTGGGGACCGTGGGTGTCATCGCCTCGGTGACGGAGCCCTTCTGCGCCGACTGCAAGCGGACCCGGATCACCGCCGAGGGCAGGGTCCGGTCCTGCCTGTTCTCCCACGAGGAGGTCGAGCTGCTGCCGCTGCTGCGCGCCGGTGCGACCGACGCCGAGCTCGCCGGGCGGTGGCGGGCGGCGATGTGGGCCAAGCCGGCCGCCCACGGCATGGACCACACGGGCCTGGACTCACCCGACTACGTCCAGCCGGAGCGGCCGATGAGCGCGATCGGGGGCTGAACCCGTGGCCGCCCCACCACACCGACCGGAACAGGAACGATGACCCAGAACACCACAGAGAGCAACCCCCGTACCCTGACCTCCGCGACCAGTACGACCATGCGGGTACGGTACTTCGCGGCTGCACGCGCAGCCGCCGGGACCGAGGCCGAGACCCTTGAGCTGCCCACCGGAGACGGCGCGCCCCGTACCCGCGCTGATGTGGAGGTACTGCTCGCGCAACGCCACCAGCAACCGGTGCCTGGACAACCGCTGCTGGGCCAGGTGCTGTCCCGTGCCAGCTTCCTGCTCGACGGGGTGGCCTGCCCAGATGCGGCGGCCGAGATCCCGGACGGGGCCGTGCTCGACGTCCTGCCGCCCTTTTCCGGCGGATGAACACTCCGGCCGGCGCTCTGCTCTTCCATGTTGTGGTCCTGGCCGGGGGCCGATCCTCCCGGCTGGGCGGCACACCCAAGGCGAGCCTGCGGCGAAACGGGCGCACCCTCGTGGAACTCACGGTGGAAGCGGTCCAAGGGGCTGCCGGGGTCGTTGTGGTCGGACCCGCGGAGCTGGCCGTCCCCGCGGGCGTTCTGCGCACCCGGGAGGATCCGCCGTTCTCCGGGCCGGCTGCGGGCATCGCGGCCGGGCTGGCCGCCCTCGAGGCGCTGCCGTTGGCGGACTGGACCATGACCCTGGCCTGCGACATGCCCGAAGTGGCCCGCGCCGTACCCCTGCTGCTGGGGTCCGCCGGGGCCGCGCCCGAAACGGACGGACACATCGGCGTCACCCCCGACGGTCGCCGCCAGCCGCTGGCCGCCCTGTACCGCACCGAGGCGCTGCGCGCGGCCTACGCGGACCAGGACCCCACCAACCGCTCGGTACGCTCCTTCACCCACGACCTTCTCCTGCAGGAGGTCACTGTGGCCGAGGACGCCACCGCGGACGTGGACACTTGGGACGACGTGCACAAGTTCCGGCTCAGCTGACAGAAGACCCCGAGGAAAGGAACGCGGCATGGCGAAGAAGATGACGTCTGAGGAACGACGCCTGCTCTCCGAATGGATCGCCCAGCTCAAGACCGAGTTCGAGCTGGGCGCCATGGACGTGCCTCTGGACGACCTGCTGGCTCTGGCCGGGGTAGTCTCCACCGGGGTGGCTCGCCCCGCCGTGCCGGTCACGGCCTATGTCGCCGGATACCTCGCGGCACTACGCACCCGGCAGGCACCGGATCACGGCGCCGCCCACACCATTCAGGACGTCATCGCGGTCGTACCGGTACCTGCTGCGGATCCACAAGACACCTGATCCTGCCCCGGCTCCTGGCACAACCCCAGCTGCGGTGTCGAGGTGCCTGGTGATGCCGTGGATGAACGCGCCCGCCACCACCGCGGCCCCGTCCCTGTTCCGGGGCTCGCATGGCCTCGCCACGGGGACGGTGGGTGGAGCCAGCAGGACCGAGCAGGGCGGAGTCAGACCGGTCGGGACTGATGCACGGTTCGGTGACACCTGATCTGTGGCGCTGAGAGGCGTCGATGGAAGGATGTACACCATGCCCAAGCCCTATCCCAAGGAGTTCCGCGACGACGTCGTGAACGTCGCGCGCAGCCGTGAACCC
>NZ_AOSQ01000059.1:0-4233 GCF_000349605.1 Kocuria sp. UCD-OTCP
CCCACCCGCGACTACCAGCCCCAGGCATGACAAAAGGCCCGAACCCACATCCGTGGGTTCGGGCCTTGCCGATGTCCTGAGACATCACATGGTCGGGATGACAGGATTTGAACCTGCGACCTCGTCGTCCCGAACGACGCGCGCTACCAAGCTGCGCCACATCCCGTGAAGCATCCGGACTCGACAGCAAAGCTCTCGGCCGGAAACAACTGCTCCATCATAGCCATCCGGCCGGGCGGGTGGGAAATCGGGGCGTCGGGACCGTGTCGCCCCCAGGGTTCGTCCCCCAAGTAGTGGACAAAAGTTATTGACCGGTCGGTAACCCATTTGTGAGCATGTGCAAATCCGAGTCATCCCTCGATGACTGTGAACCGCGTCACGGCCGGGCTACCTCCCGGCCGCCGCTCACCTGGAGGTTCCATGCCCGTCCGCAAGCCCAGCCACTGGATCACCGCGGCCGCCCTGGCCGGCGCCCTGACCCTCACGGCGACCAGTGCCGTCGCGGCCCCCACCCGCGACACCAGCAACAACAACACCACCCACAAGATCACCCAGGCCGTCTCCCAGCAGAAGCTCACGGAGCACCTCAACGCCTTCCAGTGGATCGCGGAGGCCAACGACGGCAACCGCGCCTCCGGCACCTCCGGCTACCAGGCCAGCGTCGACTACGTGGTCGAGAAGCTGCGCGCCGCCGGCTACACCCCGGAGGTCCAGGCGTTCGACTTTCCGTTCTTCCAGGAGCGCACCCCCGCCACGGTCGCCGCGGACGGCACGCAGCTCGCCGCCGAGGACGTCGCGGTGATGACCTACTCCGGCACGGGCACCGTCACCGCCCCGGTGCAGGCGGTCGACACCACCGGTGCCCGGGTGGGCAGCACCAGCGGTTGCGAGGCGGGCGACTTCGCCGGCTTCGTGCCGGGCAACATTGCTCTGCTCCAGCGCGGCACCTGCGCCTTCGGGGACAAGGCCGCCAACGCGGAGGCCGCCGGCGCCAGCGCCGTGCTGATCTTCAACACGGGCCTGCCGAACGCGGAGGACGCCGTCGCCGGCACCCTGGGCTCCCCGGAGGCCACGTCCCTGCCGGTGGTCGGGCTCAGCTACCAGGCGGGCGTGGACCTGCTGGACGCCGCCGAGGTCACGGTCGCCACGGACACCGTCTCGGCGACCCGCACCACCTACAACGTCCTCGCCGAGACCGGCTCGGGGGACCCGGAGAACACGGTGATCGTCGGCGCGCACCTGGACGGCGTGCTCGAGGGCGCCGGCATCAGCGACAACGGCACCGGGTCGGCCGGCATCCTCGCCATCGCGGAGGCGATGGCCAAGACGAAGACCGAGAACACCGTGCGCTTCGCCTGGTGGGGCGCGGAGGAGCTCGGCCTGCTGGGCGCCGAGCACTACGTGACCGATCTGCGGGAGAACGACCCCGAGGCGTTCGAGGACATCGCGATGTACCTGAACTTCGACATGATCGGCTCCCCGAACTACGGGCGCTTCGTCTACGACGGCGACGCCTCCACCTTCGACCCCGGCGACACGAACGTCCCCGAGGGCTCCGCGGCGATCGAGGCGGCGTTCCACGAGCACTTCGCCTCGGTGGGGCTGGCCTCCGGGGACACCGAGTTCAGCGGCCGCAGCGACTACGGGCCGTTCATCGAGGCCGACATCCCCTCCGGCGGCCTCTTCACGGGCGCCGAGGGCGTGAAGACCCAGGAGCAGGCCGAGCTGTTCGGCGGCCAGGCCGGTGTCGCCTACGACTCCTGCTACCACTCCGCGTGCGACGACATCTCGAACGTGAACCTCCAGGGCATGGAGGAGATGTCCGACGCCGCCGCGGCGGTCGTCCTGCGCTACGCGACGTCCACCCACGACGTCAACGGCGAGGGCAAGCCCTACCGGCAGAAGGGCAAGGGCGCCGTCGGCCACCCGAAGGGCGACGACCGCGGCCACGGCCCGCACTCCGAGCACGGTCGCGGCCACGGGCACGGCCACGACAAGGCGGCCGCCTGACGGTCCCGAGCCCCAGCGAACGGCCCCGTCCCCGGCGCGAACTGCCGGGGGCGGGGCCGTTCGCTGCGCCACAATCCGCCCAACCGTTGTGCCGCTGACGTGCAGTTGAGATTCTGGGCACAGGGCTCCACCAGCACGATGGAGCCGACCCCACGGTCGAGCCCCCGATCGGCCCCTGCCCCGGGAGATCCCATGCGTCACCGCACCCACCACCACCGGACCGTGGCCGCCGCCACCCCGACCACGACGGGGTGGTCCCGGTGACCGCGGCGGGCGTGCCCGTCGGGAAGGTGCTGGAGCACCTCGAGGTGTTCCAGGCCATCGCCAACGCGAACAACGCCAACCGCGCCTCGGGCACGTCCGGCTACCGGGGCAGCGTGGACTACGTGGTCGGCCGGCTGCGGGCCGCCGGCTACGCCCCGCGGGTCCAGGAGTTCACCTTCCCCTTCTTCCAGGAGACCGCCCCGGCCACGGTCAGCGCAGGGGGACGACAGCTTCCCGCGACCGACGTGGCGGTCATGACCTACTCCGGCTCCGGGACCGTGACGGCGCCGGTGCAGGCCGTGGGGACGACCGGCGAGAAGGCCGCGAGCACCAGCGGGTGCGAGGCCGGTGACTTCGCCGAGTTCGTGCCGGGGAACATCGCGTTGCTCCAGCGGGGCACGTGCGCCTTCGGGGTGAAGGCCGCCAATGCGGTGGCCGCCGGAGCGTCCGCGGTGCTGATCTTCAACACGGGACTGGACGGCGCGGAGGGCGCGGTCGCCGGCACCCTGGGCGATCCCGGCGGGGTGACCGTCCCCGTGGTCGGCCTGAGCTACGCGGCCGGCGTGGCCCTGCTGGGCGGGGGCGAGGTGACGGTCAGCACGCAGACCGTCTCCGAGAGCCGGGAGACGTTCAACGTCCTCGCCGAGACGGGCTCCGGCGACGGGCAGCGCACGGTCATGGTCGGCGCCCACCTGGACAGCGTCCCGGAGGGCCCCGGGATCAACGACAACGCGTCCGGATCCGCGGGCATCCTGGCGATCGCCGAGGCGCTCGCCGGCACGGAGACCGCCAACCCGGTGCGCTTCGCCTGGTGGGGCGCGGAGGAGTTCGGCCTGCTCGGGTCCCGCCACTACGTCACGGACCTCAAGACCAACGACGCCGGGACGCTCGGGAACATCGCGCTGTACCTGAACTTCGACATGATCGGCTCCCCCAACCACGGCCGCTTCGTCTACGACGGCGACGCCTCGGCCTTCGGCCCGGAGGACGGCTCGGTGCCCGCCCCGGCGGGCTCGGCCGCGATCGAGGCGGCCTTCCACGAGCACTTCGGCTCCGTGGGCCTGGCCTCGGGCGAGACCGAGTTCAGCGGCCGCAGCGACTACGGTCCGTTCATCGCCGAGGGCATCGCCTCCGGCGGCCTGTTCACCGGGGCGGAGGGGATCAAGACCGTGGAGCAGGCGGCGCTGTTCGGCGGCCGGGCCGGCATCGGCTACGACTTCTGCTACCACGCGTCCTGCGACGACCTCAGCAACGTCGACCTCCGGACGCTGGAGGAGATGACCGGCGCGGCCTCCGCCGTCGTCCTGCGCTTCGCGAACTCCACCGAGGACCTCGAGACGGAGGGTCGGCGGCTGCTCGGCATCGTGGCGCCCGTTCCCCCCGCCGCTGTCGACCAGGGCCGCGGCCCGAGCAACGCCGCCGCGCAGAGGCAGGCCGAGTGACGCGCCCGCACTGAGGCCGATGCGGTTCCCGGCGCCACAATCCGTCCGGTCATTGTGCCCCTGACCTGGAGCTGAGATCCTGTGCGCAGGACTCCACCCGCCCGATGGGGCCCATGACGGACACGGTCGAGCCCCCGATCGGCCTCAGGCCCCGGGAGGACCCATGCCGCACCCCACACCCCGCCGATGGACCGTGGCCGCGGCCCTGGCCGGCACCCTCGCGCTCACCGTGCCGAGCGCCGTCACGGCGGCTCCGGGGGAGGCCGGCGACGCCGGAGCGCTCGCCCCGACCGCCGCGGCCGTGCCCGTGCAGCAGGTGCTGGACCACCTCGAGGTGTTCCAGGCCGTTGCCCACGCCAACGGCGGCAACCGGGCTTCGGGCACCCCGGGCTACCGGGGCAGCGCGGACTACGTGGTCGGCCGGCTGCGCGCCGCCGGCTACGCCCCGCGGGTCCAGAGCTTCTCCTTCCCGTTCTTCCAGGAGGTCGTCCCGACCACCGTGGCCGTACCCGGCCCG
>NZ_AOSQ01000060.1:0-7776 GCF_000349605.1 Kocuria sp. UCD-OTCP
GGTGGAAGCCGGCGCTGAACGCCTTTGCCATCACCTTCGCCGACCGGATGCCGGCGGCGGAGAACCACTAACCATGGAAACGCCTCTTACACCGTTAGAGCGACAGTCCCCGGGGATGCGAAAACTCCCGTGAGTTGCGGACCGCTAACCGGGCCATATGTAAAGCCGGGGGCTGTCGCACCTATGGCGTAAAAGGTTCGATCGGAGGAACACCCCGGCGGTAGGCCTCCTGGCGGTGGTGCAGGTCTGGCTCGGGGACGCCATTGAGGCCCCACCGTGGTGGGGCCTCAATGATGCGTTTTCCTCTGTCGATCCGGTTGTCAGCGGACCAGCGGAGTCGGGGATGGCTGGTGCGGGTTAGCTGCTGAGGCCCACGGTGGCGATCATGATGGGGACGATACTGATGATCAGGATCGCGCCGAGGATGTCGAAGACGATGCCGGTGCGGATCATGCGGGTGATGGGCACCGCCCCGGTGCCGTAGACGATGGCGTTCTGCGGGGTCGACACCGGGAGCATGAACCCGAAGGAGGCGGCGAAGGTCGCGGCCATGGCCGGCACGAACGGGTCCACCCCCATGGCCTGGCACAGCGGGATGACGATCGGGACGATCACCGCGGCCGAGGCGGTGTTGGAGGTGGTCTCCGAGATCAAGATCGCCAGCACCGCGGAGAACACGGTGATGGTCACGACGTTGGTGATGTTGAGGTTCTCGGCCGCACCGGTGCCGATGGTCTCGGCCAGACCGGTGGCGGCCAGCAGGGACCCGAAGATGATGCCGGTGCCGAAGAGGATGATCGTGCCCCAGTCGATCTTCGCCGCATCCGTCCAAGTCAGGGTCGCTTCGCGCTTCTTCCAGTTCGTGGGCAGGATGAACAGCAGCGAGGCGCCGAGGACGGCGACGATGCCCTCGTCGAGACGGTCGTCGAGGAAGATGTAGGCGGCCGACTCCGTGCCGCCGAAGAGGCTGGCGAAGGCCGGCAGCAGCCACAGGGTGACGGTGAAGCCGAAGGCGAAGAGGGTGTTCTTCTCGGCCCGGGACATCTTGCCCTGGGCGGCTTTCTGCTCGCGGATGTACTCTTCCACGCCCTCGAGCTGGCGGATCTCGGGCTTGTTGAGCAGGAACATGATCAGGGCCAGGACGACGAACATCGCCAGGCAGATGGGGAAGGCGATGGCCATCCACTGGGCGAAGGAGATGCGGGTGCCGGTGGCCTCCTCGATCAGGCCGCGGCCGATGAGGTTTGGCGGGGAGCCGACCGGGGTGAGCAGCCCGCCCACGGACGCGCCGTAGGCGAGCATCAGCAGCAGCGCGGCACCCACGCGCAGGCGCAGCGGGTCGAAGTCGGCCTTGACCACGCCGCGGTCCTGCATGAGCTGGGCGATCAACGCGAGGATGCCCAGGGCGGTGGGCATCAGCATCGCCACGGTGGCGGTGTTGGAGACGAAGGCCGAGAGCAGGCAGGTGATCACCCCGAAGGCGATGATGATCCGGTAGGTGGATTTCCCGACCCCGGGGATGGAGAGCACCGCGAAGGCCAGGCGCTGGGCGATGCCGTGCTTGAGCATCGCCGCGGCCAGGATGAACGCGCCGATGAAGGTGAAGATCGTGGTGGACCCGAACGGCTGGAGCACGTCGGAGGCCGGGGCCACCCCCAGGATCACGATGGCGGCCACCCCGATGAGTCCGCCGATGGGGATGGGCACGGGTTCGCAGATCCACAGGATGATCACCCCCAGCAGCACCGCGGCCAGCATGTGCTGGGTGTGCTCCAGGTTCAGCGGCAGCAGCGCGAAGATGATGGCTACCGCCGGGGCCAGGAACAGTCCGGTGGTCTGGCGGGCACGCTCAAACTTCTCCTCCCGCGGTGACAGCGTTTGTTCGCTGAGGCTGCGGAAGGTCTTGCCGCCCAGCAGAGCAGCCCGCACGTCGGTGCGCGGGCCGGTACTGGCGGGGCTGGTGGGAACAGGTTGCTGGGTTTGCACGGTCCAGGTCCTTCCATCGTCGGAATGGACTCACCATGCGCCCGTGACTTGCATCACGTCCAAGGCCCGTTGTCTACTACGCCAATAGGAAAAACCAATGGATCTACCGGTTATACCCTCGTGGGATGGCCGACGAGCGGCGGAATCCCCGAAATTCATTGCCCCTAATGACACCGTCGGATGGGTTCCTGTGGAGCGGAGTCGTCGGGGCCAGGGCACATCCCTCGACGCGCGGGTGCGGTGGCACCGACGGCAGTGACGCATTACGTCGTCGCCCGGTGTGGTGTCGGTCTCGAAGCCCTGTAATGCATGACAGAGGAAGGCAGACATGGACGTCCGACAGCTGAAGTATTTCTTGGCCGTGGTGGATCACGGCGGGTTCACCCGGGCGGCGGAGCAGCTGATCATCGCCCAGCCCTCGCTGTCGCAGACGATCAAGGGCCTCGAGCGGGAACTAGGGGTTTCCCTGTTCCACCGGATCGGGCGGCGGGTGGTGCTCAGTGAGGCCGGCCAGGAGCTGGTGGGCCCGGCCCGGGTGGTGGTCCGCGACGTCGAGGCCGCCCGGGCGACCATCGATGATCTGCGCGGGGTCCGCAGCGGCCGGCTGGACGTGATCGCCATGCCCTCCCCCGGCATCGAACCGCTTACCTCGATGATCACCGCCTACGCGCAGACCCACCCGGCCGTGACCCTCAATGTCGCCGCCGCCTTCACTCCCGACGAGGTGACCGAGGCGGTGCGCACCGGCAGCGCGGAGATCGGGATCCTGGGCACCGACCGCCCCTTCCGCTCCGCCGAAGTCGAGGTGATGCACCTGGAGCAGCAGCCCCTGGTACTGATCGTCAACCCGGGCTCCGACGACTTCGGCGTCGGCGAGGCCATCCGCCGGGAAGCCCTGGAAGGCCACCGAGTGGTGGCCTCCCAGCGCGGCTCGCTGATGCGCTGGCTCGTCGACGACGCCCTGGCCGGCGGCGTGCAGGTGCAGATCGCCGCCGAGGTCGCCCACCGCACCTCGGTGCTGCCCCTGGTGCTGGCCGGGGTCGGGCACGCAGTGATGCCCTCCTCCTGGACCCCGCTGGCGCGCGCCACCGGGTTGCGCGTGCTGAGGATCGAACCGGTCACCGTGCTGCACGTCGCCGTGCTGAGCCGCCCGTCGGACCTGACCCCAGCAGCCCGGGCCTTCCTGGAGGTCGCTGCCCAACACACGGCGGACCACTCCTGAGTGACATAGGAGGTTCCTATCTACAGCATGGGAATTGAGTCTTGGACCTTATCGAGGCCCAGGCGCTCTACTAGTACCTGACACCGCGATGTGATGCGGACAACAGGCAAGAGCACCCGAGAAGGAGAGCACCACCATGGCCGAGCACCAGGTTTTCAAGATCGCCTCGATCCCCGCCGACGGCGTGGGCAAGGAGGTCGTCGCCGCCGGCCGCAAGGTCCTCGACGCCCTCGCTGAGCAGTCCAACGGGAAGTTCTCCTTCGAGTGGACCGAGTTCCCCTGGGGCAGCGAGTACTACGACCAGCACGGGGTCATGATGGACCCCAACGGCCTCGAGGAGCTCAAGAGCTTCGACGCGATCCTCTTCGGCGCCGTGGGCTGGGAGAACGTCCCCGACCACGTGTCCCTGTGGGGGCTGCGGCTGAACATCACCCAGAACTTCGACCAGTGGGCCAACATCCGCCCCGTGCGCTTCCTCCCCGGCGTGGTCTCCCCGCTGCGCAAGGCCGACNACCCAGAACTTCGACCAGTGGGCCAACATCCGCCCCGTGCGCTTCCTCCCCGGCGTGGTCTCCCCGCTGCGCAAGGCCGACGACACCGAGCTGGACTGGGTCGTGGTCCGGGAGAACAGCGAGGGCGAGTACGCCGGGCTCGGCGGGCGCAACCTCGCCGGCCGAGGTCCCGGCAACGAGGTCGCCGTCCAGTCCTCCCTGTTCACGGAGAAGGGCTGTGAGCGGATCATCCGCTTCGCCTTCGACCTCGCCCGCACCCGCACGGTGCAGAAGGTCTCCAGCGTGACGAAGTCCAACGCCCAGCAGTACGGCATGGTGCTGTGGGACGAGGTCTTCGCCCGCGTCGCCGCCGACTACCCCGACGTGCAGACGGAGTCGGTGCTGGTGGACGCGATGAGCGCCAAGTTCGTCCTGCGACCCGAGGACCTCTCCGTGGTGGTGGCCTCCAACCTCAACGCCGACATCCTCTCCGACCTCGGCTCCGCCCTGGCCGGCAGCCTCGGCCTGGCCGCCAGNTGGTGGCCTCCAACCTCAACGCCGACATCCTCTCCGACCTCGGCTCCGCCCTGGCCGGCAGCCTCGGCCTGGCCGCCAGTGCGAACCTCAACCCGGAGCGCCGGTTCCCCTCGATGTTCGAGCCCGTCCACGGCTCCGCCCCCGACATCGCCGGCAAGGGGATCTCCAACCCCATCGGCACCATCGCCAGCGCCGCCCTGATGCTCGACCACTTCGGGCTGCACGCCGAGGCCCGCCGGGTCGAGGCCGCGATCGAGGCCACCACCGCCGCCGGGCACCTCACCCGCGACATCGGCGGCACCGCCGACACGAACGAGATCACCGGAGCGATCATCGAGGCCCTGACCAAGTCCCTGGCCACCGCCTAAGACCCACCGTCTCCGCCTGAGGCGTTCTTCAGGGGCCGGCCGGCACCGTGCCGGCCGGCCCCTGGCCGTCCCATGCCCGGGGCAGGCCCCACTTACTTCCCTTGAGAGCTCGGCGCACCGCCGCGGAGCATTCCTTCTCGACACTGAGGACAACACTCATGGACCACACCATGGTCAGTGACACCCACCAGACGGCTGCCCGTAAGCCTTGGTACCGCCAGCTCTACGTCTGGGTGCTCGTGGCGATCGTGCTCGGCATCCTCGTCGGCTGGCTGGCCCCTGAGACCGGGGAGGCCATGCAGCCGATCGGCACCACGTTCGTGGAAGCGATGAAGATGCTCATCGGCCCGATCGTCTTCCTCACCATCGTCGGCGGCATCGCCAGCGTGGCGGATCTGAAAAAAGTCGGGGTCACCGGGCTGAAGGCCCTGGGCTATTTCCAGATCGGCACCATCCTGGCCATGCTCACCGGACTGGTCGCCATCAACATCTTCCGCCTCGGGGACGGCGTCAACGCCGACGCCGCCTCGATCGAGACCACCGGCAGCGCCGCCGAGCTGATCGAGAAGGGCGAGAACCAGCAGTGGTGGGAGTTCCTCACCCACATCATCCCCGGCAGCGTGGCAGCCCCCTTCGTGGAGGGCGACATCCTCCAGATCATCTTCATGGCCGTGATCTTCGGCATCGCCCTCAACGCCGTCGGCCAGGTCGGCGCCCCGGTCCTGGACGGGATCCAGCGCCTGACCGCGGTGATCTTCAAGGTCCTCAACTACATCATGAAGGCCGCCCCGCTGGGTGCCTTCGGGGCGATGGCCTTCGCCGTGGGCAAGTACGGGGTGGAGACCCTCTCCAGCCTCGGCTGGCTGATCCTGCTCTTCTACGGCACCTCCCTAGTCTTCGTCGTGGTGGTCCTGGGCAGCGTGATGGCCTTCTTGAAGCTGAACCTGTTCACGATGCTCAAGCACTTCAAGGAGGAGCTACTGCTGATCCTAGGCACCTCCACCGCCGAGCCGGCCCTGCCCGGACTCATGCGCAAGCTCCAGCACGCCGGGGTCAAGAAGGAGACCGTGGGCCTGGTCGTGCCCACCGGCTACAGCTTCAACCTCGACGGGGCCGCGATCTACCTCTCCCTGGCCGCCGTCTACATCGCCCAGGCCACCAACACCGAGCTGACCATCGGCCAGCAGCTGGGCATGCTCGCCGTCATGCTGCTCACCTCCAAGGGCGCGGCCGGGGTCGCCGGGGGCGGGTTCATCGCCCTCACCGCCACCCTGAGCACCCTGGGCACCATCCCGGCCGCCGGGATCATGCTCATCTTCGGCATCGACAAGTTCATGTCCGAGTGCCGGGCCCTGGTCAACTTCTGCGGCAACGCCGTGGCCACCCTGTTCATCGCCTGGTGGGACAAGAGCCTCGACGTCGACCGCGCCCGCCGCGTCTTCGCCGGCGAGGTGCTCCCGCCCCTGGACGAGGAGACCGCCACCGCCGCCCAGGAGTCCGCCGACGTTTCCACCGTGGGCCGCGCTACACCGGCCGTGGAGGACCCTCTGGCCGAGATCGAATCCTCCACGCTCCCGGCCGTACCCACCACCACCCAGCTCCACCGCGTGGTCGACGGACCCATCACCGACCTCGAAACCACCAAGGTGGGGACCCTCCCGCGCCACCGCGACGACGAGCTCGCCACGGAGGCCGCCCGATGAGCGCGAACCTTACAACCACGCCCCGGATCCTGATCGCCCCGGACAAGTTCAAAGGGTCCCTGACCGCATCCCAGGTCGCCGAATCCCTGGCCGCAGGCCTGCGCCAGGAGAACCCGCTGGCCCAGGTGCACACCTTGCCCCTGGCCGACGGCGGGGACGGCAGCGTCGCCGCCGCCCTGGGCGCAGGCTTCCAGGCGCTGACCGTCCCGATCACCGGCCCCACCGGCGAGCCGGCCACCACCACCGTGGCCTTCAACGGCACCACCGCCGTGGTGGAGGTCGCCACCACCGCCGGGCTGCAGATGCTGCCCGCAGGCCACCTGGCCCCACTGGAGTCCAGCAGCGTGGGCTTCGGCCAGACCATCCGATCCGTCCTGGCCCACCGCCCGGCCCGGATCGTGCTGGCCCTGGGCGGCAGCGCCACTACCGACGGCGGGGCCGGGATGCTCAGCGCCCTCGGCGTAGGCTTCACCGACCGCCAGGGGCAGGCCTTCGTGCCCACCGGCGGGACCCTGGAGGAGATCGCCGAGGCAGACCTGACCGGCCTCGTGGACCTGACCGGGGTGGAACTGATCGCGGCCAACGACGTGGACAATCCCCTGCTGGGCCTGAACGGGGCGGCGGCCGTCTACGGCCCGCAGAAGGGCGCCACCCCCGACGACGTCGAGGCGCTGGAGGCCGGGCTGGGGGCGCTGATCCGGCGCCTGTGGGAGGCCGGCTGGCCCGCCGAAGAAGCCGCCGGTGTCCCCGGGGCCGGCGCCGCCGGCGGGCTCGGCTACGCCGCGATGCTGCTGGGCGCCCGAATGGTCTCCGGAGCGGACTTCTTCCTGGACCTCCTCGGCTTCGACACCCAGGTGACCGGGTGCGACCTGGTCATCACCGGTGAGGGAAAACTGGACACCCAGACCCTCTCGGGCAAACTGCCCGTGGTCGTGGCCCGCCGCGCGGCCCCGGTGCCGGTGATCGCCGTGGTGGGCCACAACGCCCTGGGCACCGACCGGCTGCCTGCACACGGCATCAAGCAGGTCTACGCCCTCAGCGCCATGACCGAAGCCGACAGCGCCACCGACCCGCAACTCTCCGCGGCCCTGCTGCGTGAGACCGGTCAGACCATCGCCCGCACCCTGACACCGGCCTCAAGCACCACAGAAACCGCAGACGCCATCTAGGCACACGGGCGACCAGGCGGCCCGACACCGCACGTGTCGGGCCGCCTGGCATCACGGTGTTCGCAGCGACCCCCGGGAAGCTCCACCGGAGGGCTCGACATCGCTGCCCCTCTTCTCCTCCCCTCGTACCGACGACAGGAAGTCCCCCATGCGCAGAGCGAAGATCGTGGCCACGATCGGCCCGGCCATCTCCTCGTACGAGAACCTCTCCCAGGCGATCCGGTCCGGCATGAACGTGGCCCGGCTCAACATGAGCCACGGCGACCACACGGTGCACGACGCGTCCTACGAGAACCTGCG
>NZ_AOSQ01000061.1:0-4508 GCF_000349605.1 Kocuria sp. UCD-OTCP
CGTTCGCGATCACCTTCGCCGGACGGTTCGAGAGAACCACTCACTGATGAAAACCGCCGGGCCCCACACACCGTTTATCGGACAGTCCCCGTACGAGCTCAGGTGTCGGCGGTGCTATGTCGTGTCCGGGGGTGAATTGTCGGAAATGGCGGTTCGGTCGGGGCGGCTCAGGGTGTCTACTGCGGTCATGAAGACCTGCCACTGGGTGCTCAGGTCACGGAGGTGTTCATGTCCGGTGGTGGTCAGTTCGTACACTTTCCGTGCCGGGCCTGGTCCGCTTTGTTCCCACTGGGCCGTGATTGCCCCGTCGTCCTCGAGTCGTCCGAGGGCGGGGTAGAGCTGGGCTCCCTTGATGGGTTGGAGTCCTGCCGAGACGAGTGCCTGGGAGATGCCGTACCCATGCCGTGGTGCCACCACGAGCACACGGAGGATGAGCATCGGCAGTGAGGCCCGTTGCCACGCCGGGAGGCTCATCGCCTGGTTACCCAGGGGCGGTCGCTCCAGGCGGTGCCCAGGGCCACGGCCGCGGACAGCACGAACGCCAGTGCGACCGGGATCGTCAACGCCCCCCAGCTGTGGCTGGTGGCGATGAGGGCGGCGATGAGCAGCGGTGTGAGCGTGCCGGTGAGAGTGAGTAGCCACCAGCGCCGGGTACGAGCGACACGGTTGGTCGCGGCCAGATCGCGCGCCAACACCAGCGGGTGCCCGAACTCGGTGTAGGCCGAGGTGCCGGCGAGCTCCAGGGCGTGCTCGATCTCGGTGACATGGTCCCGGACGGTTCCGGAGGGCATCAGGCGGGCGCGCAGACCCCCTGTGAAACGACGCATCCACTGCTCATCGCTCCACTGTTGGCGAAGCACCTGCTGCGGCATCCGCTGGGACACCACCAGTAGGACCACCCCTGGGATAAGCATCGCCAGAGCCAGCAGCGGTACGGGGACATCACGTGCGGCGTAGTGCCCGGACCCCAGGTTCGCTGCGAGGGCGATTCCCGCGAGGACGACCGCGCCGATGACAACAGAGGCGCTGATCGTTGACCCCGGCCGGCCGGCCACGAATAGAGCTCGCAGCACCACCCACCCGAGGAAGGCAAGGAGCACACTGGCGGCGACAAGGGCGTGGGCGATGTCCACGTCGATCGACCACCCGGAACGTAGGACCATGAGCAGCACCGCGACAGCGCCGATGCCCGTGAGCCTGCCTCCGATTTCCCGTAGCACCGGTCGCAGTCCTGCGCCCAGGGAGGTCCGGACTTCCTCGTCGGCTGTCGCGAGCTCGGCGGCATCCTCTGTTGCCAGTGTTGTGGCGTCGCCGAAGAGCTCGGCAGCGGGAGTCTGTGTCGCCCGGACCGCGTCGAGCAGNTGAGCCTGCCTCCGATTTCCCGTAGCACCGGTCGCAGTCCTGCGCCCAGGGAGGTCCGGACTTCCTCGTCGGCTGTCGCGAGCTCGGCGGCATCCTCTGTTGCCAGTGTTGTGGCGTCGCCGAAGAGCTCGGCAGCGGGAGTCTGTGTCGCCCGGACCGCGTCGAGCAGTTCGTGCTCACGTTCCTTCAGTGAGGACGCCGGGACGTGCTTACTCGTCATGACCGTGCGGTAGCGCGTTGCCCATCCCTGGTCCTCCGCGGACCACTGATCTACACCCATGCCGGCTACCTCGTATCTAGGTCGAGAATATATCTACATACAACCAGAGGGGTGGTGGTGTTGGCAACGCTTTGCATGCGGCCTCGTTGGCGGCTGGCCCCGGGGAGAACTGTCCGGATGATCCCCCCGGTGGGGGATGTAGGAGATGCACAAGGACTTTTAGGCTGGAAGTTCACAGACGCTAAGAGAACCCTAGGGCCCGTGCGGAGGAGCGAGAGGCTGACAGAGGCAGTAGAGAGCACCGCCTTTCTCAGGAGTGGGGCAGATCGGGGAGGCCTGTGCGGAAGCCGCTGACGCGCTCCCGCCACGGCCTCGGGATTTCTGTCTCATGGCGCGGTTCTGGGAATGGTGACGGGACTGAAGGATCAGCAGTGCTAGCAGGCACGACAGTGGAGGCGCAATGACGGAATCGCTGGTGCACATCGAGAACTTCCGGATGATGTTCGGGGACACCACCGTCATCAACGACCTGTCCTTCGACGTGCACGCGGGGGAGACCTTCGGGTTCCTCGGGTCCAACGGGTCGGGCAAGACCACTACCCTGCGGGCGTTGTTGGGGATCTATCAGCCCACCGCGGGGACCTTGCACATCAACGGTAAGACCTTCGAACCCGCCGACGGCGCCCGGCTCGGGTACCTGCCGGAGGAGCGGGGGCTGTACAAGAAGGAACCGGTGCTGGAGACCATGACCTACTTCGGCCGGCTCAAGGGCCTCGACAAGACCAAGGCGAGGTCCTGGTCGCTGGAGTACCTCGAGCGGGTGGGGCTGGCCGACAAAGCGACGGCCCGGCTCGACAAGCTTTCGGGGGGTCAGCAGCAGAAGGTGCAGTTGGGGGTGACGATCATGAACACCCCGGAACTGTTGATCCTGGACGAGCCGACGAAGGGCTTTGACCCTGTCAACCGCCGGCTTTTGATGGACATCATCGAAGACCAGCAACGCGCGGGGGCGACGGTGGTGATGGTCACCCACCAGATGGAAGAGGTCGAACGACTGTGTGATCGGGTGATCCTGCTCAAGGACGGCACCTCTCACGCCTACGGCACCGTCCGGGCGGTACAGGAGCAGTTCGGCGGCACCACCTACCGAGTGATCCACACCGGTGTGGTGCCAGCCTCACAGCACTACAGCGTGGTCAGCAGCCAGCCAGCGGGGGAGGGACAGGTCTCTGAATTGGCCCCGGCCCTGGGGGCCGATGAGACCACGGTGCTCACCGAGCTCGTGCGTGCCGGCGTGGCGGTCTCCGGGTTCAGTACCGCCCGCACTTCGCTGGAGGAGGTCTTCATCCGGGTTTACGGCGCCGACAGCCTCGAGGACGCTACCCAGCCCGAGACCGTGGGGGTGGGGGCGTGATGGCACAGCACAACCTCTCCACCGTCGTGGGCTTCGAGTTCCTCCGCACCGTGCGCAAGCGCGGATTCTGGATCGCGATCCTGGCGGTGCCGGTGGTCATCGCGATCATCTTCGCCCTGTCCTTCACCTCCAACTCCTCGATCAGCGACTCCGCCGACGCCCAGGCCAAGGCCGAGCTCACTTTCGCCTACACGGACGCCTCCGGAACGATCCCTCAGGAGCTGGCCGCCGGCTACGGCGGGCAACCCGCCACCGACCTGGCCGCGGCGATCGAGGCGGTGAAGACCGGGGAGCTGGATGCGTACTTCGCCTACCCCAGTGACCCGGCTGAACAGCCGATCGAGGTCACCGGGGCGGACCGGGGGCTCTTCGACAACGGGGCCTATGAGGCGGTGGCCGAGTCCCTGCTGACCACCGCCGCCCAGGCCCAGATCGGGGACCCGGGCCTGGCAGCGGCCGCGGCCGGGGACCTGGAGGTGGAGTCCACGATCTTCCGGGACGGCGAGGTCACCGGCGGGTTCACCGAGGCCATCGCCCCATTGGGACTGCTGGTGGTGTTCTTCCTGGTGATCGTGATGCTCTCCAACCAGATGCTCAACTCCACCCTGGAGGAGAAGGAGAACCGGGTCACCGAGATGATCCTCACCACCGTCAACCCCACGACGTTGGTGCTGGGCAAGATCCTGGCCGTCTTCGCTGTCGGGGCGGTGCAGATTCTGGTGCTGCTGGCCCCGGTGGGGATCGGCTATGTCTTCTTCCGCGACCGGTTGAACATCCCCGACCTCGACCTCTCCTCGCTCCGGTTGGACCCGGGGACCATGGTCGTGGCGTTCCTGCTGCTGATCGGCGGGTTTGTGCTGTTCACCGGGGTGCTGGTGGCGATCGGGGCGATCATGCCCACCGCCAAGGACGCCGGGGTGATCTTCGGGCCGCTGATCTTCGCGATGTTCATCCCCTTCTACGCCATCAGCCTCATCATCTCCGACCCGAGCGCACTGATCGTGCAGGTCTTCACGTTCTTCCCGCTCACCGCCCCGGTGACCGCGATGCTGCGCAACGGATTCGGCACCCTCGACCCGCTCACCGCCAGCATCGTGATCGCCGAGCTGTTCGTATTCGGGGTGCTGGTGCTGCGGGTGGCGGTGCAGTTGTTCCGCTACGGCTCCATCGCCTACACCGACAAGCTCAACCCCCGGGCCGTGCTGGGGCGCCGGCGCCCGGCCACGGTGAAAAAGTGATCACCACCGGCCACCGCTGATCATCGGCGGGTGGGCCACAGATCAGGCCCCGGGAGCATTGAGCGCCCGGGGCCTGATCTGTGGGATCCATGGTTCGCGGGGTTCAGCCCTCGCAGTCGGTGCAGTACCGCGTCTGGCCGGACTGGCGGGCCAGCTGGGAGCGGTGCCGGACCAGGAAGCAGGAAGCGCAGGTGAACTCGTCGACCTGTTCCGGGATGACGGCCACGGTGAGCTCTTCGTGGGAGAGGTCGGCGCCGGGCAGGTCGATGCCCTC
>NZ_AOSQ01000062.1:0-2518 GCF_000349605.1 Kocuria sp. UCD-OTCP
GGCGCTGAACGCGTTCGCGATCACCTTCGCCGGGCGGTTCGAGAGAACCGCTCACTGATGAAAACCGCCGGGCCCCACACACCGTTTATCGGACAGTCCCTGCTTGACTCAACGGAAGTCCGGGCAGTCCCGTTTTGCACTTGTGCTGCGATCAGGTTGTGAGGCCTCGGTGTTACGGCATTGGTCCGTGGGTGGGGCCTGTAGCACGCTGATGGGTGCTTTCTGAGACGAGATGCGAGATGGTGAAGGCCTCGGAGAGGAGGTGTTCCAATGCAGGAGAACAAGCCCTTGGTCACGAGCGTCCGCACGATCACCGCGACTCGCCCTGCAGTTGAGACGGTTCCGCTCCAGCAACTGATACAGCGTGCGGAGGCAGCCGCTCTGCGGTACGCGTTGAACGATGCCAAGGCCGACCGGTGGGGGCGTGATTCTTTCCCCGCCTCCGATCCACCGCAGAACTACTGAGGCAAGCCATGGCCAATGACCACATTGGCCATGGCTTTTGCGCGTTCGTCGGGCTCAACAGCGTGGACCGTGGAGCCGCAGGGTCGGCCCTGGTCTCTTTTCAAGCGTCGTTGCCAGGGACGCCCCCTGCACTGGCAGAAACTGCTGGCGCCCGAAGTCCTGCGCTGTACCGACCGGATGGCCCAGTCCCACGAGATCCCGGCTCCCCAGAGGTCAATCACGGGTGCCGGATGTCGTCTGTGATCGTTCGATCGGGCCCCTGAAGGCCACGGTGGGCCACACGGTGGTGTCAGTGTTCGTCGGCCCAGATCACCTGTCCGTCGCGCTCGATCATGTGTAGGTCCAGACGAGTCGCGGTGTAGTCGAAGAAGTCGATCGCCCCGTCGGCGAGAGCTTCGGCGATGTGCTGGCAGTCGTCGTCGCTGACCACGGGATCGCCCCACAAATCGTGCTGACTGCGCAGCCCGCGCCAACAATCCAGGGCCAAGTACCAGGATTCGCCGAACATGTGAGAAGTGGCCACCACCACGGGATGCTCGGCCCCCGGGGCCTGTCCCAGTTTCAGCGCGACGGCGCGCACCTCCCACACGGTGCGAGGCACCCGCCAGAAGCGTAGCCGATCCCCTACTTGCAGCAACGGGATGCGGTGCGCCGGGGCACACCTGGGCACCTGGGAAGGTCTCGCGCGGCGAGGACCGTAGAGGTCGTCCCAGTCACGGACGGCATGGAACGGGGAGTGTCTCGGTACCGGGGTGACGATGCCGTGGCTGTGCGCGGAGATCCAGATTCCGTGTCCGGGCCCCTGGGGCGCACCGGCATTCTGGGGTGCGCCGAGGGACATGGCCTGGCCGGGGGTGACAGATCCCAGCATGATTTTGTCGCCGATCTCGATCAGGGCGGCCAGTGCCGGTCCCCGAGCTCGTGTGGCGGTGTAGCTGGTCCCTACGATGCGCAGCCCTACTGGGGTGTCCTCGAGCAGTTCCCGCACCTTCCGGGCTGTCTCGCGCAGGATGGTGCTGCCCTCCGGTGCGGCGGATTCGGCGGCCAGAAAGGCCAGGCCTTCGATGAACAACACTCGGTCCCCGCAGGTCTGGGCGGCTTCCTGCAGGAGAGCGTGCAATTCGGTGAGGTCGTGGTGCCCTGCGCAGGAGCGAACGAGCCCTGACCAGCTGCTCTGTGCGCCGCTGTTGAAGTCGATGGCCCAGGCCTCGACGCCACGGGCCATCAACGTGGCGGCCAGGTGCTGGGTGAGCACGGTTTTGCCGGCCCCGGAGGGCCCGTAGACGCCTAGGTGCCGGCCCGTGGACCACCAGGTGTCGAAATCAAAACGGGGTCCCTCTACCGGCGCCGAGGCATTGGCTAGGCCGCCGATCCTGTCCGTCTCGGCTACAAGAACCTCTTGGGCGATTTCCAGGCGGGCCGCAGGATCGGCAACCCGGGTGGCGGTCGCCCCGAGGATTCGCAGGCAGGTGGTGTGCTTGGCCCCGGTGGCGGCGGTGAGCTGTTTGGCCGGTCGGGACAGAGTGGGTGATGGGGACACGACGGCCTCCTCAGGACGTCGGTGCTCGCGTCCGCGCCCGTGGGCACCTGCGACGGGGATCCTCTTCGTCCGTGCGGCCATGGATGGCCTTGTCCGCTGTGCACCCTGGGGCCGGCGCGGCGGCACGGAGCGGGGCTTCGGAGATCGGCGGGCACGGCCAGCCGGTCCTCCCACCATAGCCCGTGTCGTAGTATTAACGAGAATAAGACATCTCTTGGGACGCAGCGGCAGGTCAGCGCATCGACCGGCCGGTGGTCATGCGTTCTTGTCCCGGCTCAACGAAGGACTCCCATGGCCTTGCCTCCTCCGGTGACCGAGGTGCCGTTGCGCGAGGCGGTGGAGCGCTACCTGGAGGCCTGTCGGGCGAAGGCGCGCGCTCAGAGCATGGGACTGATGCACCGATAGGTGACAGGTTGGGTCAGGCAGCCTGAAGGGCTGGTGTGGTCATGATGGTCTCGTACTCGATGGGGGTCAATCTCCCGAGCGCGGCTTGGCGTCGCCTCCGGTGATAGG
>NZ_AOSQ01000007.1:0-128348 GCF_000349605.1 Kocuria sp. UCD-OTCP
CGCCGGGCGGATTCAACAGCTCGTCGCAACACCGACGTTGTTTCAGCATGACATCTTGGCCGCGAACACGGTGGCCGGCGTCGCCCATCCGAGGACCTTTCGCGGACGGGTGTTGAGCAGCTGCTCCACCCTGGCCAGGTCCTCCGCGGTGTGAACGCTCAGGTCCGTGCTTTTCGGGAAGTACTGGCGCAGCAACCCGTTCATGTTTTCGTTGGACCCCCGCATCCACGGACTGGCCGGGGCGGCGAAGTACACGCCCTCGCTGAACCAGGCGGCCACCAGGTCGTGGCGGGCCATCTCCGCACCCTGATCCCAGGTCAACGTCCGCCGTGTCGGCTGCGGCAGGTCCTCCACCAGTACCTCCAGAGCGTCGGTCAGGGCCTGCGCGGCGTGGCCGCGGGGCAGGTGCACCAGGCGGACGTAGCGGCTGGTGCGGTCCACCAGCGTCCCGATCGCCGAGCGGCTCTTCGCCCCCACGATGAGGTCGCCCTCCCAATCGCCGATCCGCACCCGCTCTTCGACCACAGCCGGGCGCCGGTCGATCAGCAGCCCCGGGGCGATGAAGCGCGGGGCCCGCTGGTCAGGGCGTCGGCGCCGGCGGCGCATCGACCGCCCCGTGCGCAACCGAGTGGTCAGCCGCCGGTGCAGCCCGCGACGAGTGCCGTGGTAGAGCGCCTGATAGATCGTCTCGTGGCACACATGCCACTCCCGGCGGTGTGGGTACTCGATCCGCAGCCACACGGCGATCTGCTGCGGGGACCAGTCCAGCTCGAGCTTGGACTGCACCACACGACGGAGCTCCTCGTCGTGAGCCAGTACCCCGGGTCTGTGCCGTCGGGCGGCTGTGCGGGCGCGGGCATGGGCCAACACCGGGTCATAGCCTCCGCGGTCGTGGGCGGCGGTGTTGCGCCGCAGCTCCCGGGAGATCGTTGAAGGCGCCCGCCCCAGCCGGATGGCGATCGTCCTCATCGACAGGCCCTGTCGACGGAGCACCGCGATCCGTTCTCGTTCCAGCAACGACAGGTAGCGTTTCGATGGCTGCGCCTCGGCTCTTCTGGCCGGAGCCAGTCCGCCGAGCTCGGCCCGCCACCGGTACCCGGTCTTACGCCCGATCCCGACCATCCGGCACGCCTCGACCGTGCCCACCCCGGTAAGGATTAGCGCCCAGTACTCATCTTCCAGGACCAACCGCCGCTTGCGTCCTCTGATGCCCATCTCCATCCCCTTCATCTACAGGGATGTTGCGACGACCGCTAGAACCCACCGTTGAATCCGCCCGGCGNATCTTCCAGGACCAACCGCCGCTTGCGTCCTCTGATGCCCATCTCCATCCCCTTCATCTACAGGGATGTTGCGACGACCGCTAGAACCCACCGTTGAATCCGCCCGGCGCCCGAGGGTCAGTATTCAGACGGCATCGACAAAACCGACTGGCAGCTCGGCGTCGTGTAGGACATCAAGGAGCACGTGCGGTAACTGCTACGAACTACGACCGCCAGTAGCTTCCAACGGGCATGGGCCGAGCTGGAAGAGGCGACGAAGGACCCCGGATGCCCGAAGGTCAAGTCGCTTGTCGCGACCCTGAGAGCCTGGAGCCGACCCCTGCTGACGTTTTGCCGGACCCGGGTCACCAACGATCGCATAGAGTCGGCGAATATGACTGCGAATAACCTCGAGCGCATCGGCCGCAATTACACCAATTACCTCACTCGGATACTGTCGTTCATGGTTGCCCAGCAGGCTAGCTGAACACCTGCCACCCCACCCAAACTGGCAGAGCCATCATGGGTTATCCAGTTTGCTGCGGATTCGGCCGCCGACGTAGGTCGCTCTACTCACCCGTGTCCAGCCTAACCCTGTCCGTTTCAGGCCGACCCGGGACAGCTCGCCGTCATGGTTGGTGGGCTCGCAAGCGCTTGTCTTGTCGACGGCCACTGCCCCAGTCAATGCTCGCTCGTTCGCTTGCGCTCGCACTGGGGGGTCCGGCCCCGGGGTGAGCCGTCAAGAAAACATCCCGAATGCCGGTCCCGCTGGCCCCCGATACGCGGCTTCGCACCAGCCTCTAAACATCCTGCCAAATTTCGACAGAGCTCCACTGACACGATTAAAGTCGCGCACTCGGAGTGAACCCGCGTCAGGTGCGGTGGCCACGGAAATCTGTCACTATTACCCATCCTAGTAGAATGACCAATAAACCACCAGCCACACCCATAAGAGATCCGCGGAGAATGATAATAAAAAAGAACGGTAGAATGCAACCGAGCAAACCTGGCATTTTTTGGGCGCGTAAGACGACTTCGGCCCGCTGATCCAATCGTCGAACGAGCAAGCCCAAGCAGAACATTCCAAATATCAACAATGTCCATCCGCCGTCAATAAACAATTCGGCCCAAATGGGTGCTGACAGATTGTGAAATGTATAGTTCTTAAAATCCGCGAGAACTACACCCGTTGGTTGCGGCTTATCGGGCCAAAAGCTTCGTGGTACCCAAAGAAATATAGTTCCAATCAATTGCCGACCCCATAAGACACCATTCTCTTCAACGTAGCTCACGGCATTGAGAACCTGTGCAAAGGAATCATAATCTCCCGAGTACATAGACTCTCGGACACCGACGGGAACATCTTCCCCTCTTTCTAGATCGCGAAATGCGTCTGCCAAAGGAAAGAGCAGAATAAAAGCAGGTGCCGCAACAAGAGCCACCACTCGAAATCCTCGAAGTGTAGAATAAACTCCCAGTGTGGCTGCGACGGCGAGAAGCACAGCGCCGAACACATATCTCGGACTACTCACAGGATTAACGACAGCGAAAAGCGCCACTAAATTCAAAATTATCAATGAACGGCCAAGTAAAATTCGCGCATTATTGGTGCCAATCGATTTATGCGCTTGAGCCTGCGCAACGTACGTCACGAGCAACCCCATCGGCACCCCTACTTCCATGAGAGTCGAAGTAGCCGTGTTGGGCCACGCCTCCTCAGCGGCCAGAGATCGGGCAAAGCGACTCTCAAACAAGACTGTGGGACCCACAGAAAAAATATAAAAAGAAGTAGCGAATAACATGGCGCCAAATAGAAGCTGCGCTCGGAGAAGATTGACTTCGTAATGCCTGAAATTAAGCCCTTGATGCTCTGTCGCAGTTCCAAATCCGCTACCAGCCATCCAGGCTAGGCATCCGATTAGAATCACTAAAAGCGCGTCGTCATAGTACATTCCGTTGAGGCTCCGGGTCGTGGACGGCTCAATGCCCATTCGAACTTGAATAAAGGGCGCCATGCCCATCACGACATAAACGAAAACCCAAAACACCATTTCGTGGAGACGACGTTCGCCGACTCCGAGGATCCACACAAGACGAACTGCCGCCATCTCTACAATCGCAAGCAACGGCCAGGCAGGCGCGGAGCCATCTTCGGAGATCTCAGTGGTGAGATACGCCCATACCGGCAGGCCGACGACGAGTACCAGCGCCCCCAAGAATGCCTCGACACGTCTGTCCGCGATAGGCCACGTTTGCAGTGGCATCGGTCCACTTACTGGAAAGGCACGTTCAGTCATGTGCAGTAATTATGTCGTTTTGTAGTTTCCGATTAAAATATGCCAACGCCCACGTCGCCCCACCCAGTAGGCCGACTAGAAGGCCGAGCGTGGGATAGAAAGGAGTCCGAGGTAGCTCTTCTGTAGCCTCCTCTGCCACCGCGCTGATTCCCATAGTGAGCAACGGTTGTCCACCTAGTTGCGGTTCTGCATCTTCCACATGATCTACAAGCGCGGCAGCTGTGGCATTGGCTACTTCGACACTTTCCTGACCATCGTTCGTTATGGCCACAATTTCGATGACATAGGAATCTTCAGAGGTGCTAGTCGACACGAGCGCCCCCATGAAAGTGGGTGTGTAGTCCAGATCCAACTCTTCTACCACGCGCGTCTGGAGCAGCGGCTGGTCAGCTAGTTCAGCGTACGTGATGGTCTGATTTTCCATGTAGCCAGTCATCTGCGTGACTAGTGATGCGTTGTCATTCAAATTCGGCTGCAGGTACACAGAACTGGAGGCGCGATAGGGTGCGTCGAACAAATATGCGAAAATCAATCCCGACAGAAGTCCGAACGCACCGCAACCTAAAATGAGCCATTTTCTAGCGCGAAATATGTCAACATACTGTGCCAAATCCATGCTTTTTCACTTTCTCGACTAAGAGTGTTATTGATCGAGGGCCACCTCATGCCCCGAAACTATCGACACTCAGAGAGCTTCGTGGAGCACCGGCCATCACGGACACACTGGGAGATCCTCCTGGTCGTGAGTCCCCTGATCCCCAAAGCGGACTCACGACGAGCTTCGCTTATCTTGGCTCGACTCGCAGAGGTCCCCGTCCGACGAATCTGTACTTTCAGCGAGCCAGTTCAGATGCACGTTCTGGGGATTCCCGTGTCCTGCAGACAGCTTCCCCGTGGAAATCAGCTTAGTCCGGAGCAAGCCGACCCGATGTGACCAGCCTCCGCGTTGAACTTTGTGACGCGATGCATTTCGTCCGAGACGCCGACTGGGAAAGAGCGCTGACCCCGTGGCCGGATGTGCCTCCGGATCTGCAACCTACGTCCATGTTTTCCACGTAGGACCTGATCTCTTGACTCCGTTGCTTGGTGCAGTCTGTGAACGTTGATGAGTCTGACGGTGGGTGGGAGCAACGGCAGCGAATGACTGCGGCCTGGTCGTAGCGCCGACCGAGTCGCTCGAACCGAAGCACCCAGGAGGTGGCGAGCTCCACGAACCATCGGCGCCAGCCCAAGTGGGTCCAAGTGGGTCACAGTGTCGATCCAACGGCAGGTGATCCGGGCTTGATACCTCGCCGAAGCAAGTACCGCGCCGACCCCTCAGAAGTCGTAGGACTGAACGCGTGCAGCTGATCTGGCCCGTGGCGGGGTCGTCCGGGGCTCCCGCGGCAGCCAGGAACAATCGGATTGGCCTCCAACAGCGGCTCGAGCAGCTTGCTGACAGTCGTGCGTTTTTGCCGCTTAGGCCTACGCATAGAGTGGCCACCCGGCGCCGTCGGGAAGCAGGTGGTCCTGTGTCTCCGGTTTCCCGCGGTCGGTGGGGTTCGGACCGGTCAGCTCGCCCCCGCCCGCCTTTTGCCGTGCCATGACGGCGTCGATGCTTGTCCGCCACGAGTCGAGGATCGCCTTCTCGGAGAGCTCAGCGAGCACTGTCTGGTGGAGTTTCTGCCAGACACCGGCTTGCTGCCAGTCGCGCAGCCGGCGCCAGGCGGTGTTCCCGGATCCACAGCCCAGGCTCCGGAGCGGATTTCTCCATCGACAATCGGTGTGGAGCACGGACAGGTTTCCCTCCGGAGCAGCTCGGTCGTCGATCCAGGGCGGTCCACCCCGCCTTCGAGTCGGTGGGTGGGGCGAGCTAAGCGATTAGCTCCCACAGACAGTCATCGACCATCCACGACTGCGTCGTCATGCAGGAAGTGTGATCACGCCCAGTACGGGGGAGTACGGCCATTAAGTTTTGAAACCGGTTTTTATGTGCCCCACCGGCATCGGTGGTTAGACAACCTTCAATGACTTTTTGGTGCTGAAACTTCAGAATGCAAAACAACAAGGCGGAGCGCAACGACGAGAATCACGGTCACGAAGACCAGCTCGCCGACTGCTTCTATAAATACAAGAATGGAGTGGGCTGTGCGACCCCAAATTTCCAGCGCAAGCGAGCTGCCCAAATCCACACCCACCGCGGCTGTGGACAGCAGCACTGTTCCAGCCAATAGCTGCACGGAGCCCCGACGCGTCGACACGGAACTACGTGAGTGTGCGAGCAAGAGGAGTCCTCCCAGCAGAACTGCCAGCACTCCCCAAAATAACAACTGACCGAAGGCATACGGCGGTATGCCCATCACGGGTGAGGCCCTGGAAGCCGACTCGAACCGCTCTGCAAAGTTTTCGTGCAACCTGAGCATGTCGTCCGCGGTCATGACGAGAAAGACCACACCCCACATTGCAAACGCATACCTTCTTGGTCCCCGCAGGGATAGAGCCAACAGAATCAGCCCCGCGGCCCCCAGTTGGAGGTAACCCCAAATTTCGCCCACCGAACCGTCGTTGGAACCATTCCAGGCGGTATTCAATAGGAAGTCTGATAGTGCATTCTGCTCGGCTCCCCACCGACGCAACACCAGGTGGATCGCATGCACGGTGAGCAGTATGGCATCCACGCTGAACAGCACAAGGCTCCATGTCCACCACCATTGCCCCGCGCCCCTCGGTATCGATGCACGGGATGCTGGCCACCATGGCGGCCGCGACGAGCTGTTAAACATGCAGTTATAATAGGGAAGGCTTACTTGAGCACGAGTGGTGGCAACTGTCCCCACATCTAAGGATTGCCGAGGTAGCTTTTCGGTGATCGGCATCGGAAACACGGCCTGTTCCCGTCCCGTCCGGTTGCAAGTCACCGAGCATGATACCGCTGTTGCGCCTCGAGCAGCCCGTTCTCG
The DNA here is from genome assembly GCF_000349605.1 of Kocuria sp. UCD-OTCP. Taxonomy (NCBI): domain Bacteria; kingdom Bacillati; phylum Actinomycetota; class Actinomycetes; order Micrococcales; family Micrococcaceae; genus Kocuria; species Kocuria sp. UCD-OTCP. Next base: position 6,499 of record NZ_AOSQ01000007.1, read on the forward strand.
ACCAAGTGCTCGACTGCGTCAGCGGCGTCGTCGAGCAGGAAGGGCAGTTCCTTCCCCTCGGTGGAGGAGAAGGGCTTGAGCACGTAGGAGGCGGCGTCCATCCGGCCCGGGGGACGGCCCACACCCACCCGCAGACGGTAGTAGTCCTTGGTGGACAGGGCCTTAGACATGTCCCGCAGCCCGTTGTGCCCGCCCTCTCCCCCACCGATCTTGAGCTTGAGCGCAGCGAAGGGGATGTCGATCTCGTCGTGCACGGCGATGACCCGCTCGGCGGGGATGCCGTAGAACTTGGCGAGCCCGGCCACGGGGCCGCCGGAGACGTTCATGTAGGTCATGGGCTTGGCCAGGACCACGCGGGGCCCACCCGGGCGGAGCCAGGACTCGAGGACCTGGGCGCGGGTCTTGTGCACCTTGAACGTGCCGCCGAGGCGTGCGGCGAGCTCGTCGAGGACCATCTGTCCCACGTTGTGCCGGGTCCGGGCGTACTCGGGGCCGGGGTTGCCCAGTCCCACGACCAGCCATGCGTCAGACATCGGTGCCTCCATCAAAGGTGAGAAGAGTGGGGGTGTGAAGAGTGCGGTCATGCGAAGTGCGGGGCGGCTCGCAAGCCGCCCCGCACTTCGAGGATCACGAGATCACGTGAGCGGTGGGGCTCAGGCCTCGTTCTCGGGGACGACGTCGCCCTCGGGAGCCTCGGTCTCGCCCTCGGACTCGCCGAGGTCCACGGCCTGGGGCTCGGAGACGTTGATGACCAGCAGCTCCGGGTCGGAGATCATGGCGACACCCTCGGGCAGGCGCACGTCGGCGGCGTAGACGTGGTCGCCCACTCCGTGGCCGTCGAGGTTGATCACGACGTCCTCGGGCACGTTCAGGGCGTCGGCCTCGACCGTGAGGGTGTTCTCCTCGACGTTGTGCACGGCGTTGGGCTCGACCTCGCCGATGACGTGGACGGGGATCTCGACCTCGACCTTCTCGCCGCGGCGCACGGCGAGGAGGTCGACGTGCAGGATCTCGGGGCGGGTGGCGTGGCGCTGGATGTCCTTGACCATGACCAGCTGGGTGCTGCCCTCGACGTCGAGCTCGAGCACGGCGTTGGAGTGGCGCACGGCGAGCATGGTCTCGTGGCCGGGGATGATCACGTGCTGCGGCTCGGCGCCGTGGCCGTAGACGACCGCGGGGATCTGGTCGTTGTTGCGGATGCGGCGGGCGTAGCCCTTGCCGAAGTCGCTGCGCGTGGTGGCCGGGATGCGGATGGTGTCAGCCATGGGAACTCCTCGAAGTCGGGTCTGTCGTCTGAATGGCCAGGCGATACCGGCCGCAGACCCTCCCCCGTTGTCTGGATTCCGGGCGACACGCCTCGCGGGGCGCCGCACCGGTGGGGGCGGGAACGTTCAACCAGCCGTCGTCGATCACGGGACCCGCAGGGGTCCCCTCGCCTTGGCAACCGCACAATGCTAGCACGGGTAGCCCCTGCGGACATCGCCCCATGTCATCGCATTGGGCAATTCACATTCGGCCATTATTGGACGAAAGTAGGTATCGCCGGGACCAGCCCTTTAGAGTCGGTAGCGCGGCAACCTCCACCGCTCGGAACGTTCCGATCCGACGAGGAGGGGCCAGTCGATGGGGGTCGACTGGAGGGCACGACCCGTGCGCTGAACAACTTGGCATCCAAGGCAAGAGCATGCCCTCAAAGTGGGCCATGCGACCATGCCTACCGCTCAGTCAGTTCGAAGGGATCGAGCCCGTCCACCGCTCAGGGGAAGGGAGTGCGGCTGTGCTCAAACAGACAGGCATCTCGCGACCCGCGTCCTGGCAGGATGACTACGTGCGCACAGTCCGAGCGACGGACGCGGCGATGATGACCTTGACCGTAGCTGTAGCCCAACTAATCCGTTTCGGATTCGACAGCGGCGCTCTGCCCGTCCTGGGGCTCCGTATGCCCTATTGGGGCATCGGAGTCCTCCTGGGACTGGCTTGGTGGGGTTGGCTGGAGCTACGCGGGACTCGCGATATCCGGCTGGTCGGCCAAGGAGTCGAGGAATCGAAGGAACTGGTCAATGCGACGCTGGTCCTTTTCGGGACCCTCGCTATCGTCTCCTACGCACTGGACATCCCCACGGCTCGCGGATACGTGATCGTGGTACTGCCCATAGGTACGGGGCTGTTGCTCCTGGGCCGGGGCCGGATCCGGCGGCGGCTGGCCCGTCACCGACAGGCCGGTGTCGCGACTTCTCGGACGATGGTCGTGGGCTGCCCCTCGGGAGTCCTCGAAACCGTCACATCCCTGCAGAAGCACCCCGGAGCCGGTTTCGACCCCGTGGCCATGTATGCGCCGACTACCTCATTGCCGCTTCATGCGTCCGTGTCATTGGTGCAACAGCCGCCGAACCTCCTTCCTGATGGCCACTCCCCCGACATAGCAAGTTTGCTCGACGCCTGCCGCGACCGACAGATCGAGGTGCTCGTGCTATGCGCCAGCGCCCCGTTCAGTCCCGAGGAGATTCGGCATCTGAGCTGGTACCTTGCCGATGAGCGAATCAGGCTCATCCTCGACACCGGCCTCACTGACGTCGCCGGCCCCAGGATCCACACCCAGCACGTTGCGGGCCTTCCGCTGATCCACGTGTCGACCCCGAAAATGACCCGTTCTCGGTGGATGTACAAGCGCCTTGTCGACGTGCTCTCCGCGATGACAGCTCTTGCCGTGCTCGCTCCTATGATGCTCGTGCTTGCGCTGATCGTCAGATCCCACGACGGCGGGCCTGCCTTCTTCGCACAGGAACGCGTTGGACTGGACGGCAAGGTGTTCCGGATGTGGAAATTCCGCTCCATGTATCAGGACGCCGAGGAGCGCAGAGCTACGCTCTTGGACGCGAATGAGAGCGCGGGCGGCGTGCTGTTCAAGATGAAGAACGATCCCCGCGTGACCCGGCCAGGCAGATGGATGCGCGAGTACAGCCTCGACGAACTGCCGCAATTCCTTAATGTGCTGCTCGGGCACATGTCGCTCGTCGGACCCCGCCCCCCACTGGCCACCGAGGTCGCGAAGTATGAGGACTACGTAAACCGGCGTCTGCGCGTCAAGCCCGGGATCACCGGGCTGTGGCAAATCTCCGGACGCTCGAACCTGAGCTGGGAGGAGGCCGTGCGCCTCGACCTCTACTACGTGGAAAACTGGTCCCCCACCCAAGACCTCGTCATCCTGTTGCGCACCGTCAAGGCCGTGCTCGCGCGCGACGGCGCCTACTGAACCAACGGGGCAGCCGGAGGATGAATTGCACGCCCCGGCTTCTGCCATGGACATCACGAAATTGCGAGCGACGTCCGACGAACGGCGGCCCGGGCAAGTCCTACCTGCTCGCCGTAACCGGGCCGCTCTCGGCGCCTACAGGGGTTGGTGGATCCTGCCGCACGGCCTTGGTCACCAGGAGATAGGCGAGGATCCACGGCTCGACCACGTAGCGGTGGCCCAGTCGACGAGGCTGCGTCACCAGCCGGTACGCCCATTCCAGCCCGATGGGTCCGAGCCAGCGCGGCGGCGGCTTCTGGATGCCCGCGTACTCGTCGATCCCGCCGCCGACGGCCGCGTAGATCGCCGTGGGCAGCTCCTCCCACCGCCGGCTCAGGAACTCCTCCTGCAGCGGCATACCCAGGCCCACGATGACGAAGTCGGGTCGGTACTCCTGGAGGGACCGGACGATGTGGTCCTCGAGCACGGGGTTCCAGCCCTCTCCCGGCCAGCCCTCGATCCGCCCGGCGGGCGCGTCCCGCCGGAGCATGTCCACCGTGCGGGCGTTGCCCTCGGGGGTCGCGCCGACGACGGCGACGCGCCGCACCGGGGTGCGCCCCATCAGGCCGGGCAGCCAGTCCAGAGTGCCGAGGCGGTGCCGCTTGGCACTGAGGTCGCGCCCGGAGCGCCACTTGGCCAGCTTCAGGACGGGGAACCCGTCCGTCAGCACCACGTCCGCCTTCTCGTAGAAGGCGCGGAACGTCGGATTGACCTCCCACGTGTAGAGACTGTGCAGGTTGTGGGCCAGGACGGCGGCCTTGCGCCGCTCCTGCCACGTGGCCGAGATCCACCGGTGCAGCTCCTCGGCGTCCATCGGCGTCACGCGGACACCGCTGACCGGGATCTCGATCGGGTCCGTGCTCCGGTCACGGGACTGGTGCTTCAACATGCGAACTCCCCCTGTGCTGCGCCTCTGCGGCGCCTCGCTCCCCCGCCGAGACCCGGGAACCGGGCCGGCCTCTCGAACAGGGAGCGCCGTCCGTGGTGCGGCGGGATCCCCCCGGATCCCGCCGGCGGACCGGCACCCCTGCAGCGCACGTCTCGCGACCACCAGCCCTGGGACCGGCGAACATGCGCTTGCATTTACGCTAGCAAAGACGGCGGAGCATCCAACCCTCGGGACTGTCCCCTGTTAAGCACCTGTTTACATCGATGTGCACTTGTAAAGTCATCGATGGGGGCCGGAACCACGCCGGGGGGCGTAGGAGGAGTGTTCCGGCCCCCGCACACTCGGGGGGAGTGACCAACGTGCTCAAGAAGAACATGTCCGTGCGACCTGCCGCCTGGCGGGAGACCCACATCAGCAGCCTGCGTCGCCTGGACGCGCTGGCCCTGGCTGCCACGCTCGTGCTGACGCAGCTGATGCGCTTCGGCCTCGACCAGGAGGCCCTGGAGCTCGGCCGGCTCACCGTGCCCTACTGGCTGGTGGGCGCCGTGCTCGGTGCCGCCTGGTGGGGCTGGCTGGAGCTGCGGGGCGCCCGCGACGTGCGCCTCATCGGCTACGCCGTGGAGGAGAACCGGCAGGTGGTCTCGGCCACGCTGGTGCTCTTCGGTGCCCTGGCGATCCTGTCCTACGTGCTGAACGTGCCGATGGCCCGCAGCTACGTGGTGATCGCCCTGCCGCTGGGCACACTCCTGCTGCTGGCGGGCCGCGGCCTGGTGCGGCGGGGGCTGACCCGCCGCCGGCTGGCCGGCGAGGCGATGTCCCGGACCCTGGTGGTCGGGCGCGTGCCGGGGGTTGTGGAGATGCTCAAGTCCCTGCAGCAGAACCCTGCCGCGGGCTTCGACCCGGTGGCGGTCTACGCGCCGTCGTCGTCCCGGGTCCTGCCGCACCACCTGGCCCGGGTGCCGATGCCCCAGAACATGCTGCCGGCCGGGGAGGCGCCCAGCGTGGAGGGGATCGTGGCCGCGTGCCGCGCCCACCGGATCGAGACCCTGGTGATGGCCGCGTCCGCGCCGCTGAGCTCGGAGGAGGTCCGGCACCTGTCCTGGTACCTGGCCGACGAGCGCATCCGCCTGGTCCTCGACACCGGGCTCACCGACATCGCCGGCCCGCGCATCCACACCCAGCAGATGGCCGGCCTGCCCCTGATCCACGTCTCCACGCCGCGGCTGAGCCGGTCCCGGCGGATGCTCAAGCGCCTGGTCGACATCGCCGGCGCGATCACCGCGCTGGTGGCTCTGTCCCCCGTGATGCTCGTGCTCGCTGCGATCGTCAAGGCGCACGACGGCGGGCCCGTGCTCTTCGCCCAGGAACGCACCGGCCTCGACGGGACAAGCTTCAAGATGCTGAAGTTCCGCTCCATGTACACCGACGCCGAGGAGCGCAAGGCCGAGCTCATGGCCGCCAACGACGCCAAGGGCGGGGTGCTGTTCTTCATGGCCGACGACCCCCGGGTCACCACCCCGGGGCGGTGGATGCGCAAGTACAGCCTCGACGAGCTGCCGCAGTTCCTCAACGTCCTCAAGGGCGAGATGTCCCTGGTGGGCCCGCGCCCGCCGCTGCCCTCGGAGGTCGCCCAGTACGAGGAGCACGTCCACCGCCGGCTGCGGGTCAAGCCCGGCATCACCGGCCTGTGGCAGGTCTCGGGCCGGGACGACCTGGACTGGGAGCAGGCCGTGCGCCTGGACCTCTACTACGTGGAGAACTGGTCCCCGGTCCAGGACTTCGTGATCCTGCTCCGCACCGTCAAGGCCGTGGTGGCCAAGGAGGGCGCTCACTGACGGTCGTGGGTGACCCCCGCTCCGACCCGGGTTCGCCGACCCCCCCCCCACGCCGCCACCACGAGCAGGAGGAAGAGCGCGACGACGAGCACTCCCAGGAACCCCAGCTGCGCGGAGTACAGTGCCGCGGCCAGCAGCAGCAGCGCCACGGCGACGGAGACGACCGTGGTGGCCTCAGCCCGGGGCTTGTACAGGGCGAGCGTGCCGATGAACGCCATGACCACCAGCACCACGGCTTGGACCACCAGCGGGTGATCGGTGCTGATCAGGAGGACGAATCCGGCGGCGATGATCGTGCCGTATACGAGGATGCGGAGAGCGCGGGTCATGGTTCCCTTCGGGGGTAGGGGTGCGTACCTGCCCTCCATGATGGTCCACGAGGCAGGCGCCGCCCTCGAGGGAAGGCCGCCGGCGTGACCCCCGTCACGCCATAGAGAAGCGTGCTGGACAATGGTCCACACGAAAGCACTTCCTGCATAGGGAGTGGGGCGCGGCAATAGACTTTTGTCCGGTCCGCTGGGGACCATGTGGGGACAGAAAACGGCCCCCACTAGGGTCGTCACCCAGATACGCTCGGAGCACCCAAAGAATCCGTACCCCTCGACGGACAAGCGAGAATCCGATGCGTACATCTCCCCTTTCCACCGCCGTCCAGCGCTACTTCGAGTCCTGCTCCCCCGCGGGACTCACCCTCCTGGAGCTCGACATCGTCGAGGACGTCGCCGAGCTCACCCTGGCCTTTACCCCCGAGGCCCTCGACCGCGTGCTGCGCACCCAGCTGCGCACCGCCGGCACCCCGAGCGACTGGGACTGCCCGAAGGCGTCCATGGAGGTCGGCACCCCCACCTGGGCGTACGCCCTGGAACTGGCCGACCTTTTCAACGACCACTACTTCGGCCACGTGGTCCTCGAGCGCCACGAGGCCACTCTGCAGGAGATCCTCGCCGCCCACGGCCACGAGGGCACTCCTGTGGTGATCCGCCCGGCCTACGCCCCCAACTGCCTGGCGCTGAACCTCCGCCGCCTGAAGGCGGAGCACCTCCGCTCCAGCGGGCTCATTACGCCGGAGGCACAGGCGGCCTGAGTTGTTCGGCGCGAACTCGGCAACCCGCCGAACAACCCCGCCGGCTCCGCTTTCCGCACGGGCACCCCCCTCTCTACCCCTCGTCAGCGGATACTCTGAAGCCACCCGACCATCCGTACCCCCGGCGGACAGCGAGAATTCCATGACCTACAACGACTTCTTCACCGATGCTCAACGTCACATCGAGTCCTGCACCCCTTCCGACCTCACCCTCACGCGCTTCGAGGTCGTCGACGACACTGTCGAACTCACGCTTGCTCTCACCCCTGAAGCCCTGGACCGAGTCTTGCGCACGCAGCTGCGCACAGCTGGCGCCCCGAGCGACTGGAACTCCCCAAAGGCGTCCATGGGCCCCGGCTCCCCCAGCTGGACCTTCGCCCTTGAACTGACCGAGTTGATCAACGAGCGCTATTTCGCGCATGCACTCCTCGAACGCCACGAGGTAGCCGTGAAGTCGATCCTCACCTCCCACGGCTACGAAGAAACCACGGTTCTAATCCAGCTGGCCTGCACTCCCGGCCACCTCGCACTGAGTCTCCTCCGGCTGAAGGCTGAGCACCTCCGTGGTCATGGCAACGCCCTCTTGGAGTGCCCGGCGGCCTGACCTCGGCCACTCGGAAGGCATGCGGCCCAGACCCAGCCAGACTGAATCACCGTAGAACCGACCACAGTCCCATACTTTGGACAGAACCTCGAGCGGATCGACTACGCACACAGGCCGGCACCAAAGGTTCGCACTAACACGCCAGAGGGCGAAAATCGGCCGCGACCACTCCTGCCGCCACAGTATGACGGCGTGACCAGGCTTGTTGCAGTCTCATGGGCATGTCCTCTCGGACGTAAAGAGGCTTGTCCCCTAATCTGGGGAAGCACCTACCCCTCCCTGTGCGAGAGTCCCCCACTGTCGCACTGTCGAACAGGCGGCCCCCCAAAATGCCCTCGATCATGCCGATCTACGGAACGCGCCCGGAAGCTATCAAGATGGCTCCCATCGTGAAAGCGCTACAGTCTTCCCCACTTTTCAAGTGCACGGTCACGGTAACCGGCCAGCACCGCGAAATGCTCGACCAGGTCAACGAAATCTTCGACATTGTCCCGGATCACGACCTGAACATCATCCAGCCCCGGCAGACGCTCAACGGCATCCTCACCCGCACTGTCGAGGGGCTCGACGCCCTGTTCGCCCGAGACATCCCGGACGCCGTTGTGGTCCAGGGTGACACCACCACCTCGACGGCTGGGGCCATCGCCGCCCTCTACCGTGGCATCCCCGTGATCCACGCCGAGGCCGGCCTGCGCTCGTTCAACCTCTTCTCTCCCTTCCCCGAAGAAGCAAACCGCAAACTCACCTCGCAAATTACCTCCCTGCACCTCGCCCCGACGGCCACCTCGAAGCAGAACTTGCTGGCCGAAGCCCTGCCCGCAGCCGACATCGTAGTCACCGGCAACACTGTCATCGATGCTTTACTCCACACCGTGGAGAAGCAACTGCCGTTCGCCGATCCCCAATTGGAGGAAATAGCCGCATCGGGTCACCGAGTACTGCTGGTCACGACGCATCGCAGAGAGAACCAGGGCGACGCCATGCGGGGAGTCGGGAGGGCTCTGGCCCGTATCGCCGACGCCGAACCGGACCTAATCATCGTGCTACCGGTCCACCGCAATCCGGCGGTCCGCGAAGCCGTGTTGCCGGCCCTGGAAGGAAAACCAAACGTCATTGTCACGGAACCCCTGGCCTACGGAGAGTTCACCCGCATGCTATCGGTGGCACACCTTGTCCTCACTGACTCGGGCGGCGTGCAAGAGGAGGCCCCATCGCTGGGCAAACCTGTCCTGGTTATGCGCGAGAACACCGAGCGCCCCGAGGCTGTGCATGCCGGCACAGTAAAACTCATCGGCACCGACGAGAACCGCATCGTGAATGAAGTCGACGAGCTCCTCAACCAGGATAAGACATACGATGACATGGCTAATGCCGTAAACCCCTACGGCGACGGAAGGGCTGCAACGCGCACAGTGGCTGCGATAGAAGAAATGTTCGGTATCGGAACGCGCGTTCCAGACTTTGAAGCGTGAGGCATCGCCCGACGAAAAAGATACCCGCCGCCAATCCTCCGGCTTCCACCTTCTGGCCAGCCAAACATGAAAACAAGCACATTAAAAACGGGTGAGCACAGAGATACTTGATGAATAACATCACTCATGGCAACACAATTGGAGTGGAACTCGACCAATTAACGCAAACCGTTGTGGCGGAAATCCCGCCCGATACACCCCAGCGCATTGATGTCGAGACACCTCACTCGGTAATGCCATTCCTAGTAATAAAACGAGAAACTTCCACAAATCTAATAATCATGAACAATGGGGCAGTGGACCAGCAACGCGCCTTGGGGACGCCCACATTCCAGCGTTCAAGTTGGTGGAGAAATATTCCGCACCATCAAATATACTTCTGCGATCCAGCCACGGTCGGTCAACAAATGATGTCACTAGCGTGGGGCCAACTTGAATGCGGACACTGGGTTGTGCCCGATGCCACAAGAGCGCTGACCCTGATGTCCAGGGCTCTCGGCATCGAGAGCTCGTCGAGACGCTGCTATTTTGGATCGTCAGCAGGCGGCTTCATGGCACTTGCCATGAACATACATGACCCAGGCGCTCGATCCCTAGTAAACAATCCGCAGTTCGATTGGACCCGGTGGATGGCAGATTCAGTCAACGCCGTCAGAAAAGCCCGATTTCCGGGCCTGCTTCCAGCCGACATTCGTGAGCACTTCCCCACCAGAACTAACGTTCTGCGTCTAGCTGTCGCACGAGACGTACCATTACGCACAGAAGTGCACGTAAATCTGGCATCCAAGCACGATCGACTGGTTGACTACCCAATGTTCCAACAGTTCCAAATTGACTATCCACACCTAATCGACGCCGTTCGAGTGCATCCATATTTCAACATTGAGGACGGCCACAACCCCATGAACCAACAGAGGACACTTGCGCGCATATCGAACGCTTTTATGAACGATGCAACATAGAAAATGTCAAATCCTAAAACACGCACCAAAGATTTCACTCTCCATCCCAAGGTAATGCAAACACACGAGTGGTAAGTAATTCGACGCGCAAGGGCGCCTTAGTCATCTATCGAAAAAGCATGCCAACGACATGGGGTTCGACATCAAACGATCAAATAGGAACCCAGCAGCACAGGAATTGGAAGGTCATCGAAATGCTAAAGCCCCGAATATGGCGCTCCATATCAATCCATCAAAGGGTTATACTGGCGCTCATTTTGTCGATGCTTATCGCGGGCGGCCTTGTCTTTTCAATTCAACTCTGGTCGCTATTACCAGGCTATGCGGCTGGTATAACTTGCCTTTTTGTCATTTATTTACACTCAGGATTACGTGCATATCAGAATGAAGTTGCCACTATGCGACGTCACTTAGCAACGGTCAACCAGCGCTTATCTACAACTATGCAAAAAGTGCAAGATCTGGAAACGCCCATTAACGAAGTATCCGACGGACTCAGAGACGTCGAACGAGCTATCGGCAATAACAGATATCCGTCAATCGACAACTACCAAAACACGATGCAATCAACCTACGAAAATCTGGACAAACTGACTGCCAGCGTTGGTTCGATCAACACGAAGTTGTCACTGATCGCACCCGATGCCACAGTTGGGGCAACCTCAGCCCTCACGATGTTCAAAAAACTACGCCGCCCTGGACCTGTGCTACTAATTATGAGTTCAGATCGCGCCGATGCACTAGACGCAGTAGCCGCGGGGGGACTTCCAGATGATTTCCTTGTCTTGGCGATGAACCACGACGACCGTGTTCAGGAATGGCCCCCTCCACACAGCCTCGGTGGTGTATTAATTGCCCTGGACGATGTCCCATTAGACACACTAAAGGTACCGGTACGTTTTTGGCGATGGTTGCGGACCGATATCCCTATTCTTTCATATGTCGATAATCCGGCCCGGCTGACAAGCTCCGCGGAAAAATTCGCAGCGTTGTCCAGGGACGAATTGATCGTTACTCAGCTAACTTCGCGTACCGCCGCTTTCGCAAGGAGCTTCGATGTCCAAGGCTAGCTTCAGCGACACAAATAATGACAGCAAAGCATTTTCAACCATTTTTGGAGAAGATCCGCAGCAGTATCTTGCGGATAAGCGAAGTAATCGAAATCTCCATTTACCTCGTATGGCAGCAGTCCTGGATGATTTTTCTACCCAGTGCTTTGAATCCATCACTAATTACTTCCCAATTGCGAAAAGTGACTACCAGTTGGCATTGGAACGCTTAAAGCCTAGATTTCTTTTTATAGAGTCTGCATGGAACGGAAATAATGGAGACTGGCTCTACCAGCTCACTAGCCCCACGGGTCCAAAAAAGGAACTCATCGATTTAACGCACCAGGCAAAGCGCCTTGGTATTCCCGTAGTTTTTTGGAACAAAGAAGATCCGCCACATTTTTCGCAATTTCTTCCTGTAGCCAAATTAGCAGATTTCGTCTTCACGACAGAAGCAAACCTTATTCCGTCTTACAAATCGGAAGTGGGACATGCTCACGTCGACTCGTTACGGTTTGCTGCCCAGCCCAGCATACATCGGCCGGCGGAAATTAGTGGACACAGATCGGGGGACATTGCATTCGCGGGTCAGTACTTCAGACACAAATTTCCGGAACGCAAACAGCAAATGGATTTCCTTTTCCCGGCGGCCGCAAAGCACAATTTTTCAATATATTCGCGTGTTATGGACGGAAACCCCGACTACAGTTTTCCCACGGAATATGAAAAGTTCATCGTCGGATCACTGCCTTACAGTGCCATGGTACGAGCCTACCGAGAGCATAAAATCTTCTTGAATGTGAACTCTGTGCCGAGTTCACCCACAATGTGCGCACGAAGAGTATACGAGCTGGCAAGTTCAAAGACTCTTGTTGTGAGCCCATTCTCGGAGGCTATTCGGAACATTTATCCCGAAGACGAAATAATTCTTGTCCGCGATGAAAACGAGGCTTCGGAAGCGTTTGACCGCTATCTAGGTGATGACGAACTCCGCCGATCCACGGCACACAAGGCGTGGCGCCGAACTGGGCGCCTTCATACATACCGTCATCGACTCAACCAAATACTTACGACACTCGGTGAGCCCGAAGTACCACTGCTCCCCCGAGTGCATGTAATCCTCCGACACCGGGGAGAAGGCGACCTGCCGCGGCTACTGTCCGAAGTCCAGCGACAAACGATCAAGTCGGAAGTTGAAGTGTACTTGGACGATGGATATCGCGATTTCGAATATCAAAGGCATGAACTTCCTGGGGTTCAGCCTTTGAGGAATATTTTGACTGAAAAGCTCGATATATCGGACGATTATGTGACCGTCATGGACAGTCGAATAGAATACGGGCCGAACTATCTTGTTGATCTCGCACTATATTTGCGTGACTATACAGAGGCGCCGTGGGTCAGTAAGCCACTCATCAGAGGTTTTGAAAACGCTGAAGTGCCCGGCGCGCGCGAAGACACATTGTCTGACTGGGCTCTAGACGCTGCTTGGATGGCGCGAGGTTCCGCCCAGTGGAAAGATATTGTTCGCCAGACTCAGCCCTTCGGAAGCAAAATACGTGTCCCCCTTTTAGACGAACGCGCGTACCACACCGACGTCTACAACATTAAGCATGCAGCTTCAACCGATAATGTTACCTGGAGGCTATAAAATGCGAGTCGCATTTTTCGACGGAATTCTCGAGACACATGTCGCCTCCTCCTTCGAGCGTGCCTTCGAACAACGGGGACATCAGGTCTGGAACACCGGAAAATTCGGACATGGGTTTCAATTTGCAACTCGCATGAGCATGTCGAAGGATACTTGGCATCACATCGAAAGGATCAAGGAATTCCAACCGGATTGGATCATCGTTTTCAGGCCCGCTTCTGCTCCATATCCAGTCCTGCAAGCTCTTCGTCGAACAGGTGCCAATTTGGCAGTATGGTTTTCCGATGACCCAGTGCTTTTCGATTTATCCTACGGACCTGTAGTGGACATGTACGACCTTGTTCTGCATTGCGGCAATAAGGAAGTGCTGGGGTTTTATGAGAAACATTTTGGCAGACCGACGGGCGTCAATTTCCCTTTCTGGACGGACCACGATGCTTTTCCTTACGTTTACGGGCAGGAGAAGCCTGAAACCGACGTCATGTTTCTCGGTAACGTACACGACGATGTGAGGCGACGACGCTACTTCGACCTGGCTTCATTGAAAAGCACCGTGCGCGTACACGGCAGGACCGGGACTGACTATTTCGGTATATCCGGGGGTTACCTGGATACCGATGAAGAAGTCGTGGTTGCTGGTGCTCGTTGCTCCGCTGCCCTGAATATTCCTCAGTTCTTTAAGAATCACCGGGGACTAGAGACCTGGTTCCCTGGCTTGGGTGATCTGGGCTTCTTCGAGTACCCAAGCCGAGTCATACAGTACGCGGCCATGGGAATTCCGACCGTCTCCGTTATTCCAGGTCTCGACCGGTTTGAGTCATTTCCTGAGATGAAAGTCGTTGAAAGTATCGCGGAAGCGGATGAATGGGTGGGAGCTTGTCTTGCCGGTGGCGAGTTTCCTGAACTTAGCAGACGAGTCGTTGCTCGATTCGATTCAAATTTCTCAGCCCTATCACGAGTTTTGGCCTTTGAATCGCTTACTTCTTCGGACGACTGGAAGCATCTGGACGCTCACGGTCGAGCCTTGTGGTTCACACAATTCGATGGTGGGCACCGGGTGGCTCCCGCGACAATTTCGAGCGAAACTGTCCATGAGGGGAGACTGCATTCATCTGGCCCTGAGTCAAGTCCAGCGTTGTCCGACGGACACGCTATCACCATCGTTCCGAATTTGACAGAGCGAACATCACGTGTCGGTATTTTTGGTCGAGGCTGGGAACGATCGACGTCAAGAGTTAGCACGCTTTACCGGTCTTTGACCGGGCTCGGTTATACGGTCGAGGTTTTTGATGAATCGCTTTTATCAGAATTCATGGTCGTCAATCCAAACGACCCGGCGGCCCCATTCCTTGATGTCTCCAAGCTTCTTAGAACTTGGGGGACGATTCCAAAATTTTTGGTATTCGCGGGGACGTCGGCGCACTTAACGTCTGCAGGTATCCAGTACTTGCGTGACAGAGGGGTAAAAACGGTTTATGTGTCTGATCGAGTGAGTTTTGATAAGGAGACGGATTTACAGCGATTCGAGCGTTTCGATCTCGTGTCTCTGCCGACGTCTTTGGGGCATCGTCGGGCACTCACGCGCGGATACCAAAATGCTGTCTACGGACCGCTAGCCGTAGATGCGGCTTATCGTTCAGCCGTCGCCGCGATCTCGTCTGCGCACCCATTGGTTCTGGTGGCCGGAGGCGACAAGGCTTCGCACAAACTTCTGACTGACTGTGCGGCGCTCAGCAAAGTTGGTGCTTTCGAGGCGGATCAATTCGATGTGACCACTGACCCTGCTGGCGATGTGAATGCCTTAGCTGCGCGTATGGCTAGCCATGTCGTGCTGGTCCCCCACGTTCGTGATGAAGACAAGTCCATGCATTACTCAGAAATTCTTCCGTACGCTATCGTCGCTTCTCGCTATCCCGTAGTTGCGCGGCACGCCTCGTTCGCGGAAGATGACGATTTTTCTCCCCTTGTTGTCAAGGTCGGGAATGCAGTTGAAATGAGACAAAAACTTGCCCGATTGATGGTTTCCAGCCGCCTAGCTGCCGCCAGAGCCGAACTATTGAATAAGAGCATTCCCACTCTTCTTTCGATGGAGACTCATTGGGAATCTTGGCTTCGTTCTTTGAAACAACACAACCCAATTGAGCTTACTCCCGCGGCAAGCAACGAAGAGAGTATGTCCGCACGGATATTATTGGCGGGTGACGACCTCGCTATTGACATGATACAGCCGAGCAGTGTTTGGGGGACTTCCGCATTCGATGTTCAGTGTAGTCACTCTTTGGCTCCCGGATTTGAATGTCTCCTCCACATCAGACGTGAAGGCAAGACTATTTTCAGTCGGGTACTGGAGGACGGCGAGCGCTTCAGGGTGGATGTGACGTCTTTGAACCCGCACTTGCCAAACCCCGTATTCGTAGCTTTCACTGTGAAACACGACAGCCCGGTTGATGGCAAACTGCATGCCCACGTCAAGTTGACGCCAGCAGTCACGCGCCGTGTTGTGAGGAATACTGCCGGCCAAGGCAATACTGTTTTTACTTCACATTAAGGAGTCCCATTGCGTCCTCGACTTATCGACTCGTCGAAGCATCGGGTCACTCGCTACAAATCATTGGGTGCCTTCGTGCAGGCCAAGGAAATACCCAATGGTTATAATACTTTTGAAATTGGTGGTCTTCCAGTTGATGTACTGGTTAATGATCGCGGTAGTAATGTAACTGGTTTTTTCTTTCATGGTGCTGTCGACGCTACATATCGGGCGCCAGTGATAGTTGGACAGGGTATTTCACGAGACGTTCCAATTAACCGTATCTTCATCCCAGATCCGACCGTGCTTGTTTCCAAGGATCTCAACTTGGGTTGGTATCTCGGAACCCAGAATGTCCGGACCCAGCCCGTTATCGAAGATGTTATCGGGAAATTATTGGCCACTTCCTCCGGAAGCCGGGCGTTTTTTTTCGGCTCGTCCGGGGGCGGGTTTGCTAGTCTCTATTTCTCTAGTTTTTTTCCGGGATCTCTGTCCATAGCGCTGAACCCGCAGACCAATATCTTGCGACACCGCAAGGACACCGTGGAGCAATTCTTTCAGCTTGCACATGATTTGGAAGAGGGGTCAATTGCGTCAGCTATCCCTCATTCTTGCCATACGGACGTAATCCCCTTTTATAGTCGTCGTACATCGAACACCGTTGCGTATATACAAAATGTGAGGGATCGCTTTCACATTAAAGAACACATGCATCCGTTTGTGAAAGCAGTCCACCCAATGAATGCAGTTATGTATCTTCAGGACGACTGGGGCGGTGATCATACGCCGCCGCCAAAGTACGTTTTGTCGCAACTCCTTCAGGGTGTTGGCGTGCATCCCACATGGCAGTCCGCTTTGTTTTCCCAAGGCTTCACGAGCACTAATTCCATCGCATGAAAGTTGAGACAAATATGTTCTTGGATTTTAGCAAATCCACTTTTGCTGCTATTTTCGCGTCCGCATCTCTTGCTTTGGGCGGCTGCGCGAGTGCAGACGTTGATCGGGCTTCCGGTGCGGGACACGATTCGTCTGCTGAGGCTCAGCGCGTTCCGAATGTCGGTGGAAACACGCTTTTTAAGGCTGTGACTACGATAAAGGAGATGGATCTTTCTTACAAAATTGAGGGCGATGCATATCCGGGCGCAGGAAAGGCCAACAACTCGGAATGGAAAGTTAAGGATCAGAACCCTGATGCCGGTCAAGAAATAGGCGAGAATTCCACAGTCACCCTAGTTGTCGAGAAGATCAATTCTCCGTCTGATAAATCATCCGCTAAGAACGGTTCTTGAATCGGTGAGCCGTCGTGAACCGTCCCCGGTTTGATGCCGCTTCCTTTTGAGTCTGGAAGGAAGATAGAGATCATGCCGAAGAGGATCCCCGAGGAGACCAAGCAGCGGGCCATCCGCCTGGTGCTGGACCACCTCGATGAGTACCCCACCCTGACCGCTGCCTGCCAGTCCGTCGGCGATCGGCTGGGCATCGGGAAGGAGTCCCTGCGCCGCTGGGTGCGCCAGGCCCAGGTCGACGCCGGTGAACGCGAGGGGGTGTCCTCCAACGAGCAGGAGCGGATCAAGCAACTGGAGCGGGAGAACCGGGAGCTGCGCGAGGCCAACGCGATCCTGAAGGACGCGGCGGTTTTCTTCGCCGGGGAACTCGACCCCCGACGGCGCTGATCCTCGATTTCATCGAGGATCAGCGCGCCAAGGGCCGCTCGGTCGGGTCGATCTGCACGGTGCTGCGCGAGCAGGGCCTTCAGATCGCCGAGCGGACCTACCGGTCGTGGAAACGCGCTCGGCCCAGTACTCGCGACCACCAGGATGCGGTGATCATCGACGCCATCCTCACTGCCCGGGTGGACGCCGGTGGTGGTGCTTCACCGGAGTCGATGTACGGGCGCAGGAAGATGACCGCGCTGCTGCGGCGCCAGGGCCTTGAGGTGTCCGCGCGCCGAGTGGATCGGCTGATGCGCCGGCTCGGGATCAACGGCCTGGTGCGCGGCAAGGGCGTGCGCACCACGGTCCCGGACCGCAACGCGGCCCGGGCCCCGGACCTGCTGGACCGGGACTTCACCGCGCCGGCGCCCAACCGCCGGTGGGTCGCGGACTTCACCTACGTGCGGACCTGGGCTGGATTCGTCTATGTGTCCTTCGTGATCGACTGCTACGCGCGCACGATCGTGGGCTGGCACGCGGCCGCAACGAAGACGACCCCGTTGGTCACCACCGCACTGCGGATGGGGCTGTGGCGGCGCGACCGCGCCGGGCACACCGTCCAGGACGGACTGGTCCATCACAGCGACGCCGGATCCCAATTCACCTCGGTGGCCTTCGCCGAGACCCTGGCGATGGAGGGTATCGCCGCTTCCATCGGATCCATCGGCGACGCCTACGACAATGCCCTGGCGGAGTCCACGATCGGGCTGTTCAAGAACGAGGCGGTCCGGGACGGCTCTCCATTCCGGACCGGCCCGCTGCGCACCATCGACGACGTCGAGTGGGTCACGGCCGGCTGGGTCGACTGGTACAACAACCGACGCCTGCACTCCACCCTCGGGAACATCCCGCCCGAGGAGTTCGAGGCCGCCTACTACGCTGGCCTCACAACGCCATCACACACGGTGCTGGCACCCACATAGGAGCGGCAAAGAACCGGGGACGGTTCATCTCGTCACACATGTCCCGAGCCCATACACATCGTGGCGGCCACGGTCGCGCGGTGGTCGATCTCCCGGGGTCGGCCTTGCCGGTCGTAATCGGCCAGTCCCTCGAGCCCGGCCTCGGTGTAGCGGGCTCGCCAAACGATCACCGTGGTGCGGGCAACGCCGACCTTCTCGGCGATCTCAGAATTGGAAACCCTGTCGGCGGCCAGCAGCACGATCCGCGTCCAATTCGTCAATCCCGCCCGCACCGAGGTGGAACGGAGCAGACGGATCAGCTTCTCTCGATCGCCCTCGCGCAACAGCAGCGGGGCCGTAGGATAATTCGCGATAATCCATGGTCCGACCTCGCCAGGCGTTCAAATAGTTTAACGATGGGCCACTATGGGTTGAAAATACTTCGCCCATCGCTTTTGAAGCAAAAAATCAGTTTATATATCCAATTCAGAACATCCGGTCTGCAATATTGACCGCAAGATGCCGGTACACCGATTCCGAATAGTGAAATACCTCTTCCCCCCAGCGATGGGTCTGCGAAGACCGCACTGGTACACCTGTGTCTCGAATGATCAAGAGCCCCAATGAATGTAGGCACTCATAATACTCTCGGGAGGCCTCCTGCCACCATGCGGCGTCATACTTGGAAGAAGTGACCCCTCCTTGCTCCGTTTTATCGGCCCACGGAATTCCGATAACTAAAGTACGATGAAGGAGACCTAACGACTCCAGGTCCCGAGCCAAGTGTGTCGCACTCTCCGACCAGAGAGCGTAATGCTCGGGTTCTCCGAAGGATACATGCTGAAATGTGGAGGGCATCTCCGTGATGATCTCGGATTTGTTCAGCTCCCAAGATGACGTCACGGCCTCGCCTGTTTCTTTATTGACCAATACGCCAGATCTTTCATCAACAAGATCCATCAGCACTAGGTCAATGCCAGGTCGAGCAGTTCGCAGATCGTTCGGCAGGGATGACGCAAAATCCCATTCCACTCGCCTGGCTTGAAAAACAGAATTCAAACCTATGTCGCCACTCAGCGCGGTAGGGGTGCTGTAGGCGGAGATAAAAGACTGCCTAGCCACGTATTTTTCCAACGTGAAATCACGTGAAAGAAAATTGTATGTATCGCGGCTTACGCAACTTCCAATAATGAAAACTCGCCCAGTATCATGCAAAGTTTCATTCACCTTGGTCTAATAAGGGGTTGCGAAACAGGGAGTTCCGCCACACCAATCTCTTCCGCGAAAGTGGTCCAGTCGTTCGAAGTACACGCCAGTTCCAGCAAAATCTTCAGCTGTCCTCTACTTGGAGGAACGTGGCCCTTCCCCCAGTCCTCCATCATCGCATAAATCCCACGAGAAGCCTTGGCCACTTCCATAAACGGAATATAGTGACGATTCACATGATTTTCATCGCCTGTATTCTGCACATAAATAACTGTGTTTTTAGCTTCCGCTGTATACATGGAAAGAACTTCTGTATTAGCCGTAATTAACCGCAGAGGATCATACTCATTCGGATCCACTTGCCATGCCTTATCAGCATAAGCGTGCACGAACGTTCGAATGTACATTGAAATGTCAGTCTGTGGATTTATCGGCAGAGCGAGAGAGTTTGGGAAAAAAAATGAATAGTATAGAGCTGCAAAACCTCCACCCGATGCGCCAAAAAAGATAACTTCATCGACACCTTGCTGAAGGAACAAATGCTCCATGATTCGACGAAGATTTTCTTGAAGATTGGGCTGCATATGGTTCCCTGCGTACCACCCCAACCGGAGACTGTCATCTATATACAACGATGGATCCGATATAAAGAGCCGATTGGCCTCTACTTCCCCGGAAAATCCACTGCCGAGAAACATGGGAAGTTGCCGAACCGAACTTGTTATTGCGGCATGGAAAAATACGACTGTGCGCTTGTACCCGCGATAGTTGTTATTTATATCTATAGGCAAGCCACCCTCATGAATAGTCAAAATACCTGGAGGTATTTCATCCGAGGTGCAAAAATCGTCTGTTGAGAGGAACGAAGTAATCCTGTGAACTTTTGGGTCTATAAAACGCGTACGGCCTGTTTGAAGCATATTCAGCCTTTGATGTCATTGAGTGCCTGGGCTGGTCGGTGATGAGTCCGTTTGTACCTCAAGGCGCGTTTACGGCAAAGTTTTAATTAGTGCGCGACTTCGACTACTGGCAGCTTATTGACAATAGGAGCAATCGCCAGACGACCATGACGCCACAGCCCCTTGGTGTCTACGACCTGTTTGCCATCCATAATGCCCTTCGGCAGCTTCGCGAACTGCTGGTGATCGACCAACAGCACCACCACGTCGGCTTGTTTGATGGCATCCAGAACTTCCGCGAATCGGACATTCTTCAGTGCTTGCAGCGCCGGCGGAAGATCGGCTACATGGGGTTCCACAGCGAGGATTGTTCCATGCTGCATCTCCTCGGCCAGTCGCTTGGTGATGTCGATCGCCGGAGACTCGCGCAGATCGTCGATGTCCGGCTTGAAGGAAAGGCCCAGGGCGGCGACGACTGGGACAGGCATTCCCTCGGTGGTCTCCTTGACCTTCTGCACGACCCACTCCGGCTTCGCGTCGTTGACTTCCCGAGCGGTCCGGATGATCCGGGCTTCCTCCGGGGCCGCTGAGACGATGAACCAGGGATCCACCGCGATGCAGTGCCCGCCCACGCCGGGGCCGGGCTGGAGGATGTTGACCCGCGGGTGGTGATTGGCGAGCTCGATGAGCTCCCACACGTCGATGTTCAGGCGGTCAGCGATCAGTGAGAGCTCGTTGGCGAAGGCGATGTTGACGTCGCGGAACGAGTTCTCGGTCAGCTTGGCCATCTCGGCCGTGACGTCGTCGGTTTCCAGGAGCTGGCCGACGCAGAAGGTGGAGTAGAGTTCCTTGGCCCTCCGGGCTGCCTCCGGGGTCATCCCGCCGATGATGCGGTCGTTGGTGATCAGCTCCTCCATCACCTTGCCGGGCAGCACGCGCTCGGGGCAGTGCGCCACGTGGATGGCGGGCTTGCCCTCGCATCCGTCGAGGGACAGATCCGGGCGCTGTTCGATGATGAACTCCGCCATCTTCCGCGTGGTCTGCGGCGGGGAAGTGGACTCCAGGATGATGAGCTCGTCACCGCGCAGCTGGGGGGCGATGCTGGTGGCCGCGGCGTGGATGTAGGACAGGTCGCCCTCGTAGTTGCTCGTGAAGGGCGTCGGAACCGCCACGATGTATGCATCGCCGGACGGCATCTCGGTGGAGGCCGTCAGATTGCCCTCGATGACGGCCCTAGCCAACTGCTCCTCCAGACCGGGCTCCACGAAAGGGATCTCGCCGCGGTTGATCCGCTCGACATTGGCCTGGTTGATGTCGACGCCGATCACTCGCGATCCGTAGTTCGCCAGGACCACCGCCGTGGGCAGTCCGATGTATCCGAGACCGACGACGACAACGCTCCGCTGTTCAGACATGGCACGACTTTCTGTGGGGGGAGGTATTGCAGGGTGCCCGAGGGGAAGGGGGGTTTGTGTGGGCCGATGCGGGGACATCACTAACGAAAATCATACTGCCGTATGCGAATCACTGTTCCCAAACATGACGACACGACCGGTGGCCAGGACAGCCGAATCACGCACTGACCAGGTGTGTTCCTCACTGCCCCTGTACTGACGGAAATTGAACCGATCGCTGGAGTAGATGCGGTAGCCGGCGTCGACTGCGGCAGAGAGGAACGCCGAGTCCTCGCCGGTGGTCCGATGCTCGAACGAAATTGCCTCGAACACCTCCCGGCGCCCCAGAATGGTAGGTCCCATGACGAAGTTCGTGAAGCGGTGCTCCATGTGCCCGAACCGGAGCAGGGTGGCATCCTGGGACGCCACATACATGTAATGGGCGTGTTTCCCGACGAGGTCTGCATCCGAGTAGTGCAACGCGCGCAACTGGTCGATCAGGTAGTGCGGGCCGTAGAAGTCGTCGTCGTCCATCTTGGCAAGCACCTCCCCCGTGGACGCCTCGACAGCTCGGTTCAGGCACTCCCCCAGGGTGGATTCGTCCCCTGCTTCCAGGACATGGACGTTGGTCAGGCCGGAGGCGGCCACAGACCCTGCGACGTCGTGCGCAGCGGGGTCGAAGCCGTGGCAGACGAGGAGCACTTCGGGTTCCACCCCGACCTGGGTGGCGACGGAGTTCAGGGCGTGCTGGAGCCGGTGCGGGCGATGGGTGCACAGCAGCACGGAAACACTGGGCAGTTGCGGCGCCCGCCAGTCTCCCGGAAGCGCCGCGTTCAGGACTTGCGCCGTCCGGTGGCTGTAGGTGTGCTCGGCCCAGATGGTGCGCTGAGCCCGGTGGACCGTGCGCTCGGCCATTTCAGGGCTGCGCACGATCGCACGGATGAGGTCGGCCGCATGCTGCCTGTCTTCCGCCACCGGAACCTGGTCTGCGGGGAAATAGTTGCGGATCGCCGCACTCGGCGTCGAGACCACAGGCGTGCCGGACGCGGTGACCTCGAAGATCCGCCGGGCGCACATGCTGGGCGAGTCCACCACCGAGTTGACGTTGAGGAAGACCTTGTACGCCTTGTAGGCGGTGAGCATGCGCTCGTAGGGCAGGGAGCCGACCACCCGTACGTCGAGCGGAGCAGGGAACTGATACCGGTCATCGTCCCCGAGATAGCGGGAGAAGATCTCGAGACCGGTGTCCATCCGCGGGCTGACGTCCAAGGCCCCACCCAGGAGCAGATCCATCTGTTCCCGGCGCTCGGGGAACTTGTGGGCGAAGTACATGCCGGCAAAGGCCACATCGCGCTCATGAAAGCCCTCCCGAGGCCGGACAGGATTGTGCACGGCGGGCTGAGCAGCAAAAGGGAGCACGCCCACCCGGTTGTGGCCGAGGTCCCGGACGTAGTGCTCCACCCTGTGCGAGTCCGTGGTGAACACGTGGTCGAACAGACTCGCGCACTCCAGGAAGTCGTCGTAGTGCGGAGGGTCCTCCTTGTTCCAGAACACCGTGGGGATCCCGAGCTCCCGGCAGTGCGCCAGGAGATCCTTGACGGGCTGTTTGACCCCGGACGCTC
Organism: Kocuria sp. UCD-OTCP; assembly: GCF_000349605.1. Classification (NCBI taxonomy): domain Bacteria; kingdom Bacillati; phylum Actinomycetota; class Actinomycetes; order Micrococcales; family Micrococcaceae; genus Kocuria; species Kocuria sp. UCD-OTCP. The sequence goes on from NZ_AOSQ01000007.1 coordinate 29,599, forward strand.
CGGTGAGCTGGTACTGCCACTCGTCGCCGTTGCCGTGCCAGGCGGACTCGACGAATAGCAGGTCCACGCGTCGTTGTTCGAGTTGTTCCCGCCAACGGCTGCGGGTGAGCGGGATCTGGCGCCACTCGTAGGCGAACGCCCGCAGGGAGAAGTCGTCCAGGATCACGGCCGCGGTGACATCCCCGAACACCGGGGCCCGGTCAGGCCACTGCACGGGTTCGAAGTTCAGAGCCGCACCGCCGTCCGCCGGTTCGGCCGACACACTCCGGGGCACCCGCAGCCGGCGCCGGTACGTGGCCAGCGCCTTCGTCCCGCCGTGCCGGAGGTGCCACAGTGCCGTGCGGAATCTGAAGTTTCCGGCGGTTCCTGTCACGCGCCGGTCCTGTGCACCGGGAAGGTGAACCGCTCCTCGTCCGGGGATGCGGACGGCTCGGGCGCGCCAGGAGCGACGTCGTCGAGGACGGTCCGCGCCAGATTCGCGCGAGCCTCGTCGCGGAGGGCATACCCCGTGAGGTTGTTGCCCGCCGCGAGTTCCTTCATGAACCGTTCGTAGGCGCGGGTGACCTCCTCCGGGTCCCCGTCCATGACCAGTTCGCCCTGGTCGATCCACACCACGCGCGAGCACGTCTGGCGTACTTCGCCCATCGAGTGGGAGACGAAGAGGATGCACCCGGCCTGGTCCCGGATCTCCCGCATGCGGATTTTGCCACGGTCCTGGAACTGGGCATCACCGGTGCCGAGCGCTTCGTCGAGAATGAGGATGTGGGGATCGGTGGCCGTCGCCACGGCGAACCGCAGGCGCGCGGCCATGCCGGAGGAGTACGCCTTCATGGGCCAGTGCAGGGCCTTGTCGAGTGCCGCGATGTGGACGAGCTCGGGCAGACGGGCGTCGACTTCTGCCGGGGTCATTCCTTGCGCCAAGCATCCCAGCCGCATGTTGCGCTCTCCTGACAGCGTGGGGACCAGCGAGATGTGGACCCCCAGCTTGGCGGGAGTGTCCACCGCGTACACACGTCCGGAGGTCGGGTTGAGCTGGCCGGCAATGACGTTCATCAGGGTGGACTTCCCGGACCCGTTGCGGCCGATGAAGCCGACCGATTCTCCTTCCGCCACGGTGAGGGTGACGCCCTTCAGCGCACGGTTCTGCACGATCGGCGGTCGGCCCAGCGCTTTGCGTGCCAGCCGCACCGCCCCGGACACCGGGACCTCATCGCCGCCGCCAGTGCTGGTGACGGCGTAGACCACCGTGACGTCATCGACGACCACGGCTGGATTCCTGACCTCACCTCGCCTGCGGACCCTCTCGATGGGGCCTGTCTCAACGCTCATTGGCGTAGCTCTCCTCGTTGCGCCAGAACACCCACAGTCCCACCAACCATGTGCCCAGCGCCGCCACGAGCAGGATCGTCCACGACGACCAGGACGGAGTGGTGCCGTAGAGCAGACAGTCCCGGGCCATGGAGAGCACCTGGTAGAGCGGGTTGGCCTCGAACAGGATCATCCACCGCTCGTCGTCGACGAATCGTGTGGGGTCGTAGAAGATTCCGGAAGCGTACATCCAGATCCGCATGGTGAACGTCAGCAGGTTGCCCACGTCCGGGATCCGGTGCACGAGCGGAGCCATGAGCATGCCGAAGCCCCAGTTGAAGACGGTCTGCAGCGCCACAATGGGGACCAGGAGCAACCATCGCCACGTGATCGGCTCGAGCGGGGGGATGAGCAGGACCATCGCGACCATGGCCAGGAGCACGAACCCCTGGCTCATGAGCTCCCGGAGGTTGATGGACAGTGGAAGTGCCGCCCGCGGAAAACTGAAGCCTCGGATCAGGGCCCGCCCCGACGCCATCGACCGGGCACCGGCCATGATTGAGCGCGATGAGTAGGTGAACATCATGATGCCCACCAGGAGGTAGGCGATGAAGTTCTCGACCCCGCGGCCCGTGTTCAGCAGGAGACCGAAGATCAGCAGGAACGCCAGCCCCAGCAGCACGGGGTTGAGCACGAGCCAGGCCTTGCCGAGCAAGGTGTGCTCCTGACTCACTGAAAGGCGCACCCGGGCGTCGTAGACCACGAAGTGCCGGCTGCCCCACAGCTTCACCAGGTACTCGGTCAGCGGGGGCCGTGTGCCCACGGCGCGTAGCTGGGAGGAGTCGAAGACCACGGTGCGGGGCGGAGGGCCCGATGCGGACTCGACGGTCCGTTCGGGTGGTTGTCGCACGCTCACGCAGAGGCCTCCTGGTGTGTGTCGCTCCCGGTCAGGTGGCGATAGGTCTCCACGGTAGCGGAAGCAACCGCGTCCCACGTGCGTTCCGCCAGGGCGCGTCGCCGCCCTTCCTCGCCCAGGCGTCGCCGCGTTTCCGGGGACCGTAGCAACTTGTCGAGGGCCATGGCCAGAGCCGCCGGGTCCTCAGCGGCTGCGAGCACCCCGGTGGTTCCGTCCACGACAACCTCGGCCAGAGCCGGCAGGCAGGACGCGACCACGGGGGTACCGGTGGCGAGTGCCTCCACCGGCTTGAGCGGAGTGACGGCCCGAGTCACGGCCCGATCCTTGCGAGGGAGCACGAACACGTCGAAGGCCTGGTGATACAGCACGGCGTGCTCGCGCGGCACCCTGCCCAGGAAGTGAACGCGGCCCTGGATACCGAGCTCGACGGCCAGTGCCTCGAGTCCTGGACGAGCGGCGCCGTCCCCGACGACGACGACGAGCAGCTCCGGTGCCTCCGGCACCAGGAGGGCTGCGGCTCGCAGCAGGTCGTCCAGGCCCTCGTACTCCACCACGCTCGTGACCGTCCCGAGGATCAGGGCATCCTCGGGCAGCCTGACAGCACGGCGCGCCACACGGAGCGGCAATGGCTCGTCGAGATAGGGCCCGCCCACGGCGTTGGGCGCAATCCGGACAGGGATCGGGGCCGCAGCCAGCAGACCTGTCATGCTCCGTACGCGAGCGCTCATCTCCCGGCCGAGGGTGACCACGTCGTCCGCGGCACGGAGCATCTCGGCTTCGCGGGCAGTGAAGAGCCGGTAGCGTTCGCTTGCCGTGACCTCCGCGGGGCGCGACGACGCCCAGGTGTCGGCCAGCTGACCGCGGACCTCGTAGACCCACGGAATGCCGATCGCCTCCGCCACCGCGCTGGTGACGAGGGCGTTCACGAAGTGCGTGGTGGTGTGCAGGACCGCGGGCCGGGTGCGCAGCGCGAGGTCGAGGACGACCTCTGCCTCCTGCTGGAGGCGGCCGGTCGCCGTGGTGGCGAGGCGCCGCGGCAGAATGCGGTGATAGGGGATGCCGTCGATGACGTCGACCGACCGTGCGCCGAGCTTTCCCACCTGCACCGGATAGCCGGGACGCGTCACGGCGGCCACGGACCAGCCCTGAGCGGCAGTGGCCGTGAGCAGCGAGTGAGTGCGCTGGGCGTAGCCGCTCTGGGTGTGCGGCAGGGAGTTCGTGAGCACGTGCAGCACCGAGGTCAGGTCCGGGACGTAGTCCGTACATGAAGTGAGCGTCGGACGCCACCCCGAGAACAGGCGCAGCTCCTCCTCGTACCGGAGCAGCTGGCGCCGCTCCCCCGCGGTGGCGGCACCCTCGGACACCGCGCAGTTCAGTCCTTCGACGGCCTCGGACATCCGGCCCAAGTGCCAATCGCGGCGGGCCACCGTGCCCGCCCGGCCCTTTCTCCGCACGGAAACGCGCTCCATGAGGCGGTCTGTCTCGGCCACCCGTCCCATGGAGAGGGCGACGTCCGCGAGACGCCGCGTCGTCGTTGCGCGGAACTCGCCGGCAGACGCGCGTTCGAAGAACCTCTCGGCGTGGTGGTCTCGACCGAGGACGTGGGCCGCCGTTGCTCCGACGGCAGGCCACGGCGCACCGAGCAGAACGCGAGCCGTGGGATGCACTAGGACGGCCGGGAGCCGGCGGGCGACCTGTAACCAGAACACCACGGGGTCGTCGGCCAGATGCTCCCGCACGGTAGCGGCCGTCAAGATACCGTTGACACCGAGCTGCCGAACGGACCCGCCGCCCGTCTCACGCCGCATGATGGTTGTCCATCGATCTGCATTCATTCGAGTCCTGCACACGATCGTCTGAGCGTGGCGCAGCCTGCGCAGCCCCGTTGGTCCCAGACGCCACTCCTCGACCGGCCTCCAGACCGGACACAAGTCCACGGAGGATGCTGTCGTAGCGCGCCGCCAGGTCGGGATAGTCGGCGTGCGCCGCCACCCAGGCACGTCCGGAGGAACGTGGCCTCAAGCGGGACCGGTCCGCGATGAGCGCCTGCCACAGGCGGGCGATGTCCCCGGGCTGGCCACCGATCACGTCTCCCTCTCCGGCGTCCTCGAAGACACGGGCCGCTTCGCCACGAACGATCGCGGTGATGTGCCGGCCCACGGACAAGACCTCGTAGGTCTTGGAGGGGATCGTCGCGTCGAAGGACTTCCAGTCGTCGCGCAGGGAGACCACCACGGTGTCCGCCTCGGCGTAGCGCTCGAAGACCGCACGGCCGTACTCGGGCGGCAGGAACCGGACGGGAGCGCCCAGTCGAGCCGCCAGCGCCTCCAGGGCCGGCTTCTGGCTGCCCTGCCCCACCATGGTGAGCCGCATCCGCTCCCCCACCAGGGCGGAGGCCTCGATGAGGTTCTCCAGACGCTGGCTCTCCCCGTGGTTGCCCAGATACAGGACCTCGAGTCTGTCTCGCTGCGCCGCCGGCGGCAGCACTCGCGGGGTGTTGTCGAGGACCACGCCGTTGCGCACGGTGACCACCGAGCGGACGCCCCGCTCCCGCAGAGTCGTGGCGAAGCCTTCGGTCACGGTGACCACGAGATCAGCGTGGTTCTGCACGAACTCAACCACCCGGTTGACCACGCTCTTGCCACCGTGGCGGACCAGGTTCGCGTCCTCGGCGAGATTGGGCCACGCATCCCGCATCTCCACCACGAACGGAACGCCTTTGAGGCGTGCCAGCAACCAGCCCGAGGCCAGCAGAGGCAACGCCGGCGCCGTGACCAGGATGACGTCGAAGGAGCCGGTGGAGACCCCCCGCACGGCGGCGACGGCCGCGGTGAACAGCTGATCGGTGAGCTTGCAGAGGCGCCCGTGCCTGGCGCTCAGGTAAGGGACGCGGTGGATCCGCTCTCCCAGCGGGCCGATGGACCGGCCCCACGCGCTGCCCTCGGGGCGCTCCTCCCCCACAGCGAGGAATCGCGGCGTGGGTGCGAGAAAGCTGACGTCCCAGCCCGCGGGGACAAGGAATCGGGTCAGCGCCGACCAGCGCCGTTGCGGCGGAGAGTGCTCGGGCCAGTAGGAATGGGTGAGCACCAGCAGGCGGAGGGTGCGGGGGGTGTTCGGCATGGCTCTCTCGCGGGGGTCAAGAGGTGCCGTCCCGATCGGGCACGGGGCGACCTACGGGTGGTGTGCCGCCCATGCATGGTGACTGTGCGAGGGCGAACTGATGATCGTCGTTCTCAGAGTAGCAACATCTGCATGGAGATTGTCGGCCGAAGTGGTGACACTGGCCAGTTGCGTCTGCCGGTCCCGCCTCAGAATTGGCTCAGGGTAAGGACTGTGACGGTACCGGGGTTGAGCGACATGCTCAGCTTGTCTTCACCGTGGCGAGCGCCGGGGACATCGGGGCGGTGCTCCACAGGTGTCAGAGGCAGACCCCATCCGTCGACGGAGACATTCTCGGCGCCGACGGGATCGAGCGCGTTGCCCAGGGTCTGAGCGCGACCGTCGGAATCCTCCGTGCGCGGGCTCCCCGCCTCCGGCTCGACGTCGAACGCGCTCTCCCCAGGGAAGCTTGCCTCCCAGGCCGGTCCGCCCAGCTGTGTCATGACCGCCTCACCGTAGGCGTCAGGCAGATCGATCCTCACCGGGGTCCGGCCGGCGTTCCCCGGGTCGGCGAAGTTCGTCACGACGAGAGTTGTGTCCTGTCGGCCGCGGTAGTCGCGGTGGTGGCGGATCGCGTACGCGGTGATGTCATCGTTGCCGGCAATCTTCGTGTCCAGAAAGTCTCCGTCCGGGATCTGCCCGACGAGGACGAGCCCAAGGTGGTTCGCGCGGGGCACGAAGGCTTGGCCCTGATCATCGCGGGTTCCGGACGAACACACCGGCGACATCGGGGGCCCGCCCGCGCACTGGTGCAACGACGAGTGATGGACCAGGCGTTCCACGCCGAGAGATTGAGCCCTCATGGAGTACTCGGCCGCGAAGATCGCCGAGCCGAGCGTCTCGGTAATGTCATTGCTCCCCAGACACGCCGAGACCGACGTCTCCGTGAGCCACACCGGCATGCCGGCTTCCCGCCCCTGGTCCATGGCGATGCCGAGGAATCGGTCCACGTTGGCACGGGTGTACGGCGCCACGAGGTTGTCCATCGTGGGCAGCTGGCGCGGCGTCGAGCCCGCGCACGAGGACAGCGGGTACTGGTGGACAGCCAGGACGGAGTGGTCAAGGTTCGCCTGAGCGACGGCCTCCCACCAGTCCGGGGCGAAGGCGCCGGGCGCCGTGACCGGCAGGTGCGGCACCTTCTCCCGGATGAGAGCGGTGTACTCCTCGAGCTGGGACACGTACTGTGCCTTGTCCCAATTCTCGTCCTTGACGCTCAGTCGGTGGCCGTCCCCCTGGTAGAAACCGTTGGGCTCGTTGCCGACCATGATCGCGACCAGGTCCTCACCGAATGCGTCGTGTGCGTGAGCCGCCAGCGCGGCAGCGCGCGCAGGGTCGTCCGCAGCCAGGTTCGCGCTCAGAATGACCTCGGCGTCGACGGCCTCGGCGAAGCCCGCGACCCGGCGCAAGTCATCCGGGGTCACCGTGGTGATATTTTCCCCCGGCTGCAGCGGCCAGTCGGTGGGCGGGCTCTCGTCCTCAGCGGTGAAGAAGAAACGGCGGTCCACGGAGTTCCCCCCGAAGCGCAGTGTGGGACGTTCCAGAGATCCCACCAAGGACACGAGGTCGGAGTTGTCCATACTCAGCCGTTCATCGGCCAGTTCGGTCGCTTCGAAGGACAGCCCCGTCGCAGCCCGCCTGAAGTCCTCTCCGGTGGGCGATCCGGAGACCGTGATGCTCGCCGGCCCCTGCGCGCGCCGTTCTGCTCCGGCGACCTCGGGCTGCCGGTAGTGCTCCGGCATCTGGCGTTCCGCTGCGACATACTCCGTGTCGACGTCGGTGAGTGGTGTGTCGTCACGAACCGGTGGCGCGTTGCCACAACCGCCCAGCAGGACAGCCGCGGTGGCTGTCAAACAGGCGACGATGGGGAAGGAGCGGCGATGCACGGCGTGGCTCCTTGGGACGGCGACGGGAGCGGGGATTTCCACTGTAGTTCTTGTCGACTCCGGCGGACGGCCGCGCTTACTGCCCGGCGGCCACCTCCGGAGTGTTTATCGCCGCGATCGGGATCAGGTTGCCGCAGGTGTCGTCGAGCACCGCGGTGGTGACCGGGCCCATCGCGGTCGGCTCCTGCACGAAGCGCACGCCCAGTCCGGTGAGCCGCTCGAACTCGGCCTGCACGTCCTCCACCCCGAAGCTGTTGAACGGGATGCCGTCGGCCACCAGGGCGTCCTTGAACGGGTGGACGGCCGGGTGCTCGGAGGGCTCCAGCAGCAGCTGCACCCCGTCCGGAGCATGGGGTGAGACGACGGTCAGCCACCGGTAGGGGCCGGTCGGCACGTCGACCTTGAGCTGGAAGCCGAGCTTGTCGGTGTAGAACTCCAGGGCCTTCTGCTGGTCGTCCACGAAGACGGAGGCGTAGGTGATGATCACGGAGTGTCCTTCGGCGAGGGCGGCAGCGAGTCCATCCACTGCCGCACGTCGGTGAGCGGGGAGGTGTCCAGGTGGTGCACCGTGGTGCGCCCCTGAACGGTGGACGTCACCAGGCCGGCCTCGCGCAGCACGGCCAGGTGTTTGGTCACGGCCTGCCGGGTCATGGCCAGGCCGTGGTCGTTGATGAGCCGCACGGTGAGCTCGAAGAGGCTCTGGTCATCCCGCGCGGCGAGCTCCTCGAGGAGGATCCGCCGCGCGGGATGGGCCAGGGCCTGGAACACGATGTCCACGCCCCCAGGTTAGGCAACCTGCTGGTTGCCGGTCAAGGTCACGGCCGGGTGCCGACCGCCACCAGGTACTCCATTTCGAACCGTGCCCGATCGGGGGTGCCCCGGTTCCATTGGTCACAGAGCTGGTCGAGCGCCTCGTCGAACTCCGCGGCCCGGCCCTCGCGCTCGGCGTTCTTGCGCACGGCGATGGTGGGGCCGTAGTTGGCCTTGAAGTGCTCGCCGAAGTCGCGGGGCCGCTCGAACGCGGTGACCTCGAGGACGTCCCGGACCACTGCGTGGAAGTCCACCCGTCCGCCGAAGAGTCCCCGCAGGTGCTCCTCGCTCCCCCACAGCGGCGGGGGCTGCACGCCCGGCGGCGGGGTCGGGGCGAAGGGCTTCATCGTGCGGAAGAGCTCGCCCACCAGTCCTGCGGGCGTCCAGCTCAGCAGCGCGAGGGTCCCGCCGGGGCGGGTCACGCGCACCAGCTCGTCGGCCGTCTGCTGGTGGTGGGGGGCGAACATGGCGCCGATCGAGGACATCACCACGTCGTAGGAGGCGTCCTCGAACGGGAGGTGCTCGGCGTCGGCCTCGACCCACTCGAGGTCGAGTCCGGCGACGGCGGCGCGCCGCCGTCCGTCGTCGAGCAGCTCGGGGGTGAGGTCGCCGGCGGTGACGCGGGCGCCCGTGGCGGCCGCGGGGAGGGAGGCGTTGCCGTTGCCGGCGCCGACGTCGAGGACGCGCTGGCCGGCGGTGACGCCGGCCGCTCCGACCAGGCGCGGGCCCAGCGGGAGCAAGAACGTCTCCACCATGGTCGGGTAGTCGCCCGAGGCCCAGATGGCGCGGTGCTTGGCCTTGAGCTCGTGGTCCGCGGTCCGGGGGCTGATGGTCTGGCTCATGACGGGGTCTCCTGGTCGAGGGAACGGGCGCCTCGGGTCGAGGTCTGCTGCCGGAGTGGGCTCCAGCGGTGCCGTGCGTTCCAGGATCCGCCGATCGACGGGGCCGAACATCGGGAGGATGCCCTATTCGTTCCCTATCCCTTCCCTATGCTTTCTCCCCGTCTTTTCCCCGTCCCACCGCCTGCGCGGCCGCCTCCGCGCGGTTGTGCACCCCGAGCTTCATGAGGATCCGGCTCACGTGGTGCCCGGCGGTCTTCTCGCTGATGCTCAGGGCTCTCGCGATCCGCGCGTTGGACATGCCGAGGGCGATCAGATCCAGCACCTCGTGCTCGCGCGAGGTCAGCTCTCCCCCGTTCCTGGGCCGGGGACCCGTGCCGCCGCCCAGCTCGCGCAGGAGCCGGGCCGCGGAGTCCAGCTCCCGGGACGCCCCCAGGTCGCGGAAGACGCCCTGGGCGGCGAGCGCCTCCTCCCGCGCCACATCGGGCGAAACACCCATGACCGACCGGGCCAGGTCGAGCCGGGCCAGTGCCGCGTCCAGCGGCATCGCCATGGCGCCGAAGGCGCGCAGCGCCCGCCGGGCGAGCTCGGCGGCCGCGTCCCGGTCGCCGGTGGCCAGGGCGAGCCGGGCCGCGGCGAGATCGGCACGCGCCGAGCCGAGCCGCATCTCGGACTCCCCGGCGATCCGGTGCAGGCTCTTCGTCGCTACCTCGGCGGCCGCGAGGTCCCCGGCCGCCAGGGTGGCGTCGACGAGGGCGGCCAGCAGCTGCGTGGTGCGCACCGCGTGCCCCTCCGTCCCGGACAGGCCACGCTCGAGCAGGGAGACCGCCACGTGCGGTCGCCCCTCGGCGACGTGGAGCAGGGCCAGGGCGCGCAACGACGACGGGTGCTCCTGCCGCCCGGACAGCAGCTGCTCCGCCTCGCGCAGCCGGCCCTGGTGGATCCGCAGCTCCGCCAGGGAGGCGAGGGCCGGGACGCTGAGCTCCGGGATGGCCCGGGCGTGGGTGACCAGGGCGGACTCGAGGGCCTCCTCGGCCTCGGACCAGTGCCCCGTGGCGATCAGCACATCGGCGTGCACGGTCCGGCAGACCCCCAGCAGCGGCGCCGCCTGATGGGATCGGGCGAAGTCCTCGACGCGCTCACACCACTCCACGGCCCGCTCCCACTCCTCCGCCTCGGCGCAGGCCGTGACCAGGGCGCAGTAGGTGTCGCCCAGGGTGTGGACGTTGCGGACCCGCCCGGCCGTGGCGGCGACCATGGCCTCCTCGAGCAGGCGCAGACCCGGTTCCCGGTGGCCCGCGGCCAGCTCCGCCTGGCCGAGCAGGCTCAGCGCGAAGACCTCAAGGTCCTCCGCGCCGGTCTCCCGGCCGATGCGCATCGCCCGTTCCGCCTGCGCGGCCTGTTCCTCGACGGACTCGGCCTGCTGGGCCCGTCCGACCGCCACCCAGCCGTGCCCGGTGCCCGTGGGGATGCCCTCGACCGCCCGCTCGGCCCGGGCGAGCCAACCCCGTGCCGCGGACGGGCGGCCGGCGATGAGGTGCTGGTCGGACACCCAGACCGCCACCCGGGCGGCGTCGTCGAAGCGGCGCTGCGCCACGAGCCCCGCGACGGCACGTTCGCGCCACGCGATCCCCTCGGCGATCCGGCCCTCGAACCACAGGGCGAGGCCCAGGCCCTCCGCGGCCACCGCATCACCGGCAGAACCGCCGCCATCCAGGACGTGCTCGAAGGCCAGGCGCGCGCCGGCCCAGTCGGCCCGCTCGAGCGCCTCCGTGCCCTCGTGGAGCTGGTCGCCCACCTGCGGCGAATCCATGCGGCCAGTATCCCACCGTGCGCGCGGCGTGGACAGGACACCGTGCTCCGCTCACAGCAGACGACCCGCCCGCCGGCGCCCGTACGGACCTAGCATGGGTTCATGAAGGACGTGATCCGCCCCACATCGACTTCGTCGCCGGCCTGGCTCCCGTCACCCGCGCCGAGGGAGCGTGCCGCGCCGCGAGCGCCCGTGGACCCGCTGTGGCGGTCCGTGCTGGGGATGTTCCTGCGCCGCCACCGCCTGGCGCAGGGGCTGACGCTGGCGCAGGTGGCCCGCGTCTCCGGGGTCTCCACGCAGTACCTCTCCGAGATCGAGCGCGGGGTGAAGGACCCATCCTCGGAGATCATCGCCGCGGTGGTCGGTGCCCTGGGACTGAACCTCGTCGATCTCACCGAGGGGACCACCGGGGTGCTGCTCGACAGCGCCCCGGCCGCCCGGGCCGTCCCAGGCGGTCCGGTCTGCCTGGCCGGGCCGGTGACCCTGGCCGTCTGAACGCGCTCCCCCGGTTCCGCCCGTCTCACCGGACCCGGACCTCCCGCGGGGTCACGACCCGGTCGGCCACCCCGTAGACCACCGCCTCCTCGGCGGTGAGCACGAGGTCCCGGTCCGTGTCCTCACGGATCTGCTCCGGGGTGCGCCCGGTGTGCCGGGCGAGCACCTGCTCCAGCTGCTCCCGGGTGCGGGCGATCTCCTCGGCCTCGAGGATGAGGTCCGGGATGGTGCCCTGGCCCTGCGCGGCCGGCTGGTGCAGCACCACCCGGGCGTGGGGCAGTACGGAGCGCCGCCCCGGGGCGCCGGCCGCCAGCAGCACCGCGGCGGCCGAGGCCGCCTGGCCCACGCAGGTGGTCTCCACGGGCGCGCCCACGTGCTGCACGGCATCGTAGACGGCGAGCATCGCCGTGGTGGACCCGCCCGGGGAGTTGATGTAGAAGCCGATCGGCTGATCGGAGCCGTAGGAGTCCAGGTAGAGCAGCTGGGCGATCAGGACGTTGGCGACCCCGTCGTCGATCTCGGTGCCGAGGTAGACGATCCGCTCCACCAGCAGCCGGCTGAAGACGTCCATGCTGCGCTCGCCGTTCGGTGTGCGTTCGACGACGTAGGGCACGGCGAAGCTGCTCACGACCCCACCCCCGCGGCGGCCGTGGTGGCGGAGCGGGGCCGCACGTCGTCGAGCCCGGCGATGACCCGGTCCACGAAGCCGTAGGCGAGGGCCTCCTCGGCGGTGAACCAGCGGTCCCGCTGGGAGTCGGCCACGATCCGCTCGAGCGGCTGACCGGTGTGCTCGGCGATGAGCCCGAGCACGGTGTCCCGGGTGTGGCGCAGGTCCTCGGCCTGGATGGCGATGTCCACGGCCGTGCCGCCGATCCCGGCCGAGCCCTGGTGCAGCAGGATCCGGGCGTGCGGCAGGGCGCTGCGCTTGCCCGGGGTGCCGGCCGAGAGCAGGAACTGCCCGGCGCTGCAGGCCAGGCCCATGGCCAGGGTGGACACGTCGTTGGGGATGATCCGCATGACGTCCATGATCGCGAGCATGGCCGGGACGGAGCCGCCCGGGGAGTTGATCCAGAGGCTGATGTCCCGCCTGGGGTCCTGGGCGGAGAGCAGCAGCAGCTGCGTGCACAGCCGGTTGCCGGTGGCCTGGTCCAGCTCGGCGCCCAGCACGATGATGCGCTGCTCCAGCAGCCGGGAGGCGAGCTCGTCGTCGATCGGGGTTCTGGGTGGTGCGGTGGTGGTGTTCATGGGGCCCAGCGTGGACCCGGGCTCCCTCGAGCGGAACCCGTTTCTGCTGTGCGCGGCTCTGCCCTGAGCGGCTCTGCTGCCGGCGGCGTCGAATCCGCGAGCGGCCAGCGGGACGGACGTAAGCTCGGAACCGGTCGGATCGAACCGGGCCACGTCGTCGGGAATCCCGGCGCAGGCGCCCCCCAGGGATGGAGACACGATGAGCACACCCCCGAGCCAGGACCCGCACTCCCCTGCATCGTCCTCTGCGCCGCACGTGGCCGACCGCCACGACCTGATCCGCGTGCAGGGCGCCCGCGAGAACAACCTCCGGGACATCAGCGTGGAGCTCCCCAAGCGCCGGCTCACCGTGTTCACCGGGATCTCCGGCTCCGGCAAGAGCTCCCTGGTGTTCGGCACGATCGCCGCAGAGTCGCAGCGGCTGATCAACGAGACCTACAGCACCTTCGTGCAGGGCTTCATGCCCACCCAGGCCCGCCCCGACGTCGACGTCCTCGACGGGCTCACCACCGCGATCATCGTGGACCAGGAGCGGATGGGCGCCAACGCCCGCTCCACGGTCGGCACGGCCACGGACGCGGACGCAATGCTGCGGATCCTCTTCAGCCGGCTCGGCAAGCCCCACATCGGCACGGCGAAGGCGTTCTCCTTCAACGTCGCCTCGATCAGCGGCGCGGGCGCGGTGACCATGGAGCGCGGCGGGAAGACCGTCAAGGAGCGGCGCAGCTTCTCCATCACCGGCGGCATGTGCCCGCGCTGCGAGGGCATGGGTCAGGTCAACGACGTCGACCTGACCCAGCTCTACGACGACTCCAAGTCCCTCAACGAGGGCGCGCTCACGATCCCCGGCTACAGCGCGGACGGCTGGTACGGCCGGATCTACGGCGGCTCCGGGTTCCTCGACCCGGACAAGCCGATCCGCGACTACACCGAGACCGAGCTGCACGATCTGCTCCACAAGGAGCCGACCAAGATCAAGGTCGACAACATCAACCTCACCTACGAGGGCCTGATCCCCCGGATGCAGAAGTCCTTCCTGTCCAAGGACGTGGCGGCACTGCAGCCGCACATCCGCGCCTTCGTGGAGCGCGCCGTGACGTTCACCGACTGCCCCGAGTGCGGCGGCACCCGCCTCAGTGCGGCCGCCCGGTCCTCCACAATCCGCGGGATCAGCATCGCCGACGCCTGCGCGATGCAGATCAGCGATCTCGCCGCGTGGGTGCGGGACCTGGACGAGCCGTCCGTGGCGCCGCTGCTCACCGCGCTCGGCGAGACCCTCGACTCCTTCGTGGAGATCGGGCTGGGCTACCTCTCGCTCAGCCGGTCCTCGGGCACGCTCTCCGGCGGCGAGTCCCAGCGCACCAAGATGATCCGCCACCTCGGCTCCTCGCTCACCGACGTCACCTACGTCTTCGACGAGCCGACCATCGGACTGCACCCGCACGACATCCAGCGGATGAACCAGCTCCTGCTGCGGCTGCGGGACAAGGGCAACACCGTGCTGGTCGTGGAGCACAAGCCGGAGACCATCGCGATCGCCGACCACGTCGTCGACCTCGGCCCCGGCGCCGGCACCGCCGGCGGCACCGTCTGCTACGAGGGCACCGTGGCGGGTCTGCGCGCCGGCGACACCCTCACCGGGCGACACCTGGACGACCGCGCCGCCCTGAAGACCACCGTGCGCACGCCCACCGGGGCCCTGGAGGTGCGCGGCGCCGACACCCACAACCTGCGGTCCGTCGACGTGGACATCCCGCTCGGCGTGCTCACGGTGCTGACCGGGGTGGCCGGCTCCGGCAAGAGCTCGCTGATCTCCGGATCGGTGCTCGGCCGGGAGGACGTGGTCTCGATCGACCAGGGCGCCATCCGCGGCTCCCGCCGCAGCAACCCGGCCACCTACACGGGTCTGCTGGACCCGATCCGCAAGGCCTTCGCCAAGGCCAACGGGGTGAAGCCGGCGCTGTTCAGCGCCAACTCGGAGGGCGCCTGCCCGGCCTGCAACGGCGCCGGCGTCATCTACACCGACCTGGTGATGATGGCCGGGGTGGCCACCACCTGCGAGGAGTGCGAGGGCCGGCGGTTCCAGGCCGCGGTCCTCGAGTACACCCTGGGCGGACGGAACATCGCCGACGTGCTCGCCATGCCGGTCGAGGAGGCCGAGGCGTTCTTCGGCGCCGGCGACGCGCGGACCCCGGCCGCCCACGCCATCCTGCACCGGTTGGCGGATGTGGGGCTGGGCTATCTCAGCCTCGGGCAGCCGCTCACCACGCTCTCCGGCGGCGAGCGCCAGCGGCTCAAGCTGGCCACCCACCTGGGCAAGAAGGGCGGCGTCTACGTCCTCGACGAGCCGACCACGGGTCTGCACCTCGCCGACGTGCAGCAGCTGCTCGGCCTGCTCGACCGGCTGGTCGACTCCGGCAAGTCGGTGATCGTGATCGAGCACCACCAGGCGGTCATGGCCCACGCGGACCGGATCATCGACCTCGGCCCCGGCGCCGGCCACGACGGCGGCCGGATCGTCTTCGAGGGCACCCCCGCCGAGCTCGTCGCCGCCCGCTCCACGCTCACGGGCGAGCACCTCGCGGCCTATGTGGGCGCCTGAGGGGGACGCGCCCGCCGAGCTCGACTGCTGCTCGCCCGCCACTCGGGACGCCTGAGCGGCGGTCCTGCTCGCTTCCGTCGCTGCGGTCCCGGCTCAGGTCGGTCCGAGGGCCTGGACGAGGTAGGCGACGTTCATCCGCAGGATCTCCACGGCGAGGTCGTGGTCGACGTGCTCCAGGGTGTCGCCGGCGGTGTGGATGCGGTCATTGGCGCCGTCGGCCCCCTCGATCGTGAGCACCGCGGGGATGCCGACGTCGAGGAACGGCACGTGGTCGCTGTTGAAGGGCAGCAGACTGGTCTGCACGGTCAGGCCGGTGTGCGCCTGCGCCGCGGCGGCCAGCTCCCCCAGCACGAACTGGGACACGGCGGCGCCCTCGAGCAGCACCGTGGGCGCGGGCGTGTTCCGGCACGCGATCATGTCCATGTTGACCACCGAGTGGATGCGCTCGCGGGCCTGCTGGTCCAGCTCCGCCACGTAGTGGCGGCTGCCGAACAGTCCCTGCTCCTCGCCCCCGAACAGGATCAGGCGCAGATCGCGGGCGCCGGGGTGGTCCCGCAGCGCCCGGGCGACGGCGAGCACCCCGGCGGCACCGGAGCCGTTGTCGTCGGCGCCCGGTGCGGGGGCTGCGACGCCGTCCCGGACGTTGATCGAGTCGAGGTGCGCGGTGACGAGCACCGCGCGGCCGTCGCCGCCGCGCCCCGGCCGCTCCGCAATGAGATTCTGCGTGCTCCCGCCGTGGACAGCCACCGTCTGGGTCCGGGTCGGGAAGCCCAGTCCGCTCAGCACGCCCTCGGCCCGGTCGAGCGCGGTGTGGAACTCCGTGCTGGTCGAGTGCCGCGTCCGGAAACCGGCGAGCGTGCGCAGGTCCGCCTCGAAGGCGTCACGGGACACGGCGGCGACGCGCGGCTCCGCCACGGCCCGGGTCCGGGCCGGTGCCGGTGGCCGCTGCTCGAACACTACGGTGTTCGCCGGCAGAGGGCGGACGCCGAAGCACGGCAGGTGCCGCTCGGACGGCTCGACGATCCTCCCGGCCTCGGCGGGGTCGAGGTCGACGACGAGGTAGCGTCCCCGGTCGAGAAGGACCGGGACCTCGGGGTGGGCCTGCTGGAACTGCCGGCCATTCTGGATCACCAGGTGCAGGCGGGCGACGGGGACCCCGATCCGCTCCGCGGGAGCGCGGCCGGCGGCCGTCCGCTCCAGCTGGGCCGGCGCCCCGGTCACCAGGAGCGTGTCGCCGAGCCGCGTCCAAGTGGCGCCGGCGTCCGCGGCCGCGGCGGTCAGTGCCCGCAGCGCGTCCGGTGCCGCGGCGCGGGGCACGTCGTCGTTCCCCGGCGTTTTCCCCAGGTCGAAGCAGAGGGCCGTCATGGTGCGCCTCCTACGGCGTGCTGAAGCTCTCGACCACGCCCGCGAGCGACGTGGAGGTACTGGGCGGGGACACGGCGCCGGCACCCAGGCCGCGCTTGGCGAAACCGCGCCACACCGCGCCGAGGTCGCCGGAGTTCAGGGCGGCGACCGCGGTGACGATGCCGTCGCGCGCCAGCGTGAAGGTCGGCATGCTGGGCGTGAGCTTGAGCCCGCCGACCACATACTCGAGCACGCGACGCTCGGCCTCGGCGTGGCCGTGGACGGTGACAAGGTTGACGAACACCTCCCACAGGGCGGCGCACCAGACCTCGCCGGCATTGTGCACCTCGCTGTTCGGCCCGCCGCCGTGCGGACGGCGCGGCGGCCCGGCCGGGAGCACCACCCCGTTGCTGATGTGCTTGAACGTCAGCGGGTTCTTGCCCAGGTCCGCGGAGTAGGGGTAGCGGCGGATCGAGAAGTAGTAGTTGTCCGTGAAAGTGGGGGTGAGGTCGGTCCACCCTCCGGCGGGGAAGGCGCCGGTGCCGAAGTCGTCGGCGGCCTGGGACGTCATGGTGATCGCGAAGAAGTCCCCCCACCCCTCGCCCATCGCCCGGCCCTGCTGGTTGGCCAGCCCGGTGGCGTTGCCGACCAGACGATTGGTGATGTAGTGGCCCAGCTCGTGGTAGGTGATCAGCGCGTCGAAGTTGCTGGTGCGGGACGGCAGCGGGGCGACGCCGCGGAACTCGTACATCTGCATCCGCGGACTGGCGCCGTCGGCCGGGGTCTGCATGTTGGCGTTGTCGGTGCCGCTGAAGTCGTTGCCCTCGGCCAGGATCGGGTCCCCGCCGAGGCCTGCTCCCGTGAGGTTCATCTGCTGGGCGTTGCCGGCCGCCTCGTCGAAGCCCGCCTCGTACCAGCGGTCGTGCAGCCAGTTCACGTGGAAGAACATCCCGACGAGACTGGCCTGCAGGTTGGCAGGGTCGCTCGCGGGCCGGGCGTGGTCGTAGGCGTGGTCGAAGGTGCGGGCCCCGGTGGCCCGGCCGTCCACGTCCCCGGAGCTGCTCCCGTCCGGCGCCTGGACATCCGCGTAGGCGATGCAGTTGTTGCCGCGGGTGCTCGTGGCGCCCTCCGGCAGCCACGGGGCGCCCGGGAGCAGGCTCTCGAGCGTGACCAGCCGGTCGGGGATGGTGGCGGCCTGGAACCCGTCCGGGCGCCCGGTCGGGTGCGGCGACCCGGGCGCCGGCCCGTCCTCGGGGCGGAACAGCGCGTCCCCCGTGTTGAACACCCGGTAGGTGAAGGCGGCGTCCGCCCGCAGGTTCTTCCGGAACAGCACCTCCGGCTCCCCGAGCGCGTCGACCACATAGCTGAACGCCGGGAAGCCCTCGATCCACAGCTCCAGGTAGTAGCCGGGGGTGAACTGCTCCTCCCCCAGCGGGAACAGCACGTCCTTCACGCGCACCGGCCGTTCGAACGCCGGGCGCCCGGCGCCGGCCGGTTCGGAGCCGGCCGATTCGGTGTCGATCGGCTCGGAGCCGGCCGGATCGGTGAAGCGGTAGAACCGGTAGCCGCCACCGGCGGTGCCGCCGGTCCCGGCGCCCTCGGCGCTCTCGGCGCTCTCGGCGCTTACCGCGCTCGCTGTGCTCGCCCCGCTGAAGGCAGCGGCGGGGTACTCGACCCCGGTCAGGTCGAACGCCGCCACTGCGATCGCCTCCTCCGCGGTGGTGACGCCAGTGGTGGTGCTGGCCGCGCGGGCGCCGGCCGACTGCGCGGCGCCGGGGAAGAACTGCCCGGCCACGGAGATCACGTCGCCGTCCGGGCCGATGGCCGCGGTTGCCTCGGAGTTGAAGACCTCCAGCCCGTCGGCCCGCTGCACGAGCTGCACCGTGCGCAGTCCTCGTCCGCTGACCGAGACGATTTCGACGCCCTGCGCGTCCGCCTCGGACAGTCGCCATAGGTCGCCGTGCGCGGTGACGAAGCGCCGGACGGTCTCCTCCGGCGTCGCGCCCGCCTCCCCCGTCAGCCCGGCGGCCGGGGCCCCCCGGGTGATGCGGTTCGGGAGCGCGGTCGCCTGGTCATAGTCCACCTCCAGGTCGCCGAGCTGCGCGTCCATCCGGAGGTGCCCCGGCGAGACAGGAGCCGGGACGGCCGGCGGCACTGTGCCGCGGGCGCTCCGGACGCCGGCGTCGTACAGCGCGTGGAAGTCCTCCGGGAGTGCTCGGTCAGCGGCCATCAGGAACTCCTCGCGAACGATCGGTGCAGCACCTGGTCATCGCCCACGTGACCGGGAACGGGTTCTCCTCGCAGGCGTGGCCGACCTGGGCTCCATTAAGGAACCGGTCCCGTTCCTCGGTCAAGCAGCGCACAGGCGTGTGACGTGCCCGTTCGCCGCCCTCACCCCGCCAGGGCCACGCTCACCGGCCTGCCCGGACAGTTGGTGCGGGCGGCACCGGAGAATCCCGCGCCGGCCCGCCCGGTACCGACGCGGCGGTCACACAACCGGAGATCCTCGGACACCCTTGACGCCCCATCGCCCCTGCGGTGTACTAGTGGAGTAACTAACCAGATGACTCGGGGGTCCCGTTGGTCGAGGAAGGCAAGCCCCTGTTCGTGCAGATCGCCGAGCAGGTCGAGGACTCCATCGTGGACGGCAGCCTCGCCGAGGAGGCGCAGGCCCCGTCCACGGCCGAGCTCGCCGCCTTCTACCGCATCAACCCGGCCACCGCCGCGAAGGGCGTGAACATGCTCGTCAGCAAGGGAGTGCTCCACAAGCGCCGAGGGATCGGGATGTTCGTCGCCCCCGGCGCTCGCCACCTCCTCCTCGAGGAGCGCCGCAGCGCCTTCGCCCACCGCTACGTGCAACCCCTGCTGGCCGAGGCGCGCAAGATCGGGCTCGGACCCGACGACGTCGCCGACCTGGTCCGAGCCGGTGCCGCAGCGGCGACACCGCAAGCCACCGGAGATCGAAGGACACCATGAAACCCGTGATCGAGGTCCGGAACCTCACGAAGCGCTACAAGGAGAAGGTCGTCCTGGACGACGTGAGCTTCGACGTCCAGGAGGACACCATCTACGGCCTGCTGGGCCGCAACGGCGCCGGCAAGACCACCGCGATGTCGATCCTCACGGCCCAGAACCTCCCCACGAGGGGTGAGGTGCGCGTGTTCGGCGAGAACCCCTACGAGAACGCGCGGGTGCTCAGCCGCATGTGCTTCGTGCGCGAGAGCCAGAAGTACCCGGACGACGCCACGCCGCGGCACGCCTTCGCCTCCGCGCGCCTGTTCTTCCCCCGGTGGGACCAGGCTCTCGCCGATGATCTCGTCGACGAGTTCCAGCTGCCGGTCAAGCGCACGATCAAGAAGCTCTCGCGCGGGCAGCTGTCGGCTGTCGGCGTCATCATCGGCCTCGCCTCCCGCGCGGAGATCACCTTCTTCGACGAGCCGTACCTCGGCCTGGACGCCGTCGCACGGCAGATCTTCTACGACCGCCTGCTGGCGGACTACGCGGAGCACCCGCGGACGATCCTCCTCTCGAGCCACCTCATCGACGAGGTCGCGAACCTCCTCGAGCGGGTCCTCGTGATCGACGAGGGCCGCATCATCATGGACGAGTCCACCGACGACGCCCGTGCCCAGGCCACGAACGTCGTCGGTGACGCCGCCGCGGTCGAGGAAGCGGTGAACGGCCGTGAGGTCATCCACCGCGAGAGCCTCGGCCGCGTCGCGTCCGTCACGTTCCTCGGCCGTCTCGACGACGCAGAGCGCGACGCCCTCGCCGCGGCAGGACTCGATCTCGCCCCCGTCTCGCTGCAGCAGCTCATCGTGCGCCGCACGCAGCGGCGCACATCCGGCCGCGATGCCTTCCCCGCGGCCGCCCAGGAAGGAGCCCTCCGATGACCGCCCTCGATGCCGGCAGCGTCACGCGCCCCGCCGCGGTGCGCCACCGCACGCTCAACGTGGTGCGCCTGCAGTTCGTGAACACGCAGACGTTCGTCTGGGTACCGGCACTGGTGCTCGGTGGCGCATGGCTGATCACGCTGCTCATCTACTGGATCATCCAGAGCGCGGGTGGCGTCGACGTCAAGATCGGCGGGGGCTCGCAGGCGCCCCTGTGGTACTTCCTCGTGATCGGCGTCCAGGCCATGACGCTGACCTTCCCGTTCTCGCAGGCGATGAGCCTGACACGCCGAGAGTTCTACGTCGGCTCCCTGGCGGCCGCGGCGGTGAGCGGACTCGGGATGTCACTGATCTTCGTGCTGCTCGGGCTGATCGAGCAGGCGACCGACGGGTACGGCATGAACGGGTACTTCGCCTACCTCGACTGGGTGTGGGAGGCCGGGCCGCTCGCGGCGGGCCTGACGTACTTCGTGTCGACCATGCTCTTCTTCATCATCGGGTTCTGGTTCGCGACGATCTTCAAGCGGTTCGGCACGGCGAAGCTCGTGATCGTCATGCTCGCGATCGGCCTCGTGCTGGTCGGGTTCATCGCCCTCGTGAGCCTGCAGCAGGCCTGGCCGGAGGTGGGGCGGTGGATCCTCGACACCGGCTCCCTCGGCCTGACGATGTGGGCGGTTCTGATGAGCGTGCTGCTCGCGGTCGGCTCCTACCTCACGCTGCGCCGGATGCCCGCCTGACGGACGGGTGACGAGGGCCGCACACGGCCGAGCCTCCTGCGCGGAGCGCATTCCCCGAGAACGTCGTGGCGGGCCTGACGGCAACCCCCGGCACTACTGGGCCGTGGGCACGCGCTCCGCGTAGCGGCGCTCGAAGGCGAGGATCGCGTCCGTGGCCTCGAACAGCTCGTCCGCCATCTGCTGGAGCACCGCGTCCTCCTGGCGGTAGGGGTCGATCACGTCGTTGCGCTCGGGGTGGCGCACCGGCACCCGCTGCCGCAACCGCGGCGCTTGCTGGACCAGCCACGCCCAGCGCTCGGCGCGGTCGGCCGGCACGGCGCGGTCGAGCTCCGGGTCGGTGGAGAGGTACTGCAGGATCCGGGCGAACTCCCGGAGGGTGAAGACCTTCTTCAGCAGCCGCGGTGACTGCTGGAGCACAGGCTGGGTGTGCTCCCGGGCCATCACGAGCACCAGGTCGGTGTCCTTCAGCACGTCCGGGGTGACCTGCCGGGCCCGGTGCGCAGCGGCGGCCTCCAGG
The DNA here is from genome assembly GCF_000349605.1 of Kocuria sp. UCD-OTCP. NCBI lineage: Bacteria > Bacillati > Actinomycetota > Actinomycetes > Micrococcales > Micrococcaceae > Kocuria > Kocuria sp. UCD-OTCP. The sequence continues at coordinate 51,160 of NZ_AOSQ01000007.1, forward strand.
CCGCGGTCCTGGGCCAGTCTGCCGACCCGGTGCTCGAAGCCCTCGTCCACCAGCGCGTGCATCCCGGCGCTCGTCACCTCGAAGCCGCCGGGCGAGATCTCGTTGAGGCCGTGGTCGAGCTCGACCGCCGCCATGGGCGAGCGGCACACATTGCCCGTGCAGACCGTCAGGATGCGCGTGGGGGCCATGGTTCTCCTCTGGGGGGGTCGAGTCCGGTTCATCGTATCCGGCGCGGCGCCTCCTGCCTGAGCGGCATGCTGAGCAGGTGGTAGCTGAGGGCCTTGCCGTGGCCGTCGAGAACCGGCGAGCCGGTGACGCCGCCGCCCAGGGCTCCGGGCAGGGTGAACACCAGGGCGTGCAGCCCGGGCAGCAGCCGGCGGGCGACGGGTCCGGTCAGGTCCAGGGCATAGTGGCCGGTCACGGCCTCGGCCGTCAGGACGTCTTCGAGCAGGCGGTACGCGGCCTCGTCCCGGGCCCGGACGGCGAGGATGAGGGTGTCCCCCTTGTCACCGGTCCGGACGTCGGCGCAGTCGTCGACAGTGCTCATTCAGGCCTCCTCGAGACTCACGCGCGGACGGACGAGTCCGCGGGGCAGGGTGCAGGACCGGATGGCCAGCACCTCCTGCACGTGCTTGCGGGCGCCGCCGCCGGCGGCGGGGCCGTTGGTGTACAGAGACTCGACCTCCCATCCCACGGCCTCGGCCGCGGTCCGGTCCGGGACCCTCGCCGCGACTCGCAGCCGGACCTCCACCGGGTCCCGGGCCTCGGCCAGCCCGCGGAAGGCGGCGCCGGCGCCGATCAGCTCGACCAGCACGGCGTCCGGGTCGAGACCGTGGACCTCGGCGAGACGGGTGCGGACGATGTCCGCGGCCAGCTCGGCGCGCGCCAGGGCGCGGGGGCCCGCATAGCTGATCTGCCCCTCGCCCAGCCAGCCCCCGCGGAAGCCGAGGGTGACCTTCAGCTCGTCCGGGCGCACCGTGCCGGCGCCGCCCTCGACGCGCACGCGGTCGGCGCCGTCCTGGCGCAGGGTGACGCCGGTGAAGTCAGCGACGACGTCCGGGGTGATGTAGGCGGACGGGTCGCCCACCTCGTACAGCAGCTGCTCGGTGACCGTGCGGGTGTCGAGCAGCCCCCCGGAGCCGGGCAGCTTGGCGAGCACCGCCGCGCCGTCCTCGGCCACGTCCGCGAACGGGAAGCCCAACCTTGCGAGACCGTCCACGGGCTTGGTGACCGGGTCGGCGAAGTAGCCGCCGGTGAGCTGTCCGGCGCACTCGAGCAGGTGGCCCACCACGGTCCCCTGTCCCAGCAGGGCGGGGTCCCCGGTGAGGTCCCAGCCGTGCTCGTGGGCGATGGGCCCCAGGTAGAGGGCCGGGTCGGCGAGCCGGCCGGCGATCACCACGTCGGCGCCCTCGGCGAGGGCCTCGACCACCGGCGCCGCCCCCAGGTAGGCGTTGGCCGAGACCAGCTCGTCGGACTCCGCCGAGAGCGGGCGGCCGGTCTCCCACAGCAGCGGGTCCGCGTGGCGCACGGCCTCGAGTACGTCGTCGCCGGTCACCACGCCCACCCGCGTCCCCGTGAGTCCGTGCTCCCGGGCGACGTCGACGGCGAGCACGCCGGCGGCCACCGGGTCGGCCGCGCCGCCGTTGGTGACGATCGTGGTGCCGTGCCCCCGGCAGGCCGGCAGGGTGGCCTCCAGGCGGCGGCGCAGCAGCGGGTCGTAGCCGTGGTCCGAGCCGGCGAGCCGACGGGCGTTGGCGGCGGCTATCGTGCGCTCACCGAGGACCTCGAAGACCAGGTAGTCGAGCTCGGCGGAGCGGGCGAGCTCCGCGGCCGGGTCGATGCGGTCCCCGGCGAACCCCGCGCCGGCGCCGACCCGGATCGTGCGGCTCATCCGGCGGCCCCCAGGGCGATCGCCCCGGTCAGCAGCGCCACGACGAGCATGACGATGCTCACCAGCCAGGCCCAGCCGAACAGGGCGCGGATGTGCCGGCCGATGTCCACCCCGGCCAGGCCGACCAGCAGGTAGAAGGACCCGGTGAGCGGGCTGATCGGGAAGCCCACGGTCTCCTGACCGAGCAGGGAGGCCTGGGCGATCTCCACCCCGGACACCCCGTACTGCTCGCCGAGCGCACTGAGCACCGGCAGGACGCCGAAGTAGTAGGCGTCCGGGCCGAACAGCAGGCTCAGCGGCACCCCGAGGACCCCGACGATCAGCGGCAGGCCGGGAGCGGTCGAGGCGGGGATCACGGAGGTCGCGGCCTCGGCCATCGCCGTGATCATGCCGGAGCCCTCGAGGATGCCGAGGAACGCACCGGCGGCCAGCAGCGTGGTGGCCATGAGCATGGCGCCCGTGGCGTGGGCCTCGATGCGGGCGGTCTGGCGCTTCAGGCCCGGGTAGTTGACCACCAGGGCCACCACCACCCCGGCGAGGAAGACCAGCTCCGGGGGCGCCAGTCCGGCGATCAGGGCCGCCAGCACCGCGACCGTGAGCACCGCGTTGAACCACAGCAGGCGGGGCCGGCGCAGGGACCGCTCCTCCTCGGTCAGCTCGTCCACGGCGGGGTGCTCGGCGACCTCGGTCGCCGTCGCCGTCCTCCCGGACGCGGGTGCGGCGGCCGAGCCCGAGGGGCCGGCTGCGGACGTGTCCGGGGCGTCCGCGGCCGTGGTCGTACCCGACAGCGGCACGTCGGTGGCCGTCCTCGGGCGGCCGTCGGTCGCGGGCGCGGCGACGGGGCGGTCCGTGTCCGGAGTGCCGTCGTCGCCGGTGCGACCGCTGCCGGCGGGCGCCGGGGCCGCCGCACGGCCGATCCGCCGGCCCTCGCGGGTGCCCAGGAACCAGGCGACGGCCAGGGCGGCCACCATGCCGGCGAGCTGGGCGGGGATCAGCGGGACCCACAGTTCGTTGGCGGGGACGCCGGCGGTCGCGGCAGCCCGGGCCGTGGGCCCGCCCCACGGGAGCAAGTTCATGGTGCCCGCGCCCAGCCCCACGCACACGCTCAGGGTCAGCCGGCTCATGCCCAGCCGGTCGAAGAGCGGGATCATGGCCGGGATAGTGATGAGGAACGTGGTGGCCCCGGCGCCGTCCAGGTGGGCGGCCATGGCCAGCGCGGTGGTGGCGAGGCAGATGGTGACCGGGGCGTTGCCCGCCCAGCGGACGATGCGGCGGATGACGGGGTCGAAGAGCCCGGCGTCCCGCATCACCCCGAAGTAGGTGATGGCGAAGACGAACATCACCGTCACCCCGACCACCCCGCCGAGACCGTCGGCGACGAACTCGCCGATCTCGGCCGGACCGAACCCGGCGATCAGGGCGAACACGATCGGCACCCCGGCCAGCGCCACGACAGCCGCCACCCGGTTGGAGAGCAGCAGCGCCAGGATCACCCCGATGGTGAGAAAACCTGTCCATGCGAGCACGAGAAGTCCTTTCCTTGACCTCCCGCCAGTGTGAAGCGAGTCACTTTATGCAGTCCAACATCATTCGGCGATAGACTCATGAGCTGTGAGCATGAATCTGGGGGTCCACCACCTGCGGGCCGTCGTGGCCGTCGCCGACCACCGCAGCTTCACGGTGGCCGCCGCCCGGCTCGGAGTGGCCCAGTCCTCGCTCAGCCGCACCGTCCTCGAGGCGGAGCGACGGCTGCGCACCCCGCTGTTCCAGCGCAGCACGCGGCGGGTGGCACTGACTGCCGACGGCGAGGCGGTCGTCGCCGTGGCCCGCGGGGTGATCGAGCACGTGGACACCGGCCTCGAGCACATCGAGGGCTACCTGGCCGGCACCCGGGGCAGCATCACCATCGCCACGCTGCCCTCCCTCGCGGCCACCCTGCTGCCCCCGGTGATCCGCCGCTACCAGGAGCTGCACCCGGACGTGGTCCTGCACGTCGAGGACAACCTCAGCGACCAGGTCGCCGAGGACCTGCAGAGCGGCCGAGCCGACCTGGCGCTCACCACCGACCCGGAGGACGGCGAAGACTACGTGGTCCGCCCCATCGCCGAGGACAGCTTCTTCCTCGCCGTGCACCCCGACCACCGGTGGGCCGAGGCGCGGACCGTGGACTGGAGCGACCTGGAGACGGAGCCGCTGATCGCCTTCGGCCCGGCCTCCAGCATCCAGCAGGCCGTCGGCCGCGCCCTGCGGGACGCCGAGGTCTCCCCCGCGACCATCGTGCGGGCCCAGAACGTCGCCGCCATCGCCGGGCTGGCCGCCTCCGGCCTGGGCGTGGCCCCGGTCCCGGGCTTCGTCCTGCCGCTCATGCGCTTCGCCGGCCTGTCCTTCGTGCGCCTGGTCCCGGAGCGCTCCCGCACCATCACCCTGGTCCACCACCGGGACCGCCCGCTCTCCCCCGCGGTCCGGGCGTGGGTGGACGTGGTGGACCAGCACCTCGGAGCGCACCCGGAGCGGCTGCCCGGGGTGCGGTGGATCCGGCCCGGGGACCGCACCGTCCGCTGACGCCCGAGACCTGAGCCGGGTCTTCTCCTGCCCACCGGGGTCCGCGCCGCCGACGGCCGCAGAGCGCGCCGGGTCCGTCGTCGACGTTCCCCGGCGCGCGGCCCCCGCAACGCACCCAGCGGACAGAATCACTACGGCCAGAGAGGTACGGGTGCGTAACACGGCCCATCGTTATTGATTGTTTATGCAAACGCGCCTTTATACTCGTCGTGGCTCTGAGGATCTTCCCCCCATCCCGATGGCCTTGCACGAGTCGTTCCCCCAACGATCCATGCGAGTTAGGCGTTCCAGCGTGAAAGCACCCCCCCGACTGACGCTGCCTGCCGCCCTCACGGCGGCGGTGCTGGCCATCACCACACTGACCCCGGTCGCGGCCCTGGAAGAGGCCGCCACCACCCGATCGACCACCCTCTCCGAGGAGCGGCAGGGCAACCTGGTCTCCAAGGTCGTGGAGTCCGACGGCGAGATCGTCTCCACCCTGGTGGACGCGACCACCGGCGAGGCCGTCCTCCCCGACCCGGCGCGCGCCGGCACGCAGCCGGCCGCGGGCGACCCCCACGGCGGCGCCGTGATGGGCCAGTGGGCCAAGTCCGAGAACCACTTCGAGCAGATGGCCGCGTCCTCCGCCCGCACCGCGGAGGAGCTCTCCGGAGCCACGGACACCGACGACGACGCCGGCGCCGCTGCCGGCGCGGCGGACGGCGACACCGCGGAGGAGGCCGTCGCGGGGGTCGCGTCGGCCGAGTCCCTCGGCGCCGCCGCGTCCTGGGCCCCCAGCGGCATCAAGGGCACCGACGTCTCCAACTGGCAGCCGTCCCTGAACTGGTCCAGCCTGTGGAACCAGGGCTCGCGCTTCGCCTACGTCAAGACCTCCGAGGGCGACAGCATCCGCAACAGCCTGTTCCAGCAGCAGTACGCCGGGGCGGGTGCCGTGGGCATGCACCGCGGCGGGTACCACTTCGCGATCCCCACCCGGGACTCCTCGGGCGCGAAGCAGGCGGACTACTTCATCAACAACGGCGGCGGCTGGTCCGCGGACGGCCGGACCCTGCCCGGCCTGCTGGACCTGGAGGACAACCCCTACCGCTCGCTCTACGGCAACCACTGCTACAACTTCAGCCAGTCCGAGATGGTCAGCTGGATCCGCGACTTCTCCAACCGGTACAAGACCCGCACCGGGCGCGTGCCGGCCATCTACACGAACTACTACTGGTGGCAGGACTGCACCGGCAACACCAGTGCGTTCAACGACCACCCCATGCACATCGCCGCCTACGAGACCACGGCTCCCCGGGTGCCCAGTGCCTGGTCCACCTACGACTTCTGGCAGTACACCGACGACGGCTTCACCGAGCGGATCGACGCCAACGTCTTCCGCGGCAGCACCGCACAGCTCCAGGACCTGGTGCGCAACCGCTACTACAAGCCGATGGGCGGCAAGGCACCGGCAGGCACCCCGACCGGGACCCCCACGCAGGTGTCCCCCGCCGGCTACGTGGTCAAGGGCGGCATCGGCAACCAGTACCGGGCCCTCGGCGGGTCCTCCGTCTTCGGCACCCCGACCATGAACGAGCGCGGCGGCCTGGTCAACGGCGGCGTGTACCAGCGGTTCTCCAAGAACTCCACCTTCTACTGGAGCTCCCCCACCGGGGCGTGGCCCGTCAACTTCAACGGCGCCATCGGCCGGAAGTTCACGGCGAACCGCTACGAGAACGGCTTCGGCTACCCGTCCACCCGCGAGATCACCGGACTCACCGGCGGCGGCGCCTACCAGGTGTTCCGCAGCGGCGGCACCGTGAACAAGGTGCTGTGGAGCCCGGCGACCGGCGCCCAGCCCGTCCGGGAGACCAGCGGGATCGGCGCGGCGTGGAAGCGCGGCGGCTACGAGCGCGGCTACGGCTACCCCTCCACCCCCGAGATCGGCGGCCTGGTCAACGGCGGCTCCTACCAGCTGTTCCGGCGCGGCAACGACGTCCACAAGATCCTCTGGAGCTCCGCCTCCGGCGCCCACGCCGTGAAGGAGAACAGCGCGATCGGCCGGGAGTGGAAGGCAGCCGGCTCCGAGCGCGGCTACGGCTACCCGACCACCGGCGAGTACCGCTACGGCACCGAGGTCCGCCAGAAGTTCTCCAAGAACTTCACCGTGCACTACTCCACCACCACGAAGAGGACCTGGGCCACCCGATGAACACCGCCAAGCACCGCGCCCCCGCGCGCGCCCGCACCACCGGCCGCCTGGCGCTCACCGCGGCGGCCCTCGCCCTGGCGGTCCCCGCCACCGGGATGCTCGCGGCGGCCCCCGCCGCCGCGGCGACCTCGGACATCGTCAACGTCTCCACGAGCACCCGCTCGGCCGACACCCAGCGGCTGCTGGACCTGATCAACGCCCACCGCAAGGCCAAGGGCCTCGCCCCGGTCAAGTACTCGGCCACGCTCTCCAAGATCGGCCAGGAGCAGTCCACCCGCCTGGTCCGCGAGGAGGTCATCGACCACACCGACGACTTCTGGAAGGACGAGCGCGCCGGGAACTGGAACGCCGTCGGCGAGATCCACTCCGTGTCCTGGCAGGGCACCGTCACCGAGCTCATGAACTGGTGGAAGGGCTCGAAGGCGCACAACAAGGTGCTGACCGACCCGAGGATGACGGTCATCGGCATCGGCCTGACCTACGTGGACGGGCAGCTGTCCGGGAACAAGCAGGGCTGGAAGCTGGTCGGCACCGTGAACTCCTACGGCTATGCCGCCGGCCAGGCCCCCGCGGACACCCGCTCCACGGTGGGCACGGTCGCGGCACCCAAGCCCCCCACCGCCCCGATCACCTCCGCCGGGTACACGGTGCGCGGCGGGATCGGCAACCAGTACCGCGCGCTGGGCGGGGCCGCCGTGTTCGGCGCCCCCACCATGAACGAGCGCGGCGGCCTGGTGGGCGGCGGCGCCCTGCAGAGCTTCGCCAGGAGCACCACCTTCTACTGGAGCGCCCCCACCGGCGCCTGGCCGGTGCGCTTCAACAGCGCCATCGGCCAGAAGTTCGCCGCCGCCGGGCACGAGCGCGGCTACGGCTACCCGAGCAGCCCCGAGCGCGGCGGACTCACCGGCGGCGGCGCCTACCAGGTGTTCCGCAGCGGGGCCACCGTGCACAAGGTCCTCTGGAGCCCCCGGACCGGGGCGAAGGCCGTGAAGGAGAACAGCGCGATCGGCCAGCGCTGGAAGTCCGCCGGCTACGAGCGGGGCTACGGCTACCCGAGCACCGACGAGTACCGGTACGGCTCCGAGGTGCGCCAGCGGTTCTCGAACGGCTACACCGTGCACTGGTCCTCGATCACGAAGCGGACCTGGGTCACCCGCTGACCCTCCCCACCCGCTGAACGCCCGGCCGGATTCTCCGGCCGGGCGTTCTGCCGTCCCCGGCCGGCGTTCTTGTCCCCGGTCCCGGTGCCGGTGTCCCCCGAGCGGGGGCCGGGCACCGGCTCGCCGCGGTTGTCCCCCGCACGAGGGCGGGCGATCACATCCGGCCACGTCAGGATGTGGTGCGCTTCACAGGCAGGACGGGATCGAGCTGTGTTTCCTGTTGCGAATCTGTGAATGTGTGGATTCCCGTGTCACCACTTGGGGGGACGAGTCCGGCCGCGCCCGTCCCCCGATCGGCGGATGTTTTCGTTCATTAAGTACCACCCCGTAACTTCAGGTGCCGCGATGGCAGTCGTTTGCACTCGCACTTGCATGCACAGCGATGAGATGTGCTGCCTGTGCAACCTGTTTGCACTTGTGACAGACGGGTCAGGGCTTGGCAGGCTGGCCCGGTCGGCCCGTCCGGGGGGATGCGCCGGCCGGTCCGTCGAGGGGACGGACCGCCGACCGGGGGAACGAGCACGCCGTGGCAGCATCCGACAACGACCGACGACCACCGCACCGCCGACGCGCGGAGCGGACCGGCAGCAGCGCCGCGCCGCCGGTGTTCTTCGACCCCAGCGGCAAGCGCTGGTACCGCATCCTCGCCACCCTCGTGGTGCTCCTGGCCCTCGCGGCCGGCGCCGTGTCCTGGATCGTCCCGCAGGCGCTCGCCCAGCCCTGGGAGCGGCCGCTGCACCAGGAGAGCGGCTATCCGCGGGAGCTGATCGCCACCGGGGACCAGGAGAACATCCCGCTGCTCGGGGACGCGTCCAACCCGTTCAGCCGGATCGGGCTCGTCGAGGAGACGGAGGCCGGGACGGTGCTGCGCAGCCCGTTCAGCGAGGACGTGTTCCGGGTGCTCACCGACGAGGAGCGGGAGCTCGTGGGGGACAGCCCCTACGTCATGGAGCGCTTCGGGGAGCTGCCGGAGAAGCAGCTCATGCTGACCTTCGACGACGGCCCCGACGCCACCTACACCGGTGAGATCCTCGACGTGCTCTCGGCCGAGGGCGTGCCCGCCACGTTCTTCAGCGTGGGCACCAACGTGGTCGGGCAGCCGGAGCTCTTCCGCCGGATCGTCCGGGAGGGGCACATGGTGGGCAACCACACCATGACCCACACCACCGCCTGGGACGACGACCTGCGCAACCGCGAGGAGCTGATCGGCACCGACCGCGCCATGCGCTCGGTCGGCAGCTACGCGACCCACCTGTTCCGCCTGCCCACCGGCGACCCGGACAACAAGGCCCTGCCCATCCTCGAGGCCCAGCAGCTGGGCTACCTGCACGTGGACTTCGACTACGACACCCACGACTGGGAGGCCGTGCCCGGGGAGACCGTGGACCTGCCCGCGCTCGACGGCGAGGGTCACATCGTGCTGATGCACGACGGCGGCGGGGACCGCACCGCCACCGTGGCCGCGCTCAAGGAGCTGATCACCGAGGCCAAGGCGCAGGGCTACACCTTCTCGACGCTGGCCCCCATCATCCCCGAGGGCTATCTGCCGGCGGCGGACACCGAGCCCGTGCTCGCCGACGACGCCACCGCCCTGGCCGTGGCCGGACTGACCGTGGCCCCGGACGTGGTCATGACGTGGCTGTTCTGGTTCGGCATCGGGTCCCTGACCCTCATGTCCGCCCTCTACGTGGTGCTGGCCCTGATCGGCCACCGCCGCCAGACCCGCCGGGCCTGGCCCGAGCTCCCCGAGGACCGGCTGCCCCTGGTCTCGGTCATCCTGCCGGTGTTCAACGAGGAGCCCGTCATCGCCCGCACCCTGGCCGCCCTGCGCGCCAGCGACTACCCGAACCTCGAGGTCATCGCCGTCGACGACGGCTCCACCGACCGCACCCTGGCGATCATGCGCGAGCACGCCGCGTCCTGGCCGGCGCTGACGGTCATCACCCAGCCCAACGGCGGGAAGTCCATCGCCTCCAACCACGGGATCATGGCCGCCCGGGGCGAGATCGTGGTGACCCTCGACGGGGACACCCTCTTCGAGCCCCAGACCGTCCGGATGTTCGCCCGCCACTTCTACGCCCAGGACTCGAAGCGCCCGGTCGGAGCCGTGGCCGGGCACGTGAAGGTCGGCAATCGCACCGGGCTGCTGACCATGTGGCAGTCCCTGGAGTACATCTCCGGGATCTGCGTCACCCGCATGGGCGAGGGCGTGGCCGGGGCGATCTCCATCGTCCCCGGGGCGTGCGCCGCCTGGCGCAAGGAGGCCCTCCAGGCCGCCGGGGGCTACTCCCACGACACCCTCGCCGAGGACGCCGACCTCACCATGACCCTGCAGAAGCTGGGCTGGGCCGTGGTGCAGGAGAACCGGGCCGTGGCGTGGACCGAGGCCCCCATGACCGTGCGCGGCCTGGCCAAGCAGCGGCTGCGCTGGACCTACGGCAATCTCCAGGCCCTGTGGAAGCACGCCGGGATGCTCTTCCGCCCCCGCTACGGGTTCCTCGGGATGGTGGCCCTGCCCTACACCCTGCTCGCCACCCTCGTCCCGCTGGTCTTCCTGCCGCTGACCGTACTCATGGCCGGGATCAACCTGGCCGCCGGCAACTGGCAGCCCATTGCCGCCTTCGCCGCCTTCGTCCTGGCCATCCACGCCGTGATCTGCGTGATCGCCATCCGCATGGTCGGCGAGTCCTGGACCCACCTGCTGGTGGTGCCCGTCTACCGGGTCATCTACGAGCCCCTGCGCGCCTACCTCCTCTACGCCTCCCTGCTCCAGGCGCTGCGGGGCCGGATGATCGGCTGGTACAAGCCCGAGCGCACCAACAGCGTGATCGACCTGACCCCCGTGGCGGATCCCGCCGGCGGCGAGGCTCCGTGGCAGGAGGACCGGCGCGGTGAGCGGGTCTGAGCCCGGCCGGGACCGGTACCTCGACCTGCTGCGGTCGATCGCGCTGGTCCGCGTCGTCGCCTACCACACGTTCGCCGGCGCCGCCTTCAGCCTCGTGTTCCCCGCGATGGGCGTGATGTTCGCGCTGGCCGGCTTCCTGATGGCCCGGTCCCTGCGCCGGCCCGCGGGCAAGGTCCTCGCCTCCCGGGCCCGGCGGGTGCTGGTGCCGCTGTGGGTCTACGCCGCCACGGTCCTGGCGCTGCTCGTGGCACAGGGCTGGACGCCGGGGACCGACGCGTCCTGGGGGCAGGTGCTCCTGTGGTTCCTCCCGGTCGGGGACCCGGTCCTCCCGGAGAGCGCCGGGTCCGGGGCGGTGGATCCCACCTGGCCGGTGCAGGCCGGGGAGATCCTCTGGTACGTCCGGGCCTACGTCTGGTTCCTGCTCCTCTCCCCCGTGCTGCTGCGGGCGTTCCGGGCCCGGCCCTGGCCGGTGCTGCTCGNTCCCGGAGAGCGCCGGGTCCGGGGCGGTGGATCCCACCTGGCCGGTGCAGGCCGGGGAGATCCTCTGGTACGTCCGGGCCTACGTCTGGTTCCTGCTCCTCTCCCCCGTGCTGCTGCGGGCGTTCCGGGCCCGGCCCTGGCCGGTGCTGCTCGCCCCGCTCGCCCTGGGCGGACTGCTCGCCCTCGGGCTCGTGCCGCTGCCCACCTGGGCGGACGCCCCGGTGACGGACCTCGCGACCTACGGCTCCTGCTGGCTGCTGGGCTTCGCCCACCAGAGCGGCATGCTGCGCCGCCTCCCCCGCGGCGCCGTCCTCGCGGCGGGGCCCGCGGTGATGGGCCTGGGCCTCTGGTGGGCCGCCGGCCACCGCGGCGAGGCGGGGTGGGACCTCAACGAGATCCCTCTCGCCCAGGCCCTGTGGTCCTTCGGCTTCAGCGCCGTGCTGCTGCGCGTCTCCCCGGCCTGGCGGGAGCTGCCCCGGCCGCTGCGGTTCCTGGACGGGGCCGTGACCCTGCTCAACGCCCGGGCGATGACCGTCTACCTGTGGCACAACCTCCTGCTGGTCGGCGCCGTCCTGCTCGTCGACCTGCTGTGGGAGAGCGACGTCCTGGCCACGGCCGTGCCCGGGCTGCTGGCGAGCCCGTGGCTGTCCTTCGTGCTGGTCTGGCCGCTGCTCGCCGTGGTCGTGCTCGCGGTGGGCTGGGCGGAGGACCTCGCCGCGGGTCGGCGGCCGCGGCTGTGGCCGGTCCGGCCCGCGGCCGCCCCCGCCACCGCTCCCGTGCCTGCCCACACTCCTGGTCCCCCTTCTGCCACCGCCGCGGGACAGGCGGCCGCTGGACAGGGGGCCGCGGGCACCGGCTTCGCCGGCCGGTCCTGGCTCTACCCCCGTTCCGTGCGGGAGCCGGCCCCGCCGGCGGAGCTCAGCCCGCGAAGCCCTCGCGGAGGACCCGGGTGAACTCCCCGGCCTCCTCGTCGAGGCCGCTGCAGAAGTCGTTGGCCTCGGCCGGGTCCCCGTCCTGCGCGGTGCACGGCCGGTCCCGGTTGACCGACCAGTAGGAGAGCCGCCCCACGCCCTGCTCCCGGGCGAACCCGGCGAGCTCGGCGGCCGCGTCCAGGTCCAGGACCTCCCCGGGGACGTCGTTGACCCCGATCATCGGGGTGAGCCCGATCCGGTTCCACACCTCCTCGGCGGAGAGGTCCTGGCCGGCCGCCTCCCACAGCGCGGTGAGCTGGCCGTGCGCCGAGCGGGCCGCCTCCTCCGAGGCCGCCGCCATCGACTGCCCCGCAGGCTTGCTCTCGCTGTAGTTCATGGTCATGAGGTTGACCCCGGCGAGGTCCACCTCCGCCGCGAGCAGCTGTGCCACGACCTCCACCGGGTCCTGGTCCAGACCGTGCGGGGCCACCGGCAGCGTGGCCCACACCTCGAGCGGCTCGTCCCGCTCCTCCTGCAGGCGCACCAGCACCTCGGCCCGCCGGTGGTTGGCCTCCCGGTCCTCGAGGTCGTCCAGTTCGATGTCGAAGTCCGCGATGCCCACGTCGTAGCGCTCGAGCACCGTCCGGTACGCCGCGAGCAGCCGGTCCGGGTCGGTGCACACGGTGGCCAGCTCGGCCCCGGCGGCGCCGCCGAAGGAGATCGCCACCTCCCCGCCCTGCTCCCGGAGGGACGCGATCTGCTCCTCCATCCGCAGCACGTCCTCCGCCTCGTCCAGCCCGTAGTAGCCGCCCCACGAGGGCGTGCAGGGGTCCTCGGGATCGGCCACCACGAACCCCAGCACCGTGCGGGACTGCCCCGCGGCCTCCGCCCCGAAGTCGAAGTACGGGTAGGACGTGGTGTTGACGTAGCCGCCGGACCAGGGCTCGCGCAGGTCGGGGCCGCAGCCGGTGAGGACCAGCCCGGCGGCGCCGCACAGCAGCAGCGGGCCGAGGAGGCGGTGTCGTCGTCGGGTCATGGGGTGCGGGCTGTCCTTGTCGGCGCGAAGGTTCCCCGGACGGTGCCGCCCGGGACGGTGGTTCCTGCGGTGCCGGGCTCCGCAGCGGAGGCCCCAGCTGTAGGGCCCCGGTGGCGGAGCAGCCCCCCGCCGGGTGGCGAGGGGCTGCGTCGTCGTCGTCGACCGTTCCCGGGAGCGGGTCAGGACCTGCCGTCGAACAGGCTGGTCACGGAGCCGTCCTCGAAGACCTCCTGGATGGCGCGCGCGATGAGCGGGGCGATCGAGAGGACCGTGAGGTTCTCGAACTGGTGCTCGGGGGGCACGGGCAGGGTGTCCGTGACGACCACCTCGAGGGCGCCGCACGTGGACAGCCGCTCCACGGCGGGATCGGAGAACACGGCGTGGGTCGCGGCGATGATGACGTCCTTGGCGCCGCGCTCGCGCAGCACCTGCACGGCGCCGGAGATCGTCCCGCCCGTGTCGATCATGTCGTCGATCAGCACGCAGGTGCGGCCCTCGATCTGCCCCACGACCTCCTTCGAGGTGGCCTGGTTCGGCCGGGTGATGTCGCGGGTCTTGTGCACGAAGGCGAGCGGGCAGCCGCCCAGCAGCTCGGTCCACTGCTCCGCCACGCGCACGCGCCCGGTGTCCGGGGAGACCACGGTGACGTTCTCGACGTCGACGACGGAGCGCACGTGCTCCGCCAGCAGCGGGATGGCCATCAGGTGGTCGACCGGGCCGTCGAAGAAGCCCTGGATCTGCGCGGTGTGCAGGTCCACGGACATCAGCCGGTCCGCGCCGGCGGTCTTGTACAGGTCCGAGATGAGGCGGGCCGAGATGGGCTCGCGGCCGCGGTGCTTCTTGTCCTGCCGGGCGTAGGGGTAGAACGGGGACACCACGGTGATGGACTTGGCGGACGCCCGCTTCAGGGAGTCGATCATGAGCAGCTGCTCCATGATCCACTGGTTGATCGGGGCCGGGTGGGACTGGATGAGGAAGGCGTCCGTGCCGCGCACCGACTCCCCGAACCGCACGTAGGTCTCCCCGTTGGCGAAGTCGTAGGCGTCCGTGGGGATCAGCTCCGTGCCCAGCTCCGTGGCGATGCGCTCGGCGAGCTCGGGGTGGGCCCGTCCCGAGACCAGGACCAGCTGCTTGGCGCCCTCGTTGGTGATGGCAGTGGTCATTGCTACTCGCTTTCCTCGGTGGTGTCCCCGGCCGCGCCGTGCGCCGTGGTGCCGGCGCCGGTCCCGGCCTGGGAGTGCTCGGTGGTCCCGGCCGCGGTCGCGGCGCCGTTGCCCAGGGCCCGGGACGCGGCCTCGGCCGCAGCGGTGCCGGGACGGTGCTCCACGACCCAGTTCTCGACGACCCGCTGCGCGCCCTCGGTGAGGGCCAGGGCCCCCGGCGGCACGTCCTTGCGGATCGTGGTGCCCGCCCCGGAGTAGGCGCCGTCCCCGACCTGCACGGGCGCCACGTACATGTTGTCGGAGCCCATCCGGACGTGGTCGCCGATCACGGTGCGGTGCTTGCGCACGCCGTCGTAGTTGACGAACACGGAGGCCGCCCCGATGTTGGAGTGCTCGCCGATCGTGGCGTCCCCCACGTAGGACAGGTGCGGGACCTTCGAGCCGGTGCCGATCCGGGAGTTCTTGGTCTCCACGAACGTGCCGATCTTGCCCTCGTCCGCGAGCACCGTGCCGGGGCGCAGGTAGGCGAAGGGGCCCACGCTGGCCCGGGGGCCGATCACGGAGCCGGAGCCGTGCGTGCGCACCACGTGGGCGCCCGGGCCGACCTCCACGTCCGTGAGAGTGGTGTCCGGGCCGACGACGGCGTCCTCGCCCACCCGCGTGCCCCCGTGCAGCTGGGTGCCCGGCAGGATCGTGGCGTCCGCGGCGATCCGCACCTGCACGTCGATCCAGGTGCTGGCGGGGTCCACGACCGTCACGCCGTTGCGCATGTGCGCCTCGAGGATCCGGCGGTTGAGGTGGGCGCCGAGCTGGGCGAGCTGCACGCGGTCGTTGGCGCCCTCGACCTCCCAGCGGTCCTCGATCTTCAGCGCGTCCACCGCGTGGCCGGCCTCGCGGGCCAGCAGCGGGACGTCGGTCAGGTACATCTCGCCCTGCGCGTTGTCCGAGGTGACCTTCGCGAGGCTGTCGCGCAGCACGTCGGCGTCGAAGGCGAAGATGCCGGAGTTGATCTCGGCGACCGCGAGCTCGGCCTCGGTGGCGTCCTTGGCCTCCTTGATCTCGCGGAACGAGCCGTCGGAGTCCCGCAGGATCCGGCCGTAGCCGCCGGGCTGCTCGTGGTCCGCAGTCAGCACGGTGACCGCGTTGCCGCGCTCCTCGTGGTGGGCGACCAGCCGCTGCAGGACCTCCGGGGTCAGCAGCGGGACGTCGCCGTAGGTGACCACCACGGTGCCGGCCAGCCGCTCCTGGGCGTCGAGCGTCTCCACAGCCACCTGGACGGCGCGGCCCGTGCCGGGCACCTCGTCCTGGTCCACGACGATCGCCTCGGGGTCCTGCTCGAGGACGTGCGGGGCCACCAGGTCCCGCTCGAAGCGCACCACGGCGGCCAGCCGGCGCGGGTGCAGGCTCCGGGCGGCCACCAGGCAGTGCCCGACCATGGAACGACCCCCGATCCGGTGCAGGATCTTGGGGGTCTTGGACTTCATGCGCGTGCCCTTGCCGGCGGCCAGGACGATGACGGCGGCGGGCCCGGCGGCCGCCCCCGGACGATGTGCAGGGGTCTGGGGGGTGCTCACGGCGGGATGCAGCTCCTCGGTCGTCGATCTGAGAGAGGAGGCGGTGGGCTCACCGGCTCCGGCTCTGTTCCGTCTCACTAGCTTGTGGGCTCTTCGGCTCTGGGGATCTCGAGCTTCCGGGCTCTCGGGCGGGATGCGGACGTTCCGCCTCTAGGACTCGAACCTAGACTCCACGGCTCCAAAGGCCGGGGTGCTGCCGATTACACCAAGGCGGAGCACCGCCGTGGAACGGCAGTGGTGCACGCAGTGCACAGGCAGTCACCCTACCACTCAGGGGTCAGGCCCCCGCCGCTCCCGGGCGCCCCAGGATCACGATGATCCGGGCCGTGGCGGCGGCCTCCCGCAGCTCCGGGACGGCGGCGAACAGGTCCTCCACGGTGTCCTCGTCCACCCCGCAGACGATCAGCGGCGCCCGGTCCAGCAGGGGCCGCATCCGCTCGAACGCGGCGGCCGGGCCCTCCCCCGCCGCGGAGGACGCGGCCACGTTCCAGGCCACGGACGCCACGTAGTGCGGGTCCACGTCCAGGGTCCCCGCCTCCCGGGCGCGCTCCAGGTACTCGACCAGCTCCACCTCGTCCGCGGTGGCGCCCTCCGTCTCGAGGAGCAGGTGCACCTGGTGGGCCGAGGCCGCCTCGTCGAGGGCGGCCAGCATCGAGAAGATCCGCTCCTCGCTGCGCCCCCGCCCGCCCATCCCGGCCCGGGGCACCACGAGGTACTCGGCGCCCACGCCGGCGGCCAGCGAGAGGTGGTCGTCCAGGACCGCGATGACGCCCTCGTCCGGGATGTCCTCGTCGATCGAGATGTCCGCCCGCATCATCAGCGGGTCGGCGCCGGCTCCGCGCAGCGCCTCCCCGACCTGCCGCTGCGGCACCGAGCCGAGGTGGCGCCCGACCAGCTGGCCGGGGCCCGCCGGGATCTCCACGGGTCCGGGGTGCTCCGTCACGGCACGGACGGCGGTCTCCAGGTCCGTGATCCCGTCCAGCCTGGTGCCCAGCGGACGGGTGCTCGGGGACGCGGAGGATCGCTCCGTCGGATTCTGCTCCATGCACTCCATGCTCTCACCCGAGCTTGAGCCGCCGCTGAGAAATTCCTGTCCGCACATGTGCCTCCCCCGCCCCCATTTCCGCACCCTCATTCCGCCGAGTCCCCCGTTTCGTCGAGTCCCCCACCTCCGCACCTCCATTCCGCCGAGTCCCCCATGTCCTCGCAATTCCCCATGGTCTGGCGGGGGGAATTGCGACGACATGGGGGACTCGACGCGGCAAGGGTCCAGTCACTGGGGAGTCGACGCGCCAAGGGGCCCACCATGGGGGTCTCTGCGCGGCAAGGGGCCCATCACTGGGGACTCGGCGCGCCGAGGGGGCCCACCATGGGGGACTCGACGCGGCGAGGGTCCCATCACTGGGGACTCGGCGGGGCGGGGGCGCGAGTACCCTTGACGGGTGGCACATCTACTCGGCGGCGAGAACCTGCACCTGGAATTCCCCACCAAGACGGTCTTCGACGCCGTCAGTCTCGGCATCGACGAGGGCGACCGGATCGGCATCGTGGGCCGCAACGGCGACGGCAAGTCCACGCTCATGAAGCTGCTCGCCGGACGGCTGAAGCCGGACNCGAGAACCTGCACCTGGAATTCCCCACCAAGACGGTCTTCGACGCCGTCAGTCTCGGCATCGACGAGGGCGACCGGATCGGCATCGTGGGCCGCAACGGCGACGGCAAGTCCACGCTCATGAAGCTGCTCGCCGGACGGCTGAAGCCGGACGGGGGCCGCGTGACCGTGCGCTCGGGCGTGCGCGTGGGCATGCTCGACCAGGCCGACGTGCTGGACCCGGAGCTGACCGTAGGGCACGCCGTCGTCGGGGACCGCGATGAGCACGAGTGGGCCGGGGACGCGAAGGTGCGGGACGTGGTCTCGGGGCTGGTCAAGGACCTGGACTGGGACGCGAAGCTCGGCGAGCTCTCCGGCGGGCAGAAGCGCCGCGTGGCGCTCGCCGCGCTGCTGGCCGGCGACTGGGACGTCATCTTCCTGGACGAGCCCACCAACCACCTGGACGTGGACGGCATCACCTGGCTGGCCCGCCACCTGAACAACCGCTGGCCGAAGAACCAGGGCGGCCTGGCCGTGGTCACCCACGACCGGTGGTTCCTGGACGCCGTGTGCACCGACACCTGGGAGGTGCACGACCGGATGGTGGAGCCCTTCGAGGGCGGCTACGCGGCGTACGTCCTGCAGCGCGTGGAGCGGGACCGGCAGGCCTCCACCATCGAGTCGAAGCGGCAGAACCTCATGAAGAAGGAGCTGGCGTGGCTGCGCCGCGGCGCGCCCGCCCGCACGGCCAAGCCCAAGTTCCGGATCGAGGCCGCGAACCAGCTGATCAACGACGTCCCGCCGCCGCGCGACACCGTGGCCCTGTCCCAGATGGCGGTCTCCCGGCTGGGCAAGGACGTGGTGGACCTCGAGAAGGTCTCCGTCTCCTACCCCACCGAGGACGACGGCCCGCGGGAGGTGCTCCGGGACGTCACGTGGCTGATCGCCCCCGGTGAGCGCACGGGCATCCTGGGCGTCAACGGCGCGGGCAAGTCCACGCTGCTGGGCCTGGTCACCGGCGAGGTGCAGCCCACGAGCGGGCGGGTCAAGCGCGGGAAGACCGTGAAGATCGCGACCCTCACCCAGCAGCTGTCCGAGCTGGAGGACGTGGCCGAGGACCGGGTCTCGGACGTGGTCGCCTCGAAGCGCACCACCTACCTGGCCGACGGCAAGGAGATGACGCCGGGCCAGCTGCTGGAGCGGCTCGGCTTCACCAACGAGCAGCTCGCCACCCCGGTGAAGGACCTCTCCGGCGGGCAGAAGCGGCGGCTGCAGCTGCTGATGATCCTGCTCGACGAGCCGAACGTGCTGATCCTCGACGAGCCGTCCAACGACCTCGACACCGACATGCTCACCGCGATGGAGGACCTGCTCGACACCTGGCCGGGCACCCTCCTGGTGGTCTCGCACGACCGCTATCTCCTGGAGCGGGTCACCGACCAGCAGTACGCCGTGATCGACGGCCGCTTCCGGCACCTGCCCCGCGGCGTGGAGCAGTACCTGGAGCTCGCCTCCCAGTCCCGCACCGGCACGGCCGCAGGCTCCGCGAACGCCTCGAACCCGCTGGCGGCCACGGGGGCGGCGTCCTCGAACGGGACGACGACGGCGCAGGGCGGGCCCAGGCTCTCCGGTGCGCAGGCCCGCACCGCGCAGAAGGAGGTGGGCGCGATCGAGCGGAAGCTGGAGAAGCTGTCCGCCAGGGTCGACGCCCTGCACGCGGAGATGGCGGGGCACGACCAGTCCGACTACACCGGCCTGGGCGAGATCACCGCCCGGCTGACCGCGGTCCAGGACGAGATCGAGGAGCTCGAGATGCGCTGGCTCGAGCTGTCCGAGGACCTGGTCTAGCCCCGTGGCGGGCCCGGAGCAGGAGGCCGTGGCCCTGCTCTCGGGCACCGGGATGGGCCCGGTCCTGGCGGCTGCACTGGCCCCGGCCGGGCTGTCCGTGCAGCGCTGGACCCGGCGGCGCGTCCACCACCGGCCGGGCGCCGGGGTCACCGCGGTCTTCGACGTCGTGGCCCTGGCCGGGGCACGGCGGGCCGCCGAGGTGGTGTGCGTGAGCACCGCCTCCCCGCCCGCCGGCACGTCCCCGGACCTGGTGCGGACCCGGCACGAGGGCGTGGACCTCGTGGCGTGGCGGCACCCGCACGACCCGTGGCTGCCCGAGCTCGCCTGGGCGTCCTCGCCCGGGGCCGTGGGGCGGGAGGTCTTCTGCTCCGCCGAGCCCGCGGAGCTCACCGAGGTCTCCTACCGGCCCACCCGGCGGGCGGTGCTGCGGGCGGCCCACGGGTCCCGGGTGCGCTACCTCAAGGTGCTGCGGCGGGACCGGGCCGCGGCGCTGCACGCCCGGCACCGGATGCTGCTCGAGGCCGGGCTGCCCGTGCCGGCGCCCGTGGAGGACCCGGTCCGGGACGTGGTGGTGCTCCGGCAGCTGCCCGGCACCCCGCTGGCCGCGTCCGTGCGTCAGGACGGCGCCGCCGCGCTGCACCCTGAGCACGTGCTGGCGCTGCTCGACGCCCTGCCCGCCGCCGCGCTGGAGCTCCCCGCCCGCGCCTCCTGGACGGACCGGGTCCTGGACTACGGGCATGCGGCCGCGGTGGCCCTGCCGGAGGAGCGCGGACGGATCGAACGGCTCGCCGCGGCGATCGACGAGGCCCGCCGGGCCACGGACCCCGGCCCGGTCCTGCCCGTGCACGGGGACCTCTACGAGGCGAACCTGCTCGTCGGTCCGGCCGCCCGCGGGACGTTCGGCCCGGTGACCGGGGTGCTCGACGTCGACGCCGTGGGCCCCGGCCACCGGGTGGACGACCTCGCCTGCCTGGTGGCCCACCTGGCGGTCCTTCCCACGGTCCACGACAGCTACGGGCACGCGCCGGCCACCGCGCGGCGCCTGCTCGCCGGCTTCGACGCGGCCGTGGACCCGGCCGCGCTGCGGGTGCGCTGCGCCGGGGTGGCCCTGTCCCTGGTGGCCGGCGCCCGCCGCTCGGGCGGCCCGCCGGACCGGGCCCGGCGCCGGCTGGAGATCGCGGAGGAGTTCCTCGGCGCGCGGCGGTCCGCCGGCGCGGACGGCTGACACGGGGCGAGGAAGCACCGTCGCGCGGCCGTTCCGGGCCCCGCGGACCGGGCTCGCGGCGAGCGCCGGTCCCGGTCAGTACCGGGGGGAGCGGGCGTCCGTCCGGGCCGTGACCGGCAGCGCCCCGGCGGCCTCCGCGACCGGTGACCCGGAGGCGCTGTAGGGCCGCACGAACCGGACCGGGGTCCCGTTGATGTCGGTGAGGTGGCCGGCCCAGGCCAGCCGGTAGAGCTCTCTCAGATCGCCGAGGTCCTCGTCCGTGAGCTTGCTCATCGGCCCGTAGTTCATGATCGAGAACGGGCTGTGCGTCCCGAAGACCTCCGAGGGCCAGGGCTTCTCGAGGTTCGCCGCGAAGAAGTGCCGCAGGCCGAAGACGTGGCCGAACTCGTGGATCATCGTCTCGATCTGCTCCTCGTGGGACTGCTCGAACATCGTGGGGTAGACGGTCAGCTCGTGCCGTCCCCCGTCCGGGAAGAACGCGCTGGCCAGGACGCAGCCCTCCGGGGTGCAGTCCGCGGCGTTGCGCAGCACCACCTCGAAGTCCCACAGGTCGGGGTCGTGGGTGAACCGGACCGGCGCGGCCGAGCTCCACCGCACCAGGGCCTCGCTCATGAGCCCACCGACGATCGACCGGCTCTCCTGCGGGTCGGGGGCGAGCGCGAAGCTGCGCTCCTGGAAGCGCCACTTCAGCATCGACCCCGGCTGCCACAGGGGGATGAACCCCTCGGTGGCGTCGACCACGATCCTGCTCGGGGGCCGCCCTCCCGGCGTGGCGTGCCCCCTCCCCTCGGTGGCGCAGACGAACCCCTCCGCGATGAGGTGGACCAGGTCTTCGGTCGTCGGTGCCATGGCTCTTCCTCGCCTCGTACGTCGTTCCCGGGTGGTCCTGCGTGCCTCCGGAGGCCGGTCGGTGCGGTCCGGCGCTCCGGCGGCGGTGGCGGGCCGGCGCCGCGCCACCGCCGTCGTCGTCGTTCCTCCGGGGCCGTGGCCTGTTACCCGGCGTCCTCGAGGCGGTAGGCATCGGAGAAGTCCAGCTCCCAGACGGCCCCGCCTCCGACGGCGCCGAACGGGTTCTGGGGACCCTCCGCGATCCCCTCGGCCGGAGCCACGCTGTTGACCGAGGCGTAGACCTGCCCGTGCCGCCCGGTCGCCAGACCGGCCGGCAGGGGCACGTCGATCGCGTACCGCGCCGCGTCCTCGTGGTGCCGGTGCACGACCACCACCTGGCCGGGGACCTGACCCGGCCTCGGCGGCGCCTCCGCCGCCGGGGTCTCCCCCGGAGGCATGGGCGGCGTGGGCCCGAACAGCTGCGAGACGTACAGGTGGCCGCGGTCCACGGCCACGCCGGTCACCGCGGTGAAGCCGTCCCAGCGGCCGAGCTCGGTGCCGTCCGCGGAGAACTGCACGACCGCGCCCTCCCCCGGTCGGACCGATCCCAGCCCGCCCACGTAGACGTTGCCGTGCTCGTCGGCGGTGAGGGACGTGGGCACGAACTCGGCCGGGCCCTCCGGGTCGTCCGTGCCGTCGGGCAGGGCGGTGGTCGGCCAGGTGGCCCACGCGGTGATCTCGTACTCCGGCGGCGCGTCCTCCGTGGCGGTGGAGAAGTCCGGCTCCACCTTCCACACGGTGTTCGCGCCGGCGTCGGCCACGAGCGCGTAGCCGTCCGGCGAGACCTCGTCGTCCTCGTCCACGTACAGGACCGCGTACGGGTTGGAGTCGATCTGCGCGCCGTCCGGGTTGAGCTCCTCCTCGGCCGCCTGCAGATCGGCGTACGCGAGCAGGTATTCTTCCCCGTTCTCCTCGGTGCCCGCGACGAGCATCGACGCGCCACGCGCCTCGAACACCGACAGGTCGAGCCGCTCGGGGTCGTAGCCCGCGACGATGTACTGGCCGTCCACGTCCGTGGCGTCCGCGCCGCCGGGCCCCTCCGCGAAGGACGCGTCCGGCGCCGCCACGGACAGCAGACCCTCCACCACGGTCGACACCGCGGGCTCGTCCCGGTGGGGGTTCTCGATCAGGGTGACGGCGCCGGTCAGCCCCGCGCACCGCTCGCCGACGCAGTCCGGACCGCCGCGGCCGGCCTCCACCACCACCACCAGGTTCCCGTCCTGGTCACTGTTGAGCTGCCGGGGATTGTCCAGGCCCTCCGCGACCACGCGCGGCCCGTCCGGCCGGTCGTCCCCGTGCGCGAACGCCGCCGGCACCGGCCCCGCCAGCACCACCACCGCCGTGACCACGCCTGCTCCGAGTCCCTGTCCTGTCATGACCCACCCCCGGTCGGAATCCTTCCGCGCGCCCGCCACGCGACAGCCCCAGGCTAGGACCGCGATCCCGCTCCCACGGGGAACGGTCCGCAACCGTGACCACCTCTTCACCTACGCGCGGGTACATGGCGGACCGCCGTCACACTGGGCCGCGCCTTGACTCCGTCCCGGCCCGGGCGTGGACTCGGGACCATGGAGACCCTGCCGGTGCCCCGCACCTCGCCCGTCCCGTTCCTCCGCCGCCTGCCGATCCTGCTGACCCTCCTGACCCTGCTGGCCACCGCGCTCGCGGGCCTCCTGCTCACCGCCCCCGCCGCCGGGGCCGCCGAGATCCGCGGCGAGGAGAACGTGGTGCTGGCGGCCGACGAGGTCGTGGACGACGACCTGTACGTGACCGGCGGGGACGTGGTGGTCGACGGCACCGTGCGCGGCGACCTGCTGGTGGCCGCCGGGACGGTGACGATCAACGGCACGGTGGAGGGGGACCTGATGGCCGCGGCCCAGACCGTGGTGATCGAGGGCACCGTGGGCGACGACGCCCGCGTGGCCGGCCAGGTGCTCCTCCTCGGCGAGCAGGCCCGGGTGGCCGACGACCTGGTCACGGCCGGCTACAGCGTGGAGGCCCGCCCCGGCGCCGAGATCGGCGGGGACGTCCTGCTCGGCGCGTACCAGGCCCTGCTGGCCGGCACGGTCGAGGGCGAGGTGACCGCCGGGGCCGCCGCGCTCGCCCTGGCCGGAGCGATCGGCGGGGACGTGCAGGCGGACGTGGGCTCCGCGGACGAGGTGGGGGCCGCCTGGGCGCCCACCACCGGGGTGGCCGTGCCGCGGGTGGAGCCCGGACTGACCCTCACCGACGAGGCCCGCCTCGACGGGAGCCTGTCCTACCGGTCCGGGACGGAGGCCGCGATCGCCCCGGGCGCCGAGATCGCCGGGGAGGTCGTCTACGAGCAGACCGTGGTCGAGGAGGAGCCGGCCGGGCCCGCCGGGCCGCTCGCGCTGCTGCTCGCCGGGCTGCGCCTGTTCGTCACCCTGTTCCTGGTCGGGCTGCTCGCCCTGTGGCTGCTGCCCCGGGCCGTGACCGGGGCGGCGCGCACGCTCCGGGCCCGGCCCTGGCTCAGCCTCGGCTGGGGCGCGCTGACGATCGCGGGGACGGCCGTGGCCGTGCTCGCCGTGCTCGTCGTGTCGATCCTGCTGGCCGTCGCCCTGGGCTGGATGACCCTCGCCGGGCTGGCCGCCGCGGTCGTGACCACGGCCGTGGTGCTGGACCTCGTGCTGGTCCTGGGCCTGGTGCTCGCCGTGGCCCTGCTGGCCCCGGTCGTGGTCGGGTTCACCGCGGGCGGGCTCCTGCTCCGGGACCGGACGCCGGCGAACTTCGGCAAGCGCGTGCTCGCCCTGGCCCTCGGCCTGCTGATCTACGTGCTGCTCCGGGCCGTGCCCTTCCTGGGTCCCGTCGTCGGCCTGCTCGTGGCGCTGCTCGGCCTCGGCGCCCTCGTGGTGTGGGCCTGGGACGCCGCCCGCCGCTCCCGGGCACGCCGGCGCGCGGACCGGGACCGGGACCACGGACTCGACCGGGGCCGGAGCGGCGACGCCGGGTCGTGGCCCGGCGGTCCCCAGCACACCGATCCCCGGCACGGCGGCCCGCAGTCCCCCGGTGCGTGGCGGGACGGCTCCGAACAGGACGGTTCCCCGCGGGGCAGCTCCTGGCAGGACGGCCCGGGGCGCACCGGTTCCGGGCCGGCCGGTCCCGGGCACGCGCCGCCGGGACCGCCGGAGCCGCATCGGCCGCCGTGGGCCGGCGAGCGCCCGGGGCGGCAGCTCCCCCCGGAGCCGCCGCGCTGAGCCTCAGCCCACCGGGAGCGAGAGCACCTCGAGGGCGGCCCGCAGCTTCGTGGAGGACGTGTGGACCGTGTACGGGAAGTACACGACCTCCACGCCCACCGCCGCGAACTCCCGCTCGAGCCGCTCCCCCTTCGGGGTGCCGCGCCAGTCGTCGCCCTTGAAGAACACGTCGAAGCGCAGCTCCTGCCAGGTGTCCAGCTTGTCCAGCAGCACCTCGGCGTGGACCTGGTCCACGTAGCGGATGTGCTCGACGATCTCCATCCGCTCGCGCAGGGAGACCACGGGCCGGTGGCCCTTGGTGATCTCGATCAGGTCGTCCGAGACGACCCCGGCGATCAGGTGGTCGCAGTGCATCTTGGCCTGACGCAGGATGTTCAGGTGCCCCACGTGGAACAGGTCGAACGCCCCGGCCGCGTACCCCACGCGCGGTGCGTGCTTGTCGGTGCTCATGTCAGTCATTCCCCCCTCGGGATCCTGCCGGGGCCTCCTCAGCCCCGGCCCGGTGGACCACCCGGACAGCGCCGTGGGTCCCTCTCGGTCTGCTCGCCGCGGGCACCTCGGGTGCGCGGCGGAAATCTGTGGGCCCGCCCGTCCACAGCGGACGGGCAGGTGTCGGTCTAGCCGGACGTCTGCCCGGCGGGCACCGGGGCGGCGGCCGCCGCGGGGCGGCGACCTGTGCGGCGGCGGTGGTGCCAGCGGGCCACGGGCTCCTCGACGCACCACCAGCAGGCGATGCCGGCCACGGTGCCCACCACCACGCGCAGGGCCACCCCGGCCGGACCCGGCAGCTCCCCGAACACCGCGCTCAGCGCGTGCCCGGCGCCCAGGTGGAGCAGGTAGATGCTGTAGCTGGCCAGACCCAGCAGCTGGACCGGCTTCCACCGCATCCCCGCCAGGACCCGGGTCCCGATCCGGCCGGTGGGCCCGTGCAGGCCCCAGAGCACCACCAGGCAGGCAGCCACCGCCTGGGCCGTGTAGCGGACGGTCTCGCGGAAGAGCTCGTCCCGGATCAGCAGCGAGGCCAGGTAGAGCAGCACCGCCAGCACCAGGACCCGGTCCCGGCCCCACCACGCCGGGGCGCCGGCAGCAGGCTCCCCGGACGCACGCTCCCCGGTGGCACGGGCGTACCAGACGGCGGCGAGCACCCCGATCGCGATGGCCTCGAGCCGGGTGTCCGTGCCGAAGTAGATCCGGTCAGCACTCGCGCCGCCCAGGTGCAGGGCCACCCGCGCGCCCGCCGAGGCGAGCGCGGCGGTCCCCGCCAGCACCGCCAGCGCGGTGGCCGGGCGGCGCCGGCCCACGAGCAGCAGCCAGATCAGCGCGAACGCCACGTAGAACTGCTCCTCGATGGACAGGCTCCACACCACGATCGAGCCGGGCAGGACGTCCACCTGGGAGTCGGTGTAGCGCCAGTTGAAGAAGAAGAAGACCTGCCCCAGGAAGTCCCCGAGGCTCACCGGCCGCACCAGCCACGCGTACAGGGCGGTGGGCAGCACCAGGGCCACCAGCAGCGGCGGAGCCAGCTTCAGGGCCCGCCGGCGGTAGAACCCCGCGATGTCGAAGCCCCCGGTGCGCCGGTGCTCCTTGAGCACCAGGTGCGTGATGATGAACCCGGAGATGACGAAGAAGATCGTCACCCCGCTGCCCCCCGGCACCACCTCGAGCCCCGCGTGCGCGAGCACCACGAGCATCACCGCGGCGGCCCGCATCGCGTCGAGGTGCGCGAACTGCCGCACGGGCAGCTGCGCCCTCGGACGCCGGCGCGCCCCTGCCGGAACCGGTCCTGATGTCTCCCCCGCCACAACGTCTCCCTGCGTTCGCCGGACGCCGCGCTCCCCCGAGCCGCGGCCGTCCCGTGCTGCGTCCGGACCCCCGTTTGCTCGAGGGAATTCCGGTGATCGCCTCACCCTACTGCGGAGAAACCCGCGTTTGCATCTGATAATCCGGGTCACAAAAGGGGACATCGGATTCCGTTCCCGATCGTTAACGCCGGGGTTAGACTCCATGCGATCCAATGAATCCGGGCGGGGGGTCGTCCGGAACGCCGCGGGGGTCCCTCGACCCACAACCTGCGGCGGATCACCGCGGCGCCGGCCACTCGGCGCCGGAAGTTCAGATCTGGGGGGAGCTGACATGATCCTTGACCTGTCGTGCACATCGAGCACTCGAGGTCCCACTGCCCGAACAGCCCGCACGGTGCTGGGCGGGCTCCTGCTCGCCGGCGTCCTGACCGGCTGCGGCACCGCCGGCGCCACGGACGACCCGGCGGCCGACGCCCTCGAGGCGTCCACCGTGGTGGAGCTGGAGACGCCGCAGGAGGTCCGGGCCAAGGACCTGCCCTCGGCGGCGCCCGTGGCCGCGGACGCGCCCGAGGTCGAGCAGATCGAGGCGGTGCTCGAGGCCCAGGAGGCCTTCGTCCCGTCCGACCGGCCGGCCCCGGCGGACCCCGCCAACCCGGAGTCCTCCGCCGAGCTCGGCGGCGCGAACGATCCCGCCGAGCTGGACCCGGCCGCCGTCGCGGCGGCCGAGGAGAACGCCGCCGGCGCCGCCCTCCAGGAGGTCCTCGCGTCCCTGGCCGAGTTCGAGCACCAGGGCTGGGAGCAGCGCGGAGCGCCCGTCGTCGTCGGCGATCCCGTCTCCGCCCCGCTGCCCACGGACGACGGCGAGGCCGTGCGCGTCACCGTCTGCCTGGACTCCTCCGAGGTCACCGTCGTGGACAGCGACGGCGTGGTCGTCAGCGGCAAGCAGAAGGACCGCAGGGCCCTGCACAACTACGACCTCTTCCGCCAACCGGGCCAGTCCTGGCAAGTCGTCCAGCACGGCTTCCCCGACGACCCGACCTGCTGATCCGTCCGCACGAACCTGTTGAGGAACCACACCATGGGAAACACGAACACCCCGCCCCGGGCGGACAGGAGCCGGCGCCGTGCGCGCACGGCCCGCACCAAGGCGTCCCTGGGCATCGGCACCGTGCTGGCCGTCGCCGCGACGCTGCTGACCTCCGTCCCGGTGGGCGCCGCCGAGGTGCCGCCGGTGGACGGCAAGTCCGCGGCCTCGGCCGCGGCGTCCTGCTGGGAGATCAAGCAGAAGGACCCGAAGTCCGCCTCCGGCGTCTACTGGCTGGTCACCCCGGCCATGACCGCGCCCGAGCAGTTCTACTGCGACCAGGTGACCGACGGCGGCGGCTGGGTCCTCGTGGGCCGCGGCCGCAACGACTGGAAGGAGTACTACCAGGGCGTGGGCACGCCCAAGGACGTCTCCTCCACGGTCTCGGGCACCGCGGCCTTCGCACCCAAGCAGCTGCCCTCCGAGACGGTCGACGAGCTCCTGAACGGGCAGCGGCCCGACTCCCTCGAGGACGGCATCCGGATCCGCCGGGCCCGTGACGCCGGGGGCACCACCTGGCAGGAGGGGCGGATGAAGATCTCCGCCAAGCCGTACTGGAACTGGACGTTCGGCTCCCGCACCCCGGTCACCTCCTTCTCCCTGGTCTACGGCACCGGGGTGGCCTCCGGGACCACCGGCACCACCAACGACTTCGGCACGAACACCGGTACCGCCCGCGTGCGCTTCCAGGACGTCACCGAGACCAGCTGGCAGCGCGGCTTCCGCTACGGCGACGGCGTGACCGGCAGCAACACGAGCACCACCTACCTGTGGACTCCCACCGCCGGCGGGAAGGGCGCCATCCCCTTCACCCAGATGTACCTGCGGCCCAAGGTCACCCAGCAGGCCTTCACCGGCAAAGCGATCCCGGACTCCGGCACCGCCGCGGCCGCCCAGCGGGCCCTGCCCAACAGCGGCGCCGAGCCCACGAAGTGGGGCGCCGTGGAGCGCGCCGACGGGCAGGGTGAGGAGATGAACACGGAGGTGCAGGCCTTCGAGCAGATCGGGAGCACGGTCTTCGCCGGCGGCAACTTCAAGGCGATGCAGCGCAACGCGGCCGGCACCGGGCGCGTTGCCCAGTCCTACCTGGCCGCCTTCGACGTCAACACCGGCGAGCTGCGCACCGACTTCCGCCCGGTCTTCAACGGCCAGGTGAAGGCCCTCGCCGAGCTGCCGAACAACCGGCTGGCCGTGGGCGGGCGCTTCAGCACGGTCAACGGCGTGAGCGCCCCCGGCTTCGTGGTGCTCGACTCCACGACCGGCAAGGTCGACACCGCCTGGAACCTCAAGGTGGAGAACCTGCTGACCGGCGGTGTGCTGCAGGTCCGGACGCTCGACGTGCAGGGCGACCACCTGTACCTGGGCGGGGCCTTCACCCACCTCAGCGGCGGGCAGGAGACCGGGCGTGTCTACGCCCGGTCCGGCGCCCGCGTGAAGATCTCCACGCGCACCCCGGACGCCGGCTGGAACCCGGAGTTCAACGGCACCGTGACGAGCGTGGACGCCTCCGCCAAGGGCGACCGGCTCTACGCGGCCGGGTATTTCAACCAGTCCCAGGGCGCCTCGGCGTTCCGCCTGGCCGCGGTGCGCACCACCGCCGGCGCCCCGCTGGACACCTGGACCTGGGAGCCGTCCGTGCCCGTGGACTACGCCAACCCCGGCCAGACGGCCTTCCAGCTCGCCGTGCGCGAGCAGGGGAACACCGTCTGGGCCGGCGGCGCCGAGCACTCGATGTTCGGCTACGACCGCTCCACCTTCCAGCGCACCTCCTGGGGCATCACCTCCCTGGGCGGTGACATCCAGGCGATCACCTCCACCGACGACACCGTCTACGGCGCCTGCCACTGCTTCCACTGGTTCAACGCCGGCGCCACCAAGTGGATCAAGGCCGGGGGCAACACCCAGCCCGTGACCGTGGCCGACCGGATCAACGCGATCGGCGCGTGGGACGCCGCCGGCGGCAAGTACCTGCCCGGCTTCAACCCGGACATCAAGGGCTTCGGCGGCTGGGGCGTGTGGGCCACCCTCGTGGACAGCAACGGGGTCCTGTGGACCGGCGGCGACATCAACCGCAGCGTCTCCACCTCCGGCTCCGCGCAGTGGTCGGGCGGCTTCCTCCGCTTCGCCCCGCGGGACGCCAAGGCCCCGGCCGCGCCCACGGGCCTGAAGGTCGCCCGGGACGGCGACTCCGCCGCCCTCTCCTGGACGGCGGCCCCCGAGTCCGGCGTGACCTACCAGGTGCTGCGCAACGACCGGCCCATCGGCACCGCCACGGGCACCAGCCTGAAGGTCCCGCACGTGGACGCCGCCCGGTACGCGGTGCGCGCGGCGGACGCCGCGGGCAACGTCTCCGCCTCCACCCCGGTGGTGGTAGCCGGCTCGCAGCCTGCCCCGGAGCCGCAGCCCGAGCCCGCGCCCGGCACGAGCACCCTGATCGCCGAGGGCGCCACGTGGAAGTACCACCACAACCGCGACGTCTCGCCCGGGGCGAACTGGACGGCCGCCGACTACGACGACTCCTCCTGGAAGCAGGGCTCGGCCGTGCTCGGCTGGAACGACGCCTCGGTGAAGACCACGCTCGTGGCCGACGGCACCCGCCCGATCGTCACCCAGTTCCGCAAGACCGTGGACGTGGCCGACGCCTCCAAGGTGGCCAAGCTGACCCTCACCACCCGCGCCGACGACGGTGTGGTCGTCTTCGTCAACGGCAAGGAAGTGGTCCGCTCCAACGTCGCCGAGGGCTCGCTCGAGGACACGCCGTGGGCGCTGTCCGCGCGGCGGACCGCCACCGCGGTGGCCGAGCCGGTCGTGGTCGAGGTGCCCGGATCGGCGTTGAAGACCGGCAAGAACGTGATCTCCGCCCAGATGCACTCCAGCTGGACGAACACCACCGACGCCACCTTCGACCTCTCCGCGGTGGTCACCGCCGGCACGCAGCCGGCGCCCCCGGCGGAGGAGGAGCCGCCGGCCGAGGAGCCGCCCGCGGAGGAGCCCCCGGCCGACGAGCCGGCCGGTCCCAACACGCTGGTCGCCGAGGGCGCCACGTGGAAGTACCACCACGACCGCGCCAACCCGCCGGCCGGCGACTGGGCCGGCACCGGCTTCGACGACGCCGCGTGGAAGCAGGGCTCGGCCGTGCTCGGCTGGGGCGACGCCTCGGTGAAGACCACGCTCGTGGCCGACGGCACCCGCCCGCTCACCACCTACTACCGCAAGGAGGTGGACGTGGCGGACGCCTCCGAGGTGGCGAAGCTGACCCTCACCACCCGCGCCGACGACGCCGTGGCGGTCTACGTCAACGGCAAGGAGGTCGCCCGGGACAACCTGCCCGACGGCGACCTCGGCCCCGGCACCTACGCGACGGCCCCGCGCCGGACGGCCACCGCGGTGGCCGACCCGGTCGTGGTCGAGGTGCCCGGATCGGCGCTGAAGACCGGCAAGAACGTGATCGCCGCCGAGGTGCACTCCAACTGGACGAACACCACCGACGCGACCTTCGAGCTCTCCGCGGTCGTCACCCCCGGCACGCAGCCGGCGCCGCCGGCGGAGGAGTCCCCGGCCGAGGAGCCGGACGCGCTGGTCGCCGAGGGCGCCACCTGGCGGTACCACCACGACCGGGCGAACCCGCCGGCCGGCGACTGGGCCGGTACGGCGTTCGACGACGCCGCGTGGAAGCAGGGCTCGGCCGTGCTCGGCTGGGGCGACGCTTCGGTGAAGACCACGCTCGTGGCCGACGGCACGCGTCCGCTGACCACGTACTACCGCCGGTCCCTGGACGTGGCCGACGCCTCCAAGTACGGGAAGCTCACGCTCACCACCCGGGCCGACGACGCCGTGGCGGTCTACGTCAACGGCAAGGAGGTCGTCCGGGACAACCTGCCGGACGGCGACCTGGGCCCCGGGACCTACGCGCTGGCGCCGCGCCGGACGGCCACCGCGATGGCCGCCCCGGTCGTGGTCGAGATCCCCGCGTCGGCGCTGCGCAACGGCAGGAACGTGATCGCCGCCGAGGTGCACTCCAACTGGACGAACACCACCGACACGACCTTCGACCTCGAGCTCGTGCCCAGCACGGAGGCGAACGCCTGATGAGCACCACCGACACCGCCGCCCCGCGGCGCCGTCCGAGCTACGAGGAGGCCCTGGCCGGGCTGCGCGCCGCGCAGAAGCCCGGCCAGGGGGTCCCGGCGTACACCCGGTGGGTGAACCGCCCGCTGGCCCGCTACGCCGCCGCGCGGGCCGCCGCGGCGGGGCTGACCCCCAACGGGGTGACCGCCCTCAGCGCGGTCCTCTCCGCGGCGGGGCTGGTCGTGCTCGTGGCGGCCCCGCCCACCCCGGCCACGGGCGTCGTCGTCGCCCTGCTCCTCGCCGCCGGCTACGTCCTGGACTCCGCCGACGGGCAGGTGGCCCGGCTCACCGGCACCGGCTCGCCGGCCGGGGAGTGGCTCGACCACGTGGTCGACTCGATCCGGACCCCGGCGCTGCACCTGGCCGTGGCGGCCGCCGCCCTGCTGCACCCCCGGCCCGAGGCGTTCCCGGCAGCGGCGCTGGCGGTGCTCGCCGCGCTGTTCGTGCTCGTGGAGGTCGGCCAGTTCATGAGCCAGATCCTCGCCGAGCAGCTGCGGCGCAAGGGCGGGATCGCCGGGCCGCCCGCGGGCGGGACGCTGCGCTCCTTCCTCAACCTGCCCACCGACGCGGGGGTCACCTGCTGGATCTTCCTCCTCTGGGGGCTCCCCGCGCTCTTCCTGCCCGCCTACGCGATCCTGCTGGCCGCCCTCGCGGCGATCAGCGCGGTCTCCATGCGGCGCAAGTACTTGGGGCTGACCGCACGGCCCGCCGCCACCGACCCGGACGCCGACGCCGTCGGCGCCCTCCCGACCGACAGGAGCACCCGCCATGTCCGCTGACGTCCTCGCCCCGGCCACGACCGCCGCCACCGCCGCAGGCTTCCGCACCGCCCACCCGTCCGTGTCCGTCCTGATCGCCACCGCCGGGCGGCCCGAGATGCTCCGCGAGGCGGTCCGCGCGATCGTCGAGCAGGACTACACCGGCCCGCTCCAGGTCGTCGTGGTCTTCGACCGGATCGAGGTCGACCCGCTCACGGACGTGGAGGTCCCGGCCGGCGTGGAGCTGCGCACCGTGCCCAACACCCGGTCCCCGGGCCTGGTGGGCGCCCGCAACACGGGCATCCACGCGGCCACCGGGGAGATCATCGCCTTCTGCGACGACGACGACGTGTGGGCCCCGCGCAAGCTCACCCGGCAGGTGGCGCACTGGCACCGGCACCCGGAGGCCTCCGCGATCGCCGGCGCGATCGACATCGTCTCCCACGAGCGCACCATCCGGCGCGTCCCGCAGGCCGTGGCCACCTTCCCGGAGCTGCTGGCCGACCGGATGATGGAGATCCACCCCTCGGCGCTGATCTGCCGCCGCGCCGACCTGTACGGGCCCGTGGGCCTCGTCGACGAGGACCTGCCGTCCTCCTACGGCGAGGACTACGACCTGCTGCTGCGCCTGGCCCGGCACGCCCCGGTGCACTCCGTGCCCGAGACCGTGCTGACCGTGCGCTGGGACCGGCCCTCCTTCTTCCGCCAGCAGTGGGGGGACATGGCGGACGCCCTGACCTACATGCTGCGCAAGTTCCCCGAGTTCGAGACCTCCGACCAGGGCACGGCCCTGATGGCCGGCCAGGTCGCGTTCGCCCACGCCGCCCGCGGCGACCGCCGGGAGGCGGTCCGGTGGGCGCGGGCGGCGCTGCGCCGGGACCGCGGCCAGCTGCGGGCGTGGGGCGCCCTGGCCGTGGCGACCGGCGCGGTCAGCGCCGAGCGGCTGCAGAACGCCGTGTCCTTCTTCGGCAGAGGGGTGTGAGGCGGCCGTGGCGCTCCTGAGCCCCTCGGTGGTGCGGCCGGCCCCGGTCCGCCGCACCACCGGCGTCCTGCCCGCCTGGCCGCTGCTGGTCCTGTTCTGGGGGCTGCCGCTGATCTGGGCCTCCGGCGCCCTGCAGTTCGCCCCGGCGCTGCTCGCCGTGGTCATGCTCTTCCTGCTCGTGCTCCACCGCTCGGTGACGGTCCCGTGGCCGGCCTGGCTGCTGGTGGTGTTCCTGCTGTGGATGGCGGCGAGCTCGGTGCAGATCGAGGGGTTCGGCTCCTGGATGGGCTTCGCGCTGCGCTGGGTCAACATCTGCGCCGCGCTGATCTACTTCGTCTACTACTGGAACGCCCGGGAGACCCTGGACCACCGGCGGTTCCTGCGGGCCGCCGTGGTCGCGTGGGCCACGCTCGTGGGACTGGGCCTGCTGACGTTCGTGATCCCCGAGGCGCGGCTGACCACCCCGATCGGCCTGCTGCTGCCGGAGGGCATCACCTCCAACGCGCTGGTGCAGAACTTCTTCTTCCCGCCCCTGGCGGAGGTCCAGCTCCCCTGGGGCGCGCCCGAGCCGTACAACCGGCCGGCCGCACCGTTCCCGTACACCAACGGGTGGGGCTCCGGGTTCGTGCTCCTCACGCCCCTGGTCCTCGCCTAC
Source organism: Kocuria sp. UCD-OTCP (assembly GCF_000349605.1). Classification (NCBI taxonomy): domain Bacteria; kingdom Bacillati; phylum Actinomycetota; class Actinomycetes; order Micrococcales; family Micrococcaceae; genus Kocuria; species Kocuria sp. UCD-OTCP. The sequence goes on from NZ_AOSQ01000007.1 coordinate 85,206, forward strand.
CTCACCACCGTCCGCTTCCGCGCCCGGCACCTGCTGATCGTGGCCGGGCTGGTGGCCTCGCTCGCCCCGGCCGTGGCGACCACCAACCGGGGCATGTTCCTCGGCATCGCGGTGGCGCTGGGCTACGTCATGGTCCGGATGGTCCTGCGGGGCCGGATCGGGGTGGCCCTGGCCGGGGTCGCCGGCACGGCCGCCGTCGGCGGGTGGCTCGTGGCCAGCGGCGCCGTGGAACGGATCCTGGGCCGCCAGGAGTACAGCGACAGCACGGGCACCCGCTCCGACCTGTACCGGGACACGTTCCTGGCCACCCTGGACTCCCCGTTGCTCGGCTACGGGGCGCCGCTGTACGACGAGACCGTCGGCATCGAGATGGGCACTCAGGGCTACGTCTGGACCCTCATGTTCTGCTACGGGCTCGTGGGCCTGGGCCTGTTCGTGGCCTACCTGCACGGGACCACGCTGCTGACGCTGAAGGTCCGCACCACCACCGGGCTGCTCGTGCACTCCGCGCCCGTGGCCGCGTGCCTGTTCTTCACCTACTACGGCCTCGACGCGGTGCAGTTCATCCTGATCAGCCTGAGCCTGGCCGTGCTGCTGCGCTCCCGGCGCTACGGGGAGGGGCTGTGAGCGCGCAGCCGCTGGCGCGCTCGGGCTCGCTGACCTTCGCCTTCGTGGTCACCGGCGCGGGCCTCGCCTTCGCCGCCACGCTGGTGGTCTCCAACGCCTCGGGCGCGGCGGCGGCCGGTCAGTTCTTCCAGGTGGTGGCCGTGCTGGCGATCGCCACCACCCTGTCCACCTTCGGCGCCGACACCGGGCTGGTGCGGGCGGTCCCCGCCCTCACCGCCCGGGGCCAGGGCGCCGCGGTGCCCGGGGTGCTGCGGATCGCGGCCCGGCCGGTGCTCGTGCTCGCCGCGGGCGTCGCCGCCACCGCGGCCGTGCTCACGGCCGTGCCCGGGGCCCTGCCCGACGGCGTGGGCCCCGCCGTGCTGCTCGCGGCGCCCTTCCTCGTGCTGGGCGCCGTGCTCAACCTCGCCTTCGGCGCCCTGCGCGGGCTGCACCGGGTGCCGACCTTCTCCTTCCTGCAGAACGTGGTGCTGCCCTCGCTGCGGGTGCTCGGCGTCCTCGCCGTCGTCGTCGCCGGCGGCGGGCTGCTCGCCCTCACGGCGGCGTGGACGGCACCGGTCGCCGTGGTCGCCGTGCTCGCCCTCCTGCTGCTGCGCCGCTGTCTCCGGGACCTGCGCGACCGGCCCGGGGCCGCTCCCCCGCCGGAGCCGGACCAGCAGCGGCGGGCGTTCTGGTCCTTCTCCTCCGCCCGCGGCGTGACCGCGGTGGTCGAGGCGCTGCTCGAGTGGCTCGACGTGCTGCTCGTGGCCGCGTTCCTGGGCCCCGCCGCGGCGGGCGTCTACGGCGTGGTCAACCGGTGCATCCGGGTGGGCGCCATGCTCGACCACACCGCGCGCATGGTCACCGGGCCGTCCATCAGCGCGGCGCTGGCGGTCGACGACCTCGCCACCGCCCGCTCCGTGTTCACCCGCACCACCGCCGTGCTCGTGGCCGGCGCCTGGCCCTTCTACCTCACCCTGCTGCTGTTCGGGCCGGTGGTCCTGTCCTTCTTCGGCGAGGGCTTCGAGTCCGGCTACCCCGCGATGCTCGTCATCGCCACCGCCATGCTCCTGGCCGTCTCGGCCGGCGGCGTGCAGTCCCTGCTGCTGATGGCCGGGCGCAGCCGGTGGCAGCTGATGAACAAGTCCGCGGCCCTGGCCGTGGCCGTGGCCCTGAACCTGTGGCTGATCCCGCAGTGGGGCCTCGTGGGAGCCGCCACGGCGTGGGCGGCGTCGGTGCTCACCGACACGGGGCTGGCCCTGTTCCAGTCCGTGCGGCTGCTCGGCATCGCCCCGCGCTGGTCCGTGGTGGGCGCCATCGCCGCGGCCGCGGCCGTGCTCACGGGCGGGGGCGGGCTGGCCGTCCGCGCCCTGCTCGGCACCACCACCACCGGCCTGCTCGTCCACCTCGCGCTGACCGGCCTGCTCGTGGCCGGCGCCGGGGCGGTCCTCGTGCTCCGGGGCCGCGCCGCCGTCCGGGGGACGGACGCCGAGGCGTGTGGCCCGAAGAGACCACGGGATCACCGGGTCCTGCTGTGGTCCCGATGAGTTTGCATCTGTAACATTTCAATCGATCGACATCGGAATCAGGACGTGGCCGGCCGGGCTGGACCCGGCAGCGCTTCCCGGGGCCGGGGTCGGCGATCCGCCGGGGGGCGGACGCCGGGCGCGGCTGCTCCATCCGAGACGACCCGCGATCCACCAGGGGGGAAATCCACATGAGTGAGACTCTGAACACCATCGGCGCCGAACGGCGCCGAACCCGGGACGACACCGTCCGGGCCCGGCCGAACCGGCCGGAGCCGGCGGACCCGACGCCCGCGTGGCGCCGCGTCCTGCACCGGTGGCCCACGATCCTCAGCACCTGGCTCGTCGTGCTGGCCGCCGCCCTCGTGGCGGGCCTCCTGTGGCCGCCGACCTACCAGGCGACCGCCTCGATGACCGTCACGCCGAGCGCGGTGAACCCGCTCACCGGCGACTCCGGTTTCGAGGAGGTCGAGATGCAGACGGAGATGGCCACGATGGCCTCGCAGCGCATCACCCTGCGGGCCGCCGCCCTGCTGCAGGACGTCCCCGTCGAGGAGGCCGACCCCGCGCTGGCCGAGGACCTGCTCGAGCGGCTCTCGACCACCGCCCCGGACGACACCCAGGTGCTCCGCGTGACGGTGACCGGCGACGACCCGAACCAGGCCGCCGAGCGCGCCAACGCCCTGGCCACCGCCTACCTCGCCGACCGCGGCGAGGACGTGCAGACCACCGCCGACGACACGCTGAAGCGCATCGACGAGTCCATCGCCGGTCTCGAGCGCAGCGACGACGACTCCTCCAGCCTGCGGCAGCTGCGCGAGCAGCGCACGGCCCTCGCCCTCATCGCCCCGACGCCGGGCCGCGTGATCAGCGAGGCCACGCCGCCGCAGGAGCCCTCCTCGGCCGGCATCCCGCTCTTCGTGGCCGGCGGCGTGGTCGGCGGCCTGGTCCTCGGCGCCCTCGCCGGGGCGTTCCGGGAGCGCGCCGACCGCAGCGTGCGCCGGCCCGACCGGCTCGCCGACGGGACCGGTTCGCCCGCCGTGGTGCTGAACTCCGTGGACGACGAGGACGGCGCGCTCGAGCTGCTGCGCCGGCTCTCCCAGGACGAGGACCGCGCGGTGCCGCGGCCCGGCTCCCGGATCGCCGTGCACTCGGCCCTGCCCGGACAGGCCACCGTGGTCGTCCAGGCCCTGGACGCCGTCGTCTCCTCGTGGGGCGGCACCGTGGAGGTCGTGGACACCCGCACCCTCACGGACGCCGTGGGCCCGCTGGGCGACACCGACTGGCTGGGCATGGACGACACCACGCCCTCGCTGCTCGTGGCCACGGTCCCGCCCCGCGCGGGTGCCGCCGAGCTCGCCGCCCTGACCGACCGGGTGGACGGCGTGGTGCTGGCCGTGGAGCCCCGGGGCCGGCTGCGCCGGTTCCAGGAGCGCTTCGAGCGGCTCAGCGGCCGCGGCGCCGCCGTGGTCCCCGCGTTCGTGGTGCAGCGCCAGGTGCGCCCGGGCACGGACGCCGCGCCGGCCCGGGACGCCGCGCCGGCCCGGGACGCCGCGCCGCAGCACCGCTGATCGTCCGCCGGCGCCGCCTGAACCCGGGAGGTCAGGTCAGATCCAGGCGCCGGCGGCCGGAGGCCAGGGGTCAGGGAGCCCGCACCGCGAGAGCGGGCGCTCCCTGGCCCCTGAGCACGTCCGCGAGGTCCTCGGCCGCGGCGGCGTCCGCCACCAGGTGCGCCACCGTGGGCCCGGACCCGGACACGAAGCTCGCCAGGGCGCCGGCGGCCGCGCCCGCGGCCAGCACCGGCCCCAGCTGCGGCGCGAGGGACAGGGCCGCGGCCTGCAGGTCGTTGGCCAGCAGCGGGGCCAGCTCACCGGCCGCCCCGGCGCCCAGGACCGCCTCGAGGTCGCCCGGCAGCCGCGGCGCCGGGACGTCCTGATCCGCGCGCAGCCGGTCCAGCTCCGCGTAGACGGCGGGCGTCGACAGGCCCGCCTCGGCCGCCACCAGCACCAGGTGCAGCGCCGCCCCGACCGCCACCGGGCGCAGCCGGGATCCCGTCCCGGTGCCGACCGCGGCCCCGCCCGTCAGCGCGAACGGCACGTCGGCGCCGAGACCGGCCGCGAGCTCCAGCAGCGCGTCGTCGTCGAGCGCGGAATCCCCCGAGACGCGGGCGGCGAGCCGGTTCACGGCGACCAGGGCCGCCGCGGCGTCCGCGGAGCCCCCGCCCATGCCGCCGGCCACGGGAACGGCCTTGTCGAGCTGCAGGTGCAGCCCGCCCGCCAGGGGCGGGAAGCGGGCGAGCACGGCCTCGGCGGCCCGGACGGCCAGGTTGGACCCGTCGGTGGGCACGGCGTCCAGGGAGAACGTCCCGCGGTCGAGCTGCTGGGCCACGAGCGAGCCCGGGACCGCCGCCACGCCCACGGTGGTGCCGGTGCCCCGGGTCAGCGTGGCCGTCACGGTCTCCCCCGTGCTCACCGCGCAGTACAAGCTCGCGACGTCGTGGTAGCCGTCCGGGCGCGGCGGGCCCGCGGCGAAGAACAGGTTGACCTTGCCGGGCGCGCCGGCGCGCTCCGTGAGCAGCACCGCGGTCATGCCCCGCGCACCCCGGCGGTCAGGCCCGCGGCGGCGCCGGCCCGCGCGATCCGGGCGAACTCGTGGACGTCCAGCTTCTCCCCGCGCTCCCCGGGGTCGATCCCGGCGGCCTCGAGGATCTCGCCGGCCGCCGCGGCGGAGCCCGCCCAGCCGGCGAGGGCGGCCCGCAGGGTCTTGCGCCGCTGGGCAAAGGCGGCGTCCACCGCGGCGAAGACCAGCTCCCGGTCCACGTCCGCCACCGGCTGCTCGCGGCGGACGAAGCGCACCAGCCCCGAGGCGATCTTCGGCGCCGGCCAGAACACGTTCTTCCCGATCGTCCCGGCCTTGGTGACCTCCGCGTACCAGGAGGCCTTGACCGACGGCACCCCGTACACCTTGGAGCCCGGCGCCGCGGCCAGCCGGTCCGCGACCTCCTCCTGCACCATGACCAGCCCGCGGCGGATCGAGGGGAAGCGGGCCAGCAGGTGCAGCAGCACCGGGACGGCCACGTTGTAGGGCAGGTTCGCCACCAGGGCGGTCGGCTCGGCGGGCAGCTCCTGCACGCGCATGGCGTCCTGCTCGAGCACGGTCAGCCGTCCGGCCCGCTCGGGGCGCAGCCGCTCCACGGTGTGCGGCAGCTGCGCCGCCAGCGGGGGGTCGATCTCCACCGCCACGACCTGCTCGGCGGCGTCCAGCAGCCCCAGGGTCAGCGAGCCGAGGCCCGGTCCCACCTCGAGCACCGTCTCGTGCTCCCCCAGCCGCGCGGCGGCGATGATCCGCCGGATCGTGTTGGGGTCGATCACGAAGTTCTGCCCCAGCGTCTTGGTCGGCCGGATCCCGAGCTGCTCGGCGAGCGCCCGGATCTCCGCGGGCCCCAGCAGGGCGCGGGCGGCGGGCTCTGGCGCGGTGGATTCTGTCACCGCCCCATCGTATCGGCCCGGTGCCCTGGCACCCCTCGCCCCCTCCTGACGCCGAGCCCACACATTCCGGCCCCCTCGCCGCCGAGCCCCCACTGCGGTCGCATATCCCCACCATTCCTCTGGGGATATGCGACCGCAGTGGGGGCTCGGCGAGCACCGTATCCGCACTCCCCATTTCCCTGCTGCGCGGTCCGTCCGTTGTCTTGTTCCCGGGGGCGGCGGCACCGGCCCGCCCGGCCGGCTCCGGACCTATCACGGAGTCATGACCGAGCCCATGAGCCTCCACCAGCTGCACGACACCGGCCTCAGCGGCCGAGGGATCCGGCGCCGCCTCCGCGACGGAGATCTCCACCGGGTCCACCCTGGCTACTTCACGGCGTCGGACGCCTATCTGCGACTTAGACCCGAGGAGCAGGCGCTGCTCCGGCACCGGGCGCTCAGCCGGGCTGCCTCCGTGCCGCCGATCTTCTGTCTCGCCTCGGCGGCCCTGGTGCACGGCCTGGATCTTCGGCGCGTCCCGGCCCGTCTGCACACGCTCACCCGGCCGGGGCAGGGAACCCACAACGGATACGCCGGCATCGTGAGGCACCAGGAGCCCCTGCCGGCGTCCGACATCGTCACTGTCGGCGGGCTGCGCGCGACCACAGGTGAACGAACTCTGCTGGACTGCGCCCGCCTGCTGCCTTTCACGGACGCCGTGGTCCTGGCAGACCAGGCGCACTGTTTCGGTCTCACGCGGGCCCGGTTGGAGCAACGACTGCCGGAGTGGGCCGGCCGACGCGGCGTGCGCAGAGCTCGGCGCGTGCTCGCCGCCATGGACACGCGCTCTGAATCCGTGGGTGAGACCCTTACCCGCCTCATGCTGGCGGAGTCCGTCCTGCCGGCGCCGGAGCTGCAGTGGGTGATCGTGGGCCGGACGGGGACCTACCGGGCCGACTTCGCGTGGCCCGAGCAGTGGCTGGTGCTCGAGTTCGACGGCGAGAGCAAGTACAGCGACTCCGCGGCCACGGTGATCCGCAACGAACGGCGGCGCGAGGTCGAGATCCAAGAGCTCGGGTGGACCGTCATCCGGGTCGGTTGGCACGACGTCGTCCGTACCCCGGCCGCGACCGTCGACCGGATCTCGGCCGCACTGCGCCGCACGGCAACGCCCCGCTGACCCAGGCTCCATCCCTCCCGGCCCGCCGCGTACCCGCCACTGGCCCGCCGAGTCCCCAAAGTGCTCGCATTTCCCCAGAGAGTTTCTGGGGAAATGCGAGCACTTTGGGGACTCGCCGCGTGAAGGGGCCAAGGTGTGGGGACTCGGCGGGGCGGGGAGGGGAAACGGGGGCGCCGCGGGTCAGAAGGGGCCGTACACCTCCAAGGTGTTCGCCCAGAGGCGCTCGCACAGCGGCTCGAGTTCCTGCTCGAGGATGTCCGCCATGCCGCGCACAGTGTAGTTGACCACGTAGCTGGCGTTGGGCCGGCCCCGGTACGGGTGGGGAGTGAGGAACGGGGCGTCGGTCTCGGTGAGCACCAGCTCGGGGTGGGCGGTGCGCAGCGCGGCCTTGAGGTCGTGGCTGTTCTTGAAGGTGACGGTCCCGGAGAAGGACATGTACCAGCCGTGCTCGTTGCAGGTGCGCGCGAGCTCCTCGTCCCCGGAGAAGCAGTGGAACACGGTGCGCTCGGGGGCGCCCTCCTCCAGCAGGACGGCGACGACGTCGGCGTGGGCGTCCCGGTCGTGGATCTGCAGCGCCTTGCCGGTCTCCTGGGCGAAGCGGATGTGCTCCCGGAAGGACCGCTTCTGGTGCTCCCGTCCCTCTCCCTCGGTGCGGTAGTAGTCGAGACCGGTCTCGCCGAAGGCCCGGACCCGCTCGTGCTCCCCCAGGGAACGGATCGCGGCGAGCGCCTCGTCGAGGGTCCCGGCGGCCGCGAGCTTCGGCGCCTCGTTGGGGTGCAGCGCCACGGCGGCCAGCACCCGGGGGTCGGCCTCGGCGGCGGCCACGGCGAAGCGGGAGGAGGGGACGTCGCAGCCGACCTGGACGAGCCCGCCCACCCCGGCGAGGGCGGCGGCGTCCGCGGCGTCCCGGACCGAGACCTGGACCCGGCCGTCCTGCAGGTCGAGGTGGGTGTGGTTGTCGGCCACCGGGTGCGGCAGCGGCTCCGGGGCGGGCGGGTAGGAGAGGTTGCGGCGGCGCCCGTCGTCGGCCTGGGCGGAACGGCGCCGGGTGCCCTCCCCCGCGGGGACGTCCTCGGGCACGGCGTAGTGCTCGGGCTCGTAGGCGGCGGGGGCCGCGCCCGGGGCGGGAGCGGGCCGGGCGGCGGGGTCGGGCCACAGGGAGGCGGCGAGGAGGGTGGCGTTGGGGTCGGTCACGGGCGGCACCTCAGGAGGTCTCGGGGGAGCGGATCGGGAAATGGGGACGGGACAGCGGACAGGTCAGCGGGCGGGAAACACGCGGGCACCGACCAATCTACGAGCTGGGCCCGGGCAGACATACTGGGAGCTGCAGACGCGAGCAGGAAGCCGAGGAGCCCATGGAGTCCTTCCCCCAGTACACGCAGGCGATCCTGGACCGGATCAACGCGGTGATCGACGGCAAGCCGGAGGCGGCGCGCACGGCCCTGAGCGTGCTGCTGGCCGGCGGGCACCTGCTGGTCGAGGACGTGCCGGGCGTGGGCAAGACCATGCTGGCGCGCACGCTGGCCACCGCGATCGGCGGGACGGTCTCGCGCGTGCAGTTCACCCCGGACCTGCTGCCCACGGACATCACGGGCGTGTCGGTGTACGACCAGGCCCGGCGCGAGTTCGAGTTCAAGCCCGGCCCGGTGTTCGCCAACGTGGTGATCGGGGACGAGATCAACCGGGCCTCGGCCAAGACGCAGTCCGCGCTGCTCGAGTGCATGGCGGAGGGACAGGTCACGGCGGACGGCACGACCTACCGGCTGTCGACCCCGTTCATGGTGGTGGCCACGCAGAACCCTGTGGAAATGGACGGCACGTTCCCGCTGCCGGAGGCGCAGCGAGACCGGTTCACGGCCCGGATCTCGATGGGCTACCCGGACACCGCGGCGGAGATGACGATGCTCACCGACCACGGCGGCGGCTCCCCGCTGGAGGGCCTGCAGCCGGTGGTCTCCCTCGAGGACGCGGCCCGCCTGGTGGCGCACGTGCGCGGCATCCACGTCTCGGACGCGGTGCGCGCCTACATCGTGGCGCTGGGCCAGGCCACGCGCTCGCACCCGCAGATCCGGCTGGGCGCCAGCCCGCGGGCGCTGCTCCAGCTGCAGGCCGCAGCCCGCGCGGAGGCCGCCCTGAGCGGGCGCGAGTACGTGCTGCCCGACGACGTGCGGGCGGTCGCGGTGCCGGTGCTCGCCCACCGCCTGATCCTGGACCGGCGCGCCGGCACCGACTCCGCGGAGGAGCTGGTGCGGGCGGTGCTGGACGAGGTGCGGGTCCCGGCCGAGCACACCCCCCGGACCCGATGAGGCGCCGGCCGGCGCCGGGGCGCACGGCGGAGGGCGAGCGGGCGGAGCAGCCCGTGGACTCCCGCGCCCGGTTCACGGGGCGCGGCTGGGCCTTCCTGGGGGCCGGCGCCCTGTGCCTGCTGCTGGCCACCTGGCTGGGCCGCAAGGACGTGCTGGCGCTGGCCCTGTTCCTCGGCGGCGCCCCCCTGTTCGCGGCCCTGTCCCTGTACGTGGTGAAGCCCAGGGTGCTGCTCAAGCGCGGCGTGGACCCGGCGCTGGTGACGGCCGGGGACTCCGCGGTGGTCCGGCTGCGCGTGCGGCACCGGACCCGGCGCGGCGGGACGGTCACCGGGGCGGTCGCCGTGCACGAGACGGTCCCGGAGCCGCTGGGCGGGGACCGCGAGCTGGTCGTGGAGGCCGGCGGGGAGCCCGCCGCCTACACCGTGCGCCCCCGCCGCCGGGGCGTGTACGCCCTGGGGCCGGCCACCGTGCGGGTGGCCGACCCGTTCGGCCTCGCCGCCGAGCTGCTCGACGCCTCCGAGCGCACGTCCCTGCACGTGGCGCCGGACGCCGTGGAGCTGCCGGAGATCAGCGCCGACCGGCTGCGGGAGTCCGGCACCGACCCGTCCCGGACCGCGCAGCCGCAGCCGGGCCCGGACAACGTCACCACCCGCGAGTACCGGCACGGCGACCCGATGCGCCGGGTGCACTGGGCCGCCTCCGCGAAGCACGGCCGGCTGATGGTCCGCCAGGAGGACCCCCGCAGCACCCGCCGCCTCACCCTGGTCCTGGACCGCGACGAGACCTCCTGGCCCGGGGAGCGCCTGTGGGCCGGTGTGCTCCCCAGCACCGCCGAGTTCGAGTGGGCCGTGTCCTTCACCGCCGCCGTGCTCGAGCACCTCACCCAGCGCGAGACCGCCCTGCACGCCCTCGACACCTTCGGCCGCCCGCTCCCCCGCGGCGGCGAGGACGACGACGACGCTCCCGCCCGCACCCGCGCCACCGCCGTCACCGACGACGGCGCCGAGGACGCCCGGCACGGGCTCGCGCGGGTCCGCCCCGAGCCCGCACCCCGGGAGACGGGGCCCGGCGGGACCGCGGAGGACGCGCTGGCCGAGCGGTTCGACCGCGACGGCCTGGTCCACCCCGTGCTGCTGGTCTCGGGGGACCTCTCCGCGGCGGCCGCCGAGCGGGTCCTGGGCGGCACGCAGCGGGCAGCAGCGGGCAGCGCCGTGCTGGTAACCTCCTCCCCCGACCACGTCCCGGACGGGGCGGGGGTGCTCGAGGCGGCGGGCTGGTCAGTCGTCGTCGTGCCGGCGTCCGCCGCGCCCGAGGACGCGTGGGCGCAGCTGGGCTCCGGGGCCCGCGCGGCCGGGGCCGTCCGGTGAGCGCCGCCGTCCGCGCCCCTGCGCCCGCCCGCCCGCCGGAGGACGCCGGACCGCCGGAGGACGCCGGGACGGGCCGCCGCCCGGTGCGCGCCGTGCTGGGCCTGGCCGGCACGGTCCTCGTGGCGGTCGGGCTGTCCCTCGTGGCGCCGGCCGGGGTGCTCGACGGCGCGGGCTGGGTCCCCGGCGCGCTGCTCGCGGCCCTCGCCGTGGTCGTGGCGACCACGACGTCCCGCGTGCTGCGGCTGCCGGGCCTGCTGGCGCCCCTGTTCGGCGCCGGCGCCCTGACGCTCGTGCTCACGCTGCTGTTCCTGCGCGAGCCCGCGCTGCTCGGCCTCGTGCCCACCCCCGGGAGCCTGTCCCTCGGCGCGGAGCTGTGGCGGGAGGCGGCCGGGATCGTCGCGGAGCGGCCGGCCCCGTACCCGGGGGGCGCGGCGCTCGCGTTCGTCGCCGCCCTCGCCACCGGTCTCGTGACCCTGTTCGTGGACACGGTGCTCGTGGCGCTGCGGCTGCCGGGGGTCAGCGCGCTCGGCGTGCTGGCGCTGCTGGTGGTGCCCGCCCTGGTGCTGCCCGGGAGCGTGGGCGCGGCCGGGACGGCGGCCGCGGTGCTCGCGGCCCTGGTCCTGCTCGGCGGCGGACGGCGCTTCGGCGCGGTCCGCGAGCCCCGCACCGCCGCGGCGCCGGGCAGCTGGCCGCGGGCCCTCGTGGTGGGCGCCGGTGTGCTCGCGGTGACGCTGCTGGTCCCGGGCCTGGTCCCCGGCTTCGTCAACGGCGCGTTCCCCCAGGGCAGCGGTCTCGCCGGCGAGCGCGCCTCCGGGGTGGGCCCGCTGCGGGCCGTGGGGCAGGGCCTGCGCTCCGCGCAGCAGCTGCCGCGCCTCGAGTACACGACGAGCACGGACGAGCCGGAGCTGCTGCGGGTCCTCACGCTCTCCGACTTCTCCGGGGCGGAGTGGTTCCCGGACACCACCGGGCTGGACCCCGAGCTCGACGACCTCGGGCCCACCCCGCTGCACCCCGTGGGCGGGGGCCCCGAGCGCAGCACCGCCGTGGAGCTGCGGGACTGGTCCGAGCGCTGGCTTCCGCTGCCGTGGGCGCCCGTGGACGTGGCGGGGCTCGAGGACGGCGGCTGGGCCTGGAGCCCGCTCGACCTCACCGTGCACGGGGAGCAGGTCCCGCCGGAAGGCACCGCCTACGAGGTCCGCTCGATCGTGCCCGAGCCCACGTCCGCGCGGCTGCGCGAGGCCCCCGCCGCGCCGGACTCCCCGGAGCTCGCCCCGTTCCGCGAACTGCCGGGCGAGACCCCGGCCGCCCTCCGGGACGCGGCCCGGGAGCGGGCGGGGGACGCCCCCACCGCCTTCGACCAGGCCCTGGCCCTGCAGGAGTGGCTGCGCTCGGACGAGTTCCGCTACGACGTGGACGCCCCGCTCGCGCAGGACTACGACGCCGGCGGCATGGCCTCGCTCGAGGAGTTCCTGGCCGTGCGCACGGGCTACGCCGGGCACTTCGCCCCGGCGATGGCCGTCATGGCCCGGGAGCTCGGCATCCCCGCCCGCGTGGCGGTCGGCTACCTCCCAGCCACCGGCGCCGCCCCGGACGGGTCGGCGGACGCCGACGAGCCGTTCGGGGACGCGGCGGAGGCGGGCGCCTTCACGGTCCTGCCCCGCGACGCGCACGCGTGGCCGGAGCTGTGGTTCGAGGGCTCCGGGTGGGTGCGCTTCGAGCCGACCCCCGGCACCGGCGACCTCCCCGGCTACGCCGCCGAGGGGCCGCAGGACGGGGACGGGCAGTCGCAGGAGGGCGAGGGCACCGCGGAGCCCACCGGCGCCCCGACCGACGCCCCCACCCCGGCGAGCACGGCGGACAGCCCCGACGAGGACGCCCCCTCCGCCGAGCCGACCGCCGTGCCCACCCCGGAGGCCCCCGCCGCGCCGGAGGCCGACGACGACGCCGGACCGGCCGGGTGGCTGCCCTGGCTGGCCGGGATCCTGACCGCCGCGCTGCTCGCCCTGCTGGCCGCCCTCCCCCGGCTCCTCCGGTCCCGGCGGCGCCGGCGCCGGATGCGGGTGCTGGGCGACGCGCAGGCGCCGGCGGCCGATCGGGCCCTGGCGGGGTGGGCGGAGGTCGAGGACCTGGGTGTCGACCACGGGCTGGGCCGCGCCGCCGCGGAGACGCCCCGGGCCTACGTGGACCGGCTCGGCGCCGTGGTCCCGGCCGCCGCGCCGGCGCTGGGGCGGCTCGGCCGGGACGTGGAGCGGGCCCTCTACGCGCCGGGCACCGCGGAATGGACCCCCGAGGCCGGCCCGGAGGACGTCACGGCGCTGCGGACGGGTCTCGCCGAGCGCGGCGGCCCCGGCGCACGGCGCGCCCGGTGGCTCCCCCGCTCGGTGACGACCCGCTCGGCGACGCCCCGCCGCTGAGCGGCCCGAACGCCGAGTCCCCCCGGTGCTCGCAGTTCCCCCGGATCGATCCGGGGGAACTGCGAGCACCGGGGGGACTCGGCGGGCCACGGGGTCAGGGGCGGGGCGTCACCACTTGTAGTCGAGGAACTTCCCGTCGAAGGTGACCACCACGCGGTCGCCGTCCGGGTCGGGCCGGCGGGAGACGTCGACCCGGAAGTTGATGGCGCTCATGATCCCGTCGCCGAACTCCTCGTGGATGAGCTCCTTCAGGGCCGGCCCGTACACGGAGAGAGCCTCGACGAAGCGGTAGACCGTGGGGTCCGTCATCCGCGCCGGGTCGCTGCCGCGGGACGGCTGCTGCTGCAGGCTCTCGGTGACCGTCCCGTCCAGGCCCAGCAGGTCGCACACCTGCCGGGCCTGCTCCGGGGTCATCGGGTGCTGGCCCAGCAGCGCGGCGGTCGTCCAGACGTGCGGGGCGCGGATCTCGTCGGCGATCTCGCGCCAGGACAGGCCGCGGCGCACCCGGGCGGCGACCACGAGGTCGGCGGCGTCGGACTTGGTCAGGATCGGGGTCATGCGGGGCTCCTCGGGAGTCGGCGAGCTGGTGGGGGCGGGTCGGCCGGATCCGGCGCTCACGCGACCGGGACGCGGTCCTCCTGCGCCGCCGGCCGGATGCGGGGCGCCCCGGTGCGGGCGTGGGTGGCGTAGAGGGTGAGCCCCACGAAGGTCAGCCCGCCCACCAGGTTGCCGAGCACGGTGGGGATCTCGTTCCACACGAGGTAGTCCATGACCGAGAAGCCGCCGCCGAGGAGCAGACCGGAGGGGAACAGGAACATGTTGACGATCGAGTGCTCGAACCCCATGTAGAAGAACAGCATGATGGGCATCCACATCGCGATCACCTTGCCGGAGACGCTGGTGGACATCATCGCGGCGACCACCCCGGTGGAGACCATCCAGTTGCACAGGACGGCGCGGACGAACAGCGTCAGCATCCCGGCGGCGCCGAACTCGGCGTAGCCGACGGTCCGGCCCTCGCCGATCTCGCCGATCTGGCGGCCGACCTCGTCCGGGGGCAGGGAGAAGCCGTAGGTGAAGATGATCGCCATCAGCACGGCCACGACGAACGCCCCGGCGAAGTTGCCGGCGAACACCAGGCCCCAGTTGCGCAGCATCGAGCGGACGGTGACGCCTGGACGCCTGTCGATGAGCGCGAGCGGCACGAGGGTGAACACGCCGGTCAGGAGGTCGAAGCCCAGCAGGTACAGCAGGCAGAACCCGACCGGGAACAGCACGGCCCCGAGCAGCGGCTCGCCCGTCCGCACGGTGACGGTGACGGCGAAGGCCGCGGCGAGCGCGAGGATCGCACCGGCCATGAACGCACGGATCAGGGTGTCGCGGGTGGACATGGCGACCTTCGCCGCTCCGGCGTCGATCATCTTCGTGACGAAGTCGGCGGGCATCACATAGGACATGGCATGGCTCCGTTGCTGGACGGACAGGAGGATGCCGGGTCCCGCGCGGCACGTGCCCCGCTCCCGGCACGTCCCAGTCTGGCCGGGCCGTGTTTCCGCACCGTGTCCCCGTCCGCTCCCGGGGGTCAACTCGGCCTCACCGGGGCGCGGCGAGCCTGTGAGGCGACGCCCGGGCCGGACCGCCCCTATGCCTTGCGGGCCGCCAGCACCGTCTCGTAGAGCTGCCGCTTGCCCACGCCCGTGCGCTCGGCCACGCGGCCGGCGGCGTCCTTGAGCCGGGTCCCGGCGGCCACGAGCGCCTCCACCTCGGCCACGAGGTCCTCGGGTCGCGCGGCCTCGGGGGCGGGGGCACCGGCGACGACGACGGCGATCTCCCCGCGCACCTGCCCCTGCCCGCACCAGTCCACGAGCTCGGTGAGCGAGCCCCGCACGACCTCCTCGTGCAGCTTGGTGAGCTCCCGGGCGACGACCGCCCGGCGGCCCGGGCCGAACGCGTCCCGCAGCGCGGCGAGCATGACCTCGAGCCGGTGCGGGGCCTCGTAGAAGACCATGGTGCGCCGCTCGCCGTCGAGCTCCGCCAGCCGAGCGGCACGCTCCGAGGACTTCCGCGGCAGGAAGCCCTCGAACGTGAACCGGTCCGTGGGCAGGCCGGACACGGCCAGTGCCATGAGCACCGCCGAGGGGCCGGGGATCGCGGTCACGGTCAGGCCCTCGGCGGCCGCGGCCTCCGCGAGCCGGTAGCCGGGGTCGGAGACGGTGGGCATCCCGGCGTCGGAGAGGACCAGCACGGTGCTTCCCGACCGGACGGCGTCGAGCAGCTCGGCGACCCGTCCGGCCTCGTTGTGCTCGTGGTGGGTGAGCACCCGGCCGCGCGTGGTGACCCCGAGCCCGGCGGTGAGCCGGCGCAGCCGCCGGGTGTCCTCCACGGCGAGCACGTCCGCGGTCTCGAGGGCCGCCCGCAGCCGGGGCGGCGCGTCCCCGAGGTTGCCGATCGGAGTGCCCGCCAGGACCACCTGCCCGGGACCCGCGGCGGCGCCGTCGGAGGCGCCGTTCCGGGCGTCGGCGGCGTCGGTGGGGGCGTCGGCAGGAGTGTCGTCGTGGGGTTCCGTGTGCACGGGTCCACTCTACGGCGCGCCCCGCGGGCCTCCTCCGCGGCTCAGCGGGCGCCGGGACGCGTCCCCTACGATGACACCGTGAGTTCCTCGGTGCGCGCCCCAGTCCTGGCGCCGGAGCCTCGGCCGGCGGCACCGGTGGGCACCCTGCGCCGGTCCCTGGCCCCCGCCGCCCTGCGGGAGCGGCTGCTGCCGGCCCCCGCGGCGGTGGCCCGGTTCGCGTGGCTGGGGCCGCTGCTGGTGGTCCTGCTCGGCGGGCTGCTGCGCTTCCACCGGCTCTCCCACCCGGACGCGATCGTCTTCGACGAGACCTACTACGTGAAGGACTCCTACTCGCTGCTGCTGCACGGCTACGAGCGGCAGTGGCCGGAGGGCGCAGACGAGCTGTTCGTGGCCGGCACCCCGCCGGAGGCCCTGGCCACCCCCTCCTACGTGGTGCACCCGCCGGCCGGGAAGTGGCTCATCGCGTTCGGCATGTGGCTCTTCGGCGCCGAGGACCCGCTGGGCTGGCGCTTCTCCGCGGCCCTGGTCGGGACGCTGTCCATCGCACTGGTGTGCGCCGCCGGGTGGCTGCTCTTCCGCTCGGTCACGGTGGCCACGCTCGCGGGGCTGTTCACCGCGGTGGACGGGCTGCACCTGGTGCAGTCCCGGCTCGCGATGCTGGACATGTTCCTGATGTTCTTCGTGCTGCTCGCGTTCGTCCTGCTCCTGCTGGACCGGGAGCACGGGCGCCGCCGCCTGGTCGCCCGGCTGGGGGTGGCCCCGGGCCGCGACGTCCCGGAGGCGGAGCTGCGGCGCCGCCTGGAGTGGGGGCCGTGGCTGGGCGTGCGCTGGTGGCGGATCGCGGCGGGCGCGGCCTGCGGGCTCGCGGTGGGCGTGAAGTGGAGCGCCCTGTTCCTGGTGGCCGGGCTGGGCGTGCTCACGGTGCTGTGGGACCTCAACGCCCGCCGGGTGGCCGGGGTGCGGCGCTGGCTGCCCGCCGGGGTGCTCAAGGACGGCGTGCCCGCGTTCGTCGCCGTCGTCGGGACGGGCCTGGTGGTCTACGTGTCCACCTGGGCGGGCTGGTTCGCCTCGACGGACGCCTACGACCGCACCTGGGCGCAGCAGCACCCGGGCGAGGGCCCCCAGTGGCTGCCCGCGCCCCTGCGCTCGCTGTGGGCCTACCACTCCTCCGCCTACGGCTTCCACAGCGGCCTGGGCACCGAGCACGCCTACGAGGCGCTGCCGTGGCTGTGGCTGACCCTGGGCCGGCCCACCTCCTACTTCTACGAGGACCCGGAGCGGGGCAGGTCCGGGTGCGCGGTGGAGCACTGCTCGCAGGCGATCCTCAACATCGGCAACCCGCTCCTGTGGTGGACGGCGATCGCCGCCGTGCTCGTGGCCGCGTGGCTGTGGGCCGTGCGGCGGGACTGGCGCTTCGGGGCGCTGACCGGTGTGTTCGCCGCCGGGTACCTGCCCTGGTTCCTGTACCCCGAGCGCACCATGTACTACTTCTACGCGCTGCCCGTGCAGCCGGCCCTGATGCTCATGCTCGCCGGCATGCTCGGCCTGGTCCTGGGCCGTCCCGGGGACACCGTGCGGCGCCGGCGCGCGGGTCTCGCGGTGGTGGGGGTGTTCACGGCCGCGGTGCTCCTGCTCAGCGCGCACTTCGCCCCCGTCTGGTACGCGGAGACCGTCGAGTACGCCCAGTGGCGGGAGCGGATGTGGTTCACCGCCTGGATCTGACCCGCCGGCTCAGCGACCGGCCAGCCGCCGCTTGAGCTCCTGCCGCCGGCGCACCCGGTCGAGGGCCCGGTGCCGGCGGAAGGCCGTGGGCCAGGTGGCGGCCATGACCGCGAGCGCCCCCAGGAGGGCGAGGCCGGCCACAGCGATCGCGGCGTCCATCCAGAACTGGGTGGGGTACAGCCGGATGAGGGTGTCCGAGGCCCGGAAGGTCCAGGACCCGTCCGCGAAGAACAGGGAGTGGAACAGCGCGAAGAACTGCTGCCAGCCGAGCACCGCGGCGACGGCCAGCGCCACCAGCAGCGCCACGGTCAACCACGAGCCGAAGAACAGGGCGCCGGAGGCGGCCCCCGGGGCCTTCGCCCGCAGGTACAGGCACGAGACGAGGCCGAGCAGCGCGAGGACCGCGACCACCGCGAGCGCGGCCTGCAGCACGATCTTCACGTCGGTCATGTGCGCGACCTCGGAGCCCAGGAACAGCGGGGCGCCGTCCGCGTCCTGCAGCCCGCCGAGGAACCCGGCCGGGGCCCAGTTCATGACGTAGTCCAGCCCGTAGGAGCCGAAGACCATCCGCTCCTCGGTGGAGAAGCCGTAGGAGTCCGCCGGGAAGCCCGGGCGGTGGTACTCCGCCCACAGGAACAGCGGCGTGGCCACCACTCGCACGGCCGCGGCGAGCAGCGCGAGCGGGAGCACGAGCGCCAGGAGGACCTGCTGCAGCCGCGGCAGCCGCGGCTCGTCCGCCAGCGCGTCCCGGCGCAGCGCGGACCGGCGGCGCGCCTCCGCGTCCGGGTCCTCGTCCCCCGCGGCTTCGTCGGCCCCGACGGCGCGGGCGCCGCCCCCCGTGCGGCCCGTCCCGGCGCCGCGGCTCCCGCCGCGCCCACCGGGGCGGTCGTCGTCGTGCGCGTCCTCGGACGCGCTCTCCGCGGGGACGACGGCGGGGAGCAGGCCCGTCCACACGGGCTCCTCGCGCTGCCGGTCGTCCGCGGGCGGGTCTGCCTGCTGCCAGGGCGCCTTGTCGTTGCTGGGGGTGGCCACGGGCGGGTCCTTCGGTCGGAGGGGGTCGGTGGTCCGGGGCGGGCGGGTCCGCTCCGGCCGGTCCCGATCCTACCCACCGCCGGCCCCCTCCCTCACCAGCGGGGGCTCACCGGCGGGGGCTCACCAGTCGCCCTTCCACTCCTCGTCCGCGTAGTGCTCGAGCGGGATGTTCCAGTCGCCGTACCCGTCGTCGGGATCGGCCTGCGGGTAGCCGGTGCCCACGACCTCCACGACGTCCCCGGGCCGGAACACGTCGTGGATGAACTTCGCGCCCTCGGGCGGCATGCCCACGCATCCGTGGGAGACGTTGGCGATCCCCAGGACGGGCAGCGCGGAGGGCAGCGCCTGGTGCACGAACTCGCCGCTGGCGGTCAGCCGGGACACGTTGGAGGCCCAGAACGTGTCGTACCAGTGCGGGTCCCCCGGCTCCAGTTCCAGCGAGGAGGCCTTGAACAGGTACGTCGGGGCCTGCTCCATGATGACCTTCTGCCCGGTGGTCGAGGGCCAGTCCGGATTGCCCAGGGTCACGGGGAACGTCCCCGCGACCTCGCCGTCCACCCAGGCGGTCAGCGTCTTGGTCTCGTTGTCCACCCGGGCGTAGTGCTCGGCGCCGGTCGAGAAGCTCCGGCGCAGGTCGTGGTTGCCCACCATGCCGTGGCCCACGTCGAGTCCGAGGAGGTCCAGGGAGACCGTGATCTCCGAGCGCGGCGCCCACTTCTCGGCGGGGCGGTAGCGCAGCATCGTGTCCGAGTACCACCGGAAGGCGCCCGCCCGGTCGCCGCCGCCGTCCACGGTGACGGCCTCCTCGACCTGCTCCTTGTGCACGACGGGCTCGGAGAAGGTGAACTCCAGGACCTGACCGGTGCCGTAGACCCCGCCCTCGGCCACGTTGAGGCGCGCGTCGACCTCGTTCGCCGCGAGGACGGTCGTGAACGTGCTGGTGCCCGTGGTCGGCTCCGTCCCGGACGCGGCGCTCCAGTGCACGACGTAGGGGGTGTCGAAGGCCAGGACCGCGGTGCTGGTCCAGGTGCGGCCGTCGGCGGAGAGCTCCCCGGGCACCGGATCCCCGCCGGCGGCGGGCACCAGCACGACGTCGGTCAGCTCGCCCCCGTCGGCGCGCACCACGACCGGTTCCACGGGGTTGTGCTCGACCGCCGCGTCCGCGGGGGCGACGGTGACCTCGGCCGGTGCGGCCGTGGCCGGCCCGCTCGGGGACGGCGTGGCCGGGGCAGTGGCCGTCGGGGCGGTGGCGGCCTGCTCTGCCGCGGGGGCCCCGGAGGCCTGGGCGCAGCCGGTGGCGAGCAGGACCGTCACGGCCCCCAGTGCGACCAGGCGCCGGGGGGCCGGCAGCGCTCGCGGGGAGGGGGGCGCGGGAACCGGGCAGGAGGACAGGGGCATGGGAAGCGGCACCTCGGGCGTCTGGGGGGTGGGGGGAACGCTGGGGAACTGCTTCCCACGATAGGTCCGCCGGCCGCGCAGGACCGCACCCGCCGCCCCTCGGTCACGAATGTTAACGCCTTCGTGACCCCCGGCGACGTGGCCGGTGCGTCATCACCCGGGGGTCAGGCAGGCGATGCCGTGGGCGATCGGATAGACCGGGTGCACGCCGTCCCGGAACGGGCGGTCGCTCATCAGCCGGTCGGCGTCCACGGGGATCAGCGTCCCGCCCGTGAGGGGGCACCGCAGGAGCTCGAGCAGACCGGGCGCCAGGGCGACCGCCACGGGGGGGCACCGGCTCCGGCTCGGGCACCGGCATCGCCCAGGGGGCGGGGCGGCGGTCGGCCGGTGCCTCGTGGTGCCGCGCCGGCCGGCTCTCGTGGCGGGTCTCGGTGCGGAGACCGGTGTGGAACTCGGTGTGGAGTTCGTGAGCCGGCTGCGTCGTTGCAGGGACAGTCATGGGGGGACTCCTGGTGCTCCGGGGGGAAGAGCCTTCCGCACCGGACAGGTGCGGTCTGCGGCTCATCCTAGGGGCGGAGCACGGGCACGGTGCGGAACCGGCCGGGGACGCGCGGTTCAGGCCTCGGGCCGGGCGGAGCCCCCGGGCACGGCGGGCCGGCGCAGGTGCGCCCGGTGCAGGGCCGCGGGCACCGGGACGTCGTTCCACGGCACCTCGGGGGCCGGTTCGGGGGCCGGCCGCGGAGCGCGCTCGGGCACGGCCGGGCGGGAGATGCCGGTGGCGGGGCCCCGGGGGTCCTCCGCGCCGGCAGCCCGGGGGTTCTCCGGGGCGGGCACCGAGGGGCGCTGCGGGGCCGTCGTCGGGCCGCCCGGTGCGGCACGCTCCGGGGCACCCGCCCGGCCACCGGTCCGGGGGGTCGTGCGGGGGCTCTCAGGACGCGGCGCGTGCGGTGCCGGGGATGCCGGGGATGCCGGGGAGGAGGGTCGCGGCAGGGAGACGTCGCGCAGCACCGTCCGCGGGCGGTCGCGGACGGTCGCCGGGGGCTCGCCCTCCCGGACCGCCTCCGCCACGGCGCCGATGTCCTCGCGCCGGGCCCGCGCCTCCGGCGGCTCCAGCCGGACCACGCGCCAGCCCCGGGGCACCGTGAGCCGGTCGGCGTGCACGGCGCACAGGTCGTAGGCGTGGGGCTCCGCGTGTCCGGCGATCGGGCCGACCACGGCGGTCGAGTCCGAGTACACGTAGGTCAGGGTCGTGACGGCGTCCCGCCTGCAGGTCTGGCGGGAGCAGAGGCGGGTGGGACTGCCGGAGGAGCTCATGGCCCGAAACTACCTCAGCGGGCGAGACGGCGCAGGCGGCGGCGCTCGCGCTCGGAGAGCCCGCCCCAGATGCCGAACTTCTCGTCCTTGCTCATCGCGTAGTCGAGGCACTCCGCCTGCACGGGGCAGGCCTCGCACACGCGCTTGGCGTCACGCGTGGACCCGCCCTTCTCGGGGAAGAAGGCCTCCGGGTCGGTCTGGGCGCACAGTGCGTCGGTCTGCCACGCGAGCTCGCCCTCGTCCTCGTCCACGGCGTACAGCCCGGCCACGGCGCTCCAGTCGGAGCCCTCGTCGGCCGCCGGTGCATCGAGCAGGTCGAGAGCGGGTGCCGCGCCGGCGCCGGAGAGGTTCTGGACGGCCTCGTGGGCCCGGAGGTAGGCCGTGGCCTGGTCCTCCATGCTCCCGGCCGCCCGGCGGACGTGCCGCTCGGCGGCCCGGGGGTCGACGGGATCGACGAACCAGTCCTCTGGCACCGAGCGCATGCTCAGCCGACGGGCCTCGAGGGGGCTGGATTCCACGACCTGCTGTCGTGCGGCCTCTCCCATGACTTTCCTTCCATCCGACACGATTGCTCGGGTGCGGCGCAGTACGGGGGTCGCCGACCCTGTGCATCCCGGAGAACGTATCCTTGCTGATCGTCTGCCGGACTTCCCAATTACACGTGTGTAACTAGTACGGAGTCAACCCGTCCCGGGTGACCGCCCATGCCACGATATCCGGGAAGAATGTCTTTGGGAGTAGACGTTTTTCCACGTCACGGCCCGATTTTCGACAGGAATGCCGCAGAGGGCGAAGAATGCGACTCTACGCATATGCCGAACCGCCGCCGCGGGCACGGCAGCCACGAGGAGGAACCATGGACACCCCGACCCCCCGATCTGTCCCCCGCTTGGTGGACAAGCTGCGCAGCAGCAGCCGCCCGGCCCTGATCTGGTACGGCCGGGACGGCGAGCGCGTGGAGCTCTCGGGGCGGGTCCTCGACAACTGGGTGGCCAAGACCGCGAACCTGTGGGTGGACGAGCTCGACCTCGAGGCGGGCGACGTCGTGGCCGTCGGCGACGAGGTGCACTGGCGCAGTCTCGCGGCCGTCCTCGGCTCGTGGACCATGGGGGCCGCGGTGCGCGTGGTCGATCCCCGCGAGGACGCGGCGGAGCCCGGGGACCGGGCCGTGGTGGGCCTCGTCGACCCGCAGGGGGCGACGCCCCCGCTGCTGGACCGGGTGCCCGCCGGGGCGCGGGCCGTGGTCCTGGACCGGCCGGCGCTCTCGCTCGGCCACCGCGGCGAGCTGCCGGACGGGGACGTCCTCGACTACTGCGCCGAGGTCCGCTCCCACGCGGACGTCTACGACGGCCTCGAGGAGCCGGCGCCGGACGGTGCCGCGCTCCGGGCCGCGGGCACCGACGACGGCTTCCTGCCGCACGACCGGCTGATGCCGGCCGCGGGCGAGCTCGCGGCCGGGCGGGAGGACGTGTGGGGAACGGCGTCGGCCGTGCACGTGCCGGGCCGGCGGATGGACGCCGAGTTCCTGCTGCGCGTGCTGGCCGTGCTGGCCGGGGGCCGGGCCGCGGTCGTCACGGACCGTCCGGCGGACGCGGCCGACGACGGCTGGCGGTCCGTGCTGACGGCCGAGAACGCCGTCGCGTTCTGAGCGGAACGGCTCAGCGCCCCTCCGCCGCCTCCGTGCTCCCGTGGCTCTCGTGGCTCTCGTGGGTGTCCGAGCCGGGGGCCGCCGCACTCCCCGCGCGGTGCCGGGCGCCCTCCCGGTGGGGGTGCTGGTGCGCGCGGTGGGGGTGCTCGGCGCCCTCCGCGGGCTGGTGACCCGTGATCAGGGCGATCTCGAGGGCCGCGGTGTCCGCGAAGTTGGGGTCCTCGTCGAGCTCCTCGGTGAACACCCAGAAGCGGTAGGCGAAGTACCGGAAGACGGTGCCGAGGATGGTCCCGATGATCGTGCCGGACACGAAGGACGCGTAGGCGCTGGTGAGACCCAGCACGTAGTAGCTGAAGCCGAGGCAGCCGAGCTCGATGGCCATGCCGATGCCGTTGGCCACGAGGAACTGGACCAGCTCGCGGCGCTTGTCCGACTGGCGCTTGTGCCGGAAGGTCCACAGCCGGTTGGCGACCCACGCGAAGACGATGGCCACGGCCGTCGCCACGAACTTCGCCTTGAGGTGGCCGTCCTCGAACACCGTGTGCATCAGGATCCAGGTGAGCGACGCGTTGATCACGAACGCGAGGGCGCCCACGACGCCGAACTTCATGAGTTCCTTGACGAAGAGGTGCCACAGGGCATCGAAACGGTCGACGAGGCGGTTCACGCGGCTTCAGGTCTCCCAGGTGGTGAGGCGGTGGGCGCCGGCCGGCGCGGCGGTCGACGCCCACGGACGAGCGCCCGGGGCGGACCTCGGCACATCCTACCCCGCCCCTCCTGCACGGCACCGGAGAGTTACAGCACAGTCCCCTGGCCGTCGCGGGGCCCGTGCCGGGCAGGTGCCGGGGCCGAGGCGGGAGCACGACGCCGGAGACCAGGCGGCGGGCGGCCCCGGAGGCAGGGCATCCCGGCCCGCCGAGCGGTCCCGGCGGACCGGGATACCCTGGTCGGGTGAATTCTTCTGTGACCGCCCCTGTCGTCGGCGTCGTCGGAGGCGGGCAGCTCGCCCGCATGATGGCGCCCTCCGCCACCGCCCTGGGGATCGAGCTGCGCGTGCTCGCCGAGGGCCCCGACGTCTCGGCGGTCGCCGCCGTGCCCACCGCCCCCGTGGGCGACTACACCGACCTCGACGTGCTGCGCCGGTTCGCCGCGGGCGTCGACGTGCTGACCTTCGACCACGAGCACGTGCCCACCGAGCACCTGCAGACCCTGCTCGCCGAGGGCGTGGACGTCCGCCCGGGCCCGGACGCGCTGGTGCACGCCCAGGACAAGCTGTGGATGCGCGCGGCCGTGGAGCGCCTCGGGCTGCCGAACCCGCGGTGGGAGGCGGTCGCCGACGTCGAGGAGCTGATCGCCTTCGGGGAGCGCACGGGCTGGCCGGTGGTGCTCAAGACCCCGCGCGGCGGCTACGACGGCAAGGGCGTCATGGTGCTCGGCACCGCCGAGGACGCCCGCGGCGCCGAGCCGGCGCAGTGGTTCGCCCGTACGGACGGGCCCCTGCTGGCGGAGGAGAAGGTCGGGTTCTCCCGCGAGCTCTCCGCGCTCGTGGCCCGGACCCCCTCCGGCGAGGTGCGGGCGTGGCCGGTGGTGGAGTCCATCCAGGTGGACGGCGTCTGCGACGAGGTGCTCGCGCCCGCCCCGCAGCTGCGCCCCGAGGTCGCGGCCGCGGCCGCGGACGCCGCCCGGACGCTGGCCACCGAGCTGGGCGTGACCGGCGTGATGGCCGTGGAGCTCTTCGAGACCCCCGGCCGCGGTACCGGGTTCCTGGTCAACGAGCTCGCCATGCGCCCGCACAACTCCGGGCACTGGACCATGGACGGATCCGTGACCAGCCAGTTCGAGCAGCACCTGCGCGCCGTGCTGGACCTCCCGCTCGGGGACACCGGGCTGATCGGCGGGTCCGCGGTGATGAAGAACTACCTGGGCGGGGCGAACCAGGACCTCTTCGGCGCCTACCGGGCGGCCATGGGCGCAGAGCCCCGCGCCAAGATCCACAACTACGGCAAGGCCGTGCGGCCCGGGCGCAAGATCGGCCACGTCAACCTCACCGGCACCGCGGACGAGATCCCGGAGCTGCGCCGGCGGGCCACCCGCGTGGCCGCTGTGCTGCGCGACGGGCAGGCCTGACCCGCGTGCCTCCCACGGCCCGTCCAGCCGGGACGGATAGCGTAGCCCCAGACCGGACCGCGATGGCGGCCCCCACCCGCCGAGCAGCCCAGGAGCACCAGTGAACGAGAAGCAGCAGCCCGTCGTGGGCGTCGTGATGGGCTCGGACTCCGACTGGCCCGTGATGGAGGCCGCCGCCACCGCCCTCGAGGAGTTCGGGATCGCGTACGAGGCCGACGTCGTCTCCGCCCACCGGATGCCCACCGAGATGATCGAGTACGGTCAGCGGGCGCACGAGCGGGGGCTGCGGGTGATCATCGCCGGGGCCGGCGGCGCCGCCCACCTGCCGGGGATGCTCGCCTCGGTGACGCCCCTTCCCGTGATCGGCGTCCCCGTCCCCCTGAAGACCCTCGACGGCATGGACTCGCTGCTGTCGATCGTGCAGATGCCCGCCGGCGTCCCGGTGGCCACCGTGTCCATCGGCGGGGCGCGCAACGCCGGGCTGCTGGCCGCCCGGATCCTCGCCGCCGGCGCGGGCCCGCAGGCCGAGGCCCTGCGCCGGCAGCTCCTGCGCTTCGCCGACGAGCTCCGGGAGACCGCCCACGCCAAGGGCGCCGCCCTGCGCACCCGCCTCGACGGCTGACCCGGGCGCCCGCGCTCCCGCCCTCCCGTCCTTCCCCCTGCCCGCCCTTCCCCGCCGGAGCTGCCCGTGAACAGCCACACCCCCCGCGCTGAGCACGATCCCCGCCCGCCCCACGACCCGTCCGCCGAGGGCTCCCGGTCCCGGGACCTCCCGCCCGACGCCGTGACGGCCGTGCGGGGCGTCGACGACGACGCGGCGAGCCCGCCCCGGCTCACGGATCCGCTGCGCCACCCGCAGCACGCCGGGGACGGCACCCGGGCCCGGCGCGCGTGGACGCTGCTGCTGTCCACGCTCGTGGTCCCCGGCAGCGCGCAGCTCGTCGCGGGCCGGCGGGCCGTCGGCCGGGCGGTCCTCAAGGTCGACGTGGTGGTCTGGGCCGCGGCGGCGCTGGCGCTCCTGTCCCTGGTGCTGTGGCGCACTCCCCTGGTCTGGTTCCTGACGAACTCGTTCACGTCCCTGCTCCTGATCGCCGGGCTCGTGGCCCTGGCGGTGGGATGGGCGCTGCTCTTCTTCGACACCCTCCGGCTCATCCGGCCCGGCCTCCTCGTGCAGCGGACCCGCCGCGCGGTGGCCGCGGCCACCGTGGCGCTCATGCTCGTCACCTCCGGCGGACTGGCCTGGTCCGCCTACCTGCTGTCCGTGACGCGCGGTGCGGTCTCGGACGTCTTCGGGGGCGGGCTGCCCTTCCGGCCCGCGGACGGGCGGTACAACATCCTGCTCATGGGCACCGACTCCGGGGAGGACCGCTCGGGCCGCCGCCCCGACTCGATGACGGTGCTCAGCGTGGACGCCGACTCCGGGCGGACCGTGACCGTCTCCCTGCCGCGCAACCTGCAGAACGCGCCCTTCCCTTCAGACTCGCCGCTGGCCGACGTCTATCCGGAGGGCTTCGACTGCGGCGACGAGTGCATCCTCAACGCCCTCTACACCGACGTCACGAACAACCACGCCGAGCTCTACCCGGACGCCGCGGACCCCGGCGCCGAGGCCATGAAGGACGCCGCCTCGGGCGTCCTCGGCATCGAGGTCCAGGCCTACGCGATCGTCGAGATGAACGGTTTCGAGCAGCTCGTCGACGCCCTCGGCGGGATCACCATCGACGTCGGCGGGCGCGTCCCGATCGGCGGCGGCACCGACCTGGTGACGGGCCTGCCGAACGAGATCTTCGGGTACATCGAGCCTGGCGTCCAGCGCCTGGACGGCTACCACGCCCTCTGGTACGCCCGGTCCCGCGAGGGGGCCACGGACTACGACCGCCAGGCGCGCCAGCGCTGCGTGCAGGCCGCGATGCTCAAGCAGCTCAACCCCGTCAACGTGCTGACCCGGTTCGAGGACCTCGCGAACTCGGGCACACAGGTCGTCGAGACCGACATCCCGCAGAGCCAGATCGGCTCGTTCGTGGACGTGGCGCTGAAGGCCAAGGAGCACGAGCTCGTGCAGTACGCCGCCGGCCCGCCGTACTACGACCCGTCCTTCCCCACCTACCCGGACTTCGACCTGCTGCACGAGGACCTCGACCGGGTGCTCGAAGAGGCCACGGACCGCGGCGCGCGGGACGCGGAGGCCCTGCCGGCCGGCACCCCGGTGGGCTCCGGGATCGCGATGGCCGCCCCCCTCGCGGCGGCGAAGCCCCTCGTGGGGACGCAGGAGCTCACGCCCAACGGCACCTGCTCGGTGCCCTGACCGGCCCGGACCGCGGGGCGCCGGCGGCGCTCCGACGCCCCGGTACAGTGGGGGCGTGGCGAACATACTGCAGTCGAACGCATGGGCCGGATTCCAGCGGAACCTGGGGCACAAGGTGTTCCAGGCCTCCGGGGACGGATGGCGCTACCTCGCGATCCTCGAGGGCGGCCGGACGGGCCGCTACCTCTACTGCCCCTACGGCCCCGAGGCCCGGACCCCGCAGGCCTTCGAAGCCGCGCTCGACGACCTCGCCCGCACCGCCCGGTCCGAGCGCTGCTGGTTCGTGCGGGTGGAGCCCGTCGACGCCGCGGTGACGGACGGGCTCGAGACGCCCGAGGCGTCGTTGCGCCGGCGCGGGCTGCGCCCCGCCCCCCGGCAGGTGCAGCCGGGGCACACCCAGGTCATCGACCTCATCCAGGACGAGGACGCGATCCTCAAGGACATGAAGTCCACCAACCGCAACCTGCACCGCAACATCGCCAAGAAGGGCGTGACCTTCACGACCTCGGCCGACCCCGAGGACGTCGACGTGCTGCTGGGCTTCCTCGAGGCCACGGCCGAGCGCAAGGACTTCGCCCGGCAGCAGGACGCCTATCTGCGCGAGGCCGCCCGCAGCCTCATGCCCGTGGGCGCGGCGGCCCTCTACGTGGCCCGGTTGGACGGGGAGCCCATCGGCGCCTCCCTCGTCTACGACTCCGACGACACCCGCACCTATGCCCACGCCGCGATGGACTTCGAGCACCGCAGGCTCTCGGCGGGGATCCCCCTGGTCGTGCGGATGGTCCTGGACGCCAAGCAGAAGGGCCTGAGCCGTTTCGACCTCTTCGGCACCGCGCCCGAGGACGCCGGCCCGGACCACCCGTGGCACGGCTTCACGAAGTTCAAGAAGTCCTTCGGCGGCCGCCCGGAGTCCTATCCCGGGACCTGGGACCTGCCGCTGAGCCGCGGGAAGTACGCCGCGTACACCGGTGTGCGCGCCGCCCGGGAGGCCGCCGTCTCGGTCCGCAAGAGCCTCCCGGGCCTGACCGGCCGGCTCCGGGAGTCCGTCGCCGGGATGCGCCGCCGGGAGTCCTGAGCGCCCGGTCTCAGCGCCCCGCCGCGTCCCGGAGGGCGGAGATGCTCTCGCCGACCACGCGGCGGGTGAGGTCCCGGGCCCGCCGGGCACGCCCCCGGACGGGACGGGACGCGCCGTCGTCGTCCTCGGGCACGTCGTCCGGCTCCCCGAGGTCGGGGGACCACGCCGGGGCCGGTTCGCCCAGGCCCAGCTCCGCGGCGACCGCGGTCCCCGAGGCCTCGGCGGCGGCCTCGGCGACGTCCTCCGAGAACTCCCCCGCCGGGCCACGGCCCAGGGCCTTCTCCCAGGGGCCCAGCACCGGGCGCTCCGTCGCCGCCAGCTCGCGGACCACGAGCGGCACCTCCGTCTCGTCCGGGTCGCCGCCGTCGAGTCGCTGCACGCGCCGCTTCTGCAGCTCGACGATCCCGGTCAGCAGCAGGGCGTCGTCCACGCCCAGGTCCCGGCCCCGGCGGGTGAAGCCGAGCCGGTAGATCATCGCCAGACCGCGCGTGTGCACGAACCACAGGTAGCCCAGGGCGGCCTCGCGGCCGTCCTCCGCGGCCTCGGTGGCCACGAGCAGCAGCGAGTCCTCGCCCAGGTCCTCCAGCAGCTGGGTGATGAGCCGGGTCCGCAGCCCGATGTTCGCGAGGACCCGGCTGCCCGCCGTGACCTCCCGCACCGTCACGCCCGGGGTGCGCAGTGCCGTGCGGCAGCGGTCCAGGGTGGCCTCCGAGAGCCGCCGCGAGAGGTCCCGCTCGGTCTCCCCGAGCACCACCTCCAGCCGCCGGGGCTCCTCCGGCCCGGCGCCCGCGGCGGGCCTGGTGAACCCGGCGGCCTCCAGCGCCTCCGGGGTGCCGGGCGCGCGCAGGGTGTCGGCCTGGAAGCGCAGCAGGACGGCCGAGTGCTCCTCCCGGGCCCAGTCGGCGAGGGCGGCGGCGACCACGGGCAGGTCCTCGGGCCGGTGGACGTGGCAGTGCACGGTCCCGGCGACCACGCGCTCAGCCTCGGAGCGCAGGTAGAGCTGCGCGTAGCCCACGGTGCGCTGCTCGGCGTCGTGGACCATGACGCGGTCGACCCGGAGACCGGGGCCCTCGGCGGAGACCTGGGCCTCGCCGATGCCCCACAGCTGCTGCGGGTGCCCGCCGGTCACCCGGACGGTGGCGTCCCAGGTCTTGCGGTTGGGACAGGGGCTGACCGTGGTGCTCACGTGGGGATCCTCCTCGTCACCCGGGCGCTCCGCCCCGGCTGGGGGACCGCGGTCGGCGCCCGCAGTTCGGCCTCCAGTCTAGGGCCGGGAGGGGCTGGGAGAGGGGCCGGACACGGTGCGACGGGGACGGGAGGACCCCCGCACCGGAGGTCGGTGCGGGGGTCCTGTCACGGCCGTGCCGGCCGGGCCCGGCGACGGCCCGGTGTCAGGCTCAGCGTCAGGCTCAGTGGCGCGCGTACTTCTCCCACTTGGAGGCCAGGTGCTCGGCCTCGACCATCCGCACGGTCCCGGAGCGGGAGCGCATCACGATGGACTGGGTGGTGATGCGGCGGCCGCGGTAGCGCACGCCGCGCAGCAGGTCCCCGTCGGTGATGCCCGTGGCGGAGAAGAAGCAGTTGTCCGAGGTGACGAGGTCGTCGGTGGTCAGCACCGCGTCCAGGTCCAGTCCGGCGTCGAGGGCCTTCTGGCGCTCGTCGTCGTCGACCGGGGCGAGCCGGCCCTGGATGATGCCGCCGGTGGCCTTGACGGCGCACGCGGTGACGATGCCCTCCGGGGTGCCGCCGATGCCCATCATGACGTCCACGCCGGTGCCCTCGCGGCAGGCCGCGATCGCGCCGGCCACGTCCCCGTCGAGGATCATCCGGGTGCGGGCGCCGGTGGCGCGGATCTCGTCGACGAGCTGCTGGTGGCGAGGGCGGTCCAGCACGCACACGGTGAGCTGGTTGATGTTGACGCCCTTGGCCCTGGCCACGAGGTGCAGGTTCTGCTTGACGGGCAGGCGCAGGTCCACGAAGTCCGCGGCCTCCGGGCCCACCACGAGCTTGTCCATGTAGAAGACGGCGGAGGGGTCGAACATCGACCCGCCGTCGGCCACCGCGATGACGGCCAGGGCGTTGTTCATGCCCAGCGCGGTGAGGCGGGTGCCGTCGATCGGGTCCACGGCGACGTCGGAGGCCGGCCCGGAGCCGTCACCCACCTGCTCCCCGTTGAAGAGCATCGGGGCCTCGTCCTTCTCGCCCTCGCCGATGACCACGGTGCCGTTGAAGTGCACGGTGGAGAGCAGGGACCGCATGGCGTCGACCGCCGCCCCGTCCGCGGCGTTCTTGTCGCCGGCGCCGACCCACTGGCCGCCGGCGATCGCCGCCGCCTCGGTGGTCCGCACCAGCTCCATCGCCAGGTTGCGGTCGGCCACGTTGTTGGTGCGCGCGGGGATCGTTCCGGTGGATTCTTCGGCCACGTTGTTCCTCACCTTCGAGTTCACGTTCTTCGGGACCCCCGGGCCGGGCTCGGCCGCGGGCGCGGTCCACGTCCCGCCCAGCATATCGCCCACGCCTCCGCGGACCGCGACCTGGGCCACATTGCGGCCGGGTGCGTCCGGGCGGGTCCGGCGCGGAGGGAGCGGGGGGCGGCGGACGGAGGGCGGGCGGGCGCGGCGGACAGGGGCCGGCGGACAGGGCACAATGGACGGGTGAGCTCCTCGACCCCCGACCGTCCCGCAGAGCACCCCTCGGCAGAGCACCCCGCGGCCGCGGGCCCCGGCACCGCGCCGGGCTCCGAGGCCGCCGAGGCCCCGGAGCAGCCGCTCCCGCAGATCACGGAGAAGCAGGCCCGGCGGCTCAACGCCCCGGTGCAGGGGATGATCATCTCCATGGCGGTCCTCCTCCTGCTGGTCCTGCCGTTCGTGTGGCTCCAGCCCCGCCCCGACGCCCAGCCGTACCGCCCCGACGTCGACGTCGCCCAGGAGGCGGACTTCGTCGCGGACGAGGCGCCCTTCACCCCGGTCGTGCCGGAGCCGGGCGAGGACTGGACCGCCAACTACGCCCGGTGGAACGGCGGCGCCGCCGAGGGAGTGCCCTTCTGGGAGATCGGCTGGGCCACCCCGCAGGGCAGCTTCATCGGCCTGGTGCAGACGTCCATGGCCAACCCCACGTGGCTGGCCCAGCAGGCCGAGGCCGTCCCCGCCACCGCGACGGTCGACGTGGGCGGCGTGCCGTGGGACGTCCACGTCCGGGAGGAGTCCCGGAACCAGGACGCGCTGACCGTGTACACCGGTGAGGTCAACGGCTCCACCGTCGTGCTCAAGGGCGACGCGTCCGGCGCCGAGCTGGACCGGCTGGCCGCCGCCGTCGCCGAGGACCTCACCGACGCCCCTGCCCCGCGAACCACGGAGATGCCATGACCCCGGACACCCGCCCCGACGACACCTCGCCCCGCACCCCGGCCGCCGCCTGGCAGCGTCTGCGCGAGGGCAACGCCCGCTTCGTGGCGGGCGAGTCCATGCACCCCAACCAGGACGCCTCCCGGCGGCAGTCCGTGGCCGGCGGGCAGAACCCGTTCGCCGTGATCTTCGGCTGCTCGGACTCGCGGCTGGCCGCCGAGATCATCTTCGACCTCGGCCTGGGCGACGCGTTCGTGGTGCGCACCGCCGGGCAGGTCATCGACGACGCCGTGCTCGGCTCGATCGAGTACTCGGTCGCGAACCTCGGCACGCCGCTGATCATGGTCCTCGGCCACGACTCGTGCGGGGCCGTGACCGCCGCGCACAGCGTCGCCGGCTCCGGGCAGATGCCCCGCGGCTTCCAGCGGGACCTCATCGAGCGGATCATGCCCTCCGTGCTCGAGACCCAGCGCCACGGCCACCAGGACGTCAACGCGGCGGTCGTGGAGCACACCAAGCAGACGGCCTCCCGCCTCATGGAGCAGTCCCGGGTGATCGCGGACGCGGTCTCCAACGGCGAGGTCGCGGTGGTCGGCGTCTTCTACCACCTGGAGGACGGCGAGGCGGAGCTCGTCCACGGGCACGGCACCTGGCTTCCGGGCCGCTGAACCGGGCGCCCGGCACGGCGGCCGTCACCCCGGGTCGCCGTGCCGGGCGTCACCCGGCGCTGTCCTAGACTGGCGCCATGGCTGATACCACCGCAGAGACCACCGAGTACCGCATCGAGCACGACACCATGGGCGAGGTCCGCGTTCCCGCGAACGCCCTGTACCGCGCTCAGACCCAGCGTGCGGTCGAGAACTTCCCCATCTCGGGCAAGCCCCTCGAGCCCCAGCACATCGTCGCGCTGGCACAGATCAAGAAGGCCGCCGCCAAGGCGAACGCGGAGCTGGGGGTGCTCGACGACGAGCGCGCCCGCGCCATCGCGGACGCCGCGGACAAGGTCGCCACCGGCGCCTACGACGAGCACTTCCCGATCGACGTCTTCCAGACCGGCTCCGGCACGTCCTCCAACATGAACACCAACGAGGTGCTGGCGACCCTCGCCAACCAGGCGCTCGAGGGCACGGACGTCGAGGTCCACCCCAACGACCACGTCAACGCCTCCCAGTCCTCCAACGACGTCTTCCCGACCTCCGTGCACGTCGCCGTCACGGGCGCGCTGATCAACGACCTGGTCCCGGCCATGACGCAGCTCGCCGAGTCGCTCGAGCGGAAGGCCGCGGAGTTCCAGGACGTCGTGAAGTCCGGCCGCACCCACCTCATGGACGCGACCCCCGTCACCCTGGGCCAGGAGTTCGGCGGCTACGCCGCGCAGGTCCGCTACGGCATCGAGCGGGTCGAGTCCTCGCTGCCGCGGGTGGCCGAGGTCCCGCTGGGCGGCACCGCCGTGGGCACCGGCATCAACACCCCCGCCGGCTTCTCCGCCCGCGTCATCGAGCTGCTCGCCGAGGAGACCGGGCTGCCGATCACCGAGGCCCGCAACCACTTCGAGGCCCAGGCCAACCGGGACGGCCTGGTCGAGGCCTCCGGGCAGCTGCGCAACGTCGCCTACAGCTACATGAAGATCAACAACGACCTGCGCTGGATGGGCTCCGGCCCCAACACCGGCCTCGGCGAGATCCTCATCCCCGACCTCCAGCCCGGCTCCTCGATCATGCCCGGCAAGGTCAACCCGGTGATCTGCGAGTCCACGATCCAGGTCTGCGCGCAGGTGATCGGCAACGACACCACCGTCTCGCTGTCCTCCACCAACGGGGCGTTCGAGCTCAACGTGGGCATCCCGGTCATGGCCTCGGCCCTGCTGGAGTCCATCCGGCTGCTCGCGAACTCCTCGCGCGTGATGGCGGAGAAGATGATCGACGGGCTCGAGGCGAACACGGAGCGCTGCCGCTTCCTCGCCGAGGCGTCCCCGTCCATCGTGACCCCGCTGAACAAGGCCATCGGCTACGAGGCCGCCGCGAAGATCGCCAAGCACTCCGTGGCGAACAAGATGACGGTGCGCGAGGCGACCATCGCCCTCGGCTACGTCGAGAACGGCCAGCTCACCGAGGAGCAGCTGGACCGGGCGCTGGACGTCACCACCATGACGGGCCCCAACACCTGACCCTGCGCTCCCGGCGCACCGAGGGGTCGCGTCCGGACGGAAATGCTGCGACATTCCCTCCGGACGCGACCCCTCGCTGTGTCCGGGCTCAGTTCGCGACCCCTCGCGGCATCCGGGGGCTCAGACCACGAAGCGGGGCGGGCCGCTGTGCGCCCGCGCGGCCCGCAGGCGCTCGAGCTGGTGGGTCGGCATCGGCGGGAGCTCGTCCATGGAGTACCAGCCGACCTCGAGCGACTCGTCGTCGTTGACGCGGGCCTCGCCGGAGACCCAGCGGCAGCGGAAGGTGTGGTCCAGGAACTGGCAGCGGTCCCCGTTGGGGTACTGCACGGGCTCCCCCGCCCTGACCGCCACGAGCTCCTCCACGACGGCGACGACGCCGGTCTCCTCCAGGCACTCGCGCACCGCCGTGACCGCCGGCTCCTCGCCGGGCTCCACGATCCCGCTCACCAGTCCCCAGTTGCCGTTGTCGCTGCGCCGGGCCAGCAGCACCCGGCCGTCCTCGCGCAGCACCACGGCGGTGACGGCGGGCAGCCACAGGAGGTCGTGGCCGATCTTCTGCCGCAGGGACAGGACGAACTCGGGGGTGGGCATGCGGGCTCCTCGTGCGGCGTCTCGGGGTGGGGTCCGGCCCATTCTGACAGGCCGGCGCGCGTCACAGCAGCAGGAGGACCCCGAGGGCCCCGGTGATCATGGCGGGACCGAACGCCACCCGGGAGCGGGCGTCGACCCGGCCGAGCACCACGAGCACCGCCCCGGCCAGACCGCCGAGCACGAACCCGGCCGCCGCCCCCAGCACGGCGTGCCAGACGGAGACGAAGCCCAGGCACATGCCGAGCAGACCGGAGAGCCGGACGTCGCCCATGCCCATCCCGGCCGGGTGGAGCATGCGGAGCAGGACGTAGAGCCCGCCCACGACCACCAGGCCCCACAGCATCCACAGCAGCCGGACCGGCTCGCCGGCCACCACCGCCGCCCCGCCCAGCAGCACCCCGCACACGGGGTACAGCGGGCGCACCACGCGGCCGGGCAGCCGGTGCTCCCGCACGTCGGTGCGCCACAGCCACGCGCACGCGACCACGAGCACGGCGGTGCCGAGCAGTGCGAGCGCCCCGGCGGCCCACCCGGCGGCGTCCCCGCGGGTGAACTGCTCGGTCAGGATGGTGCCCACACCGGGCATCGTAGCCCCGGCCCCGGCCGGGACGGGGCGCCTGTGGACGCGAGGGGCCCTCCCTAGACTGGGGTCATGCACCGCTCCCCCGTCCCCGCGCCCACCGATCAGGACGAGTTCTGCGCGCTCAGCCGCTCCTCCCCGTGGCGCTGGGACACCCTGCGGTTCGTGCTGTCCTGGCCGGCACCCGCGGACGCCGCGCCCCGCCGGCCCGTCCGGGCCTGGGTCCGCCGCCCGGACGGCCTGCGCGTCGAGGCCCTGGACGGCACCCCCCTCTACACGGCCACCACGCGGGAGCAGTCGCGCGACGACTTCTACGTCGCCTCGACCTCGGCCTCGTGGCTGCTCGCGCCGCAGCTGGTGGCCCCGGTGTTCACGGACTCCGGGCTCGTCGAGCGCAGGCCCGAGGCGGCCTACGGGGACCCCGTCTTCGGCGGCGGCCGCTGGCAGGCCATCCTCGACCCCGTCGAGCTGGCCGGGGACGCCCCCGTGCCGCCCTACCTGCCGGAGCGGCGGCCCTGCACGGTCGAGGACGTCCGCACCGGCACCCACCACGGGCGGCCCGTGCGCGGCGCCGTGGTGGTCCCCGGCCACGCCTACACCCCGACGACGCCGGGGCACCCCCTGGCCCCGGCCCGCACCCGGGTGCTCCTGGACGAGCGGACGGCCGTCTGCGTCCGCTCCGAGGTGCTCGAGGGCCCGCTGGCCGGCACGGGCCACGACCTGCGGATCGAGGCCGTGGACGAGTACTTCATCGACGACCTCTTCCGCTCGGTGCCCCTGGACCTCACGGACGTGAGCAGGCACCTGCCCTGGCCCGTCGGCCCCTGAGGCCCCCGGCTCAGCTGTCCAGGTCGCCCAGGACCTCCGTGACCAGGGCGGCGATCGGTGAGCGCTCCGAACGGGTCAGCGTGACGTGGCCGAAGAGCGGGTGGCCCTTGAGCGCCTCGACCACGGCGGTCACGCCGTCGTGGCGGCCGACCCGGAGGTTGTCGCGCTGGGCGACGTCGTGGGTCATGACCACCTTGGAGTTCTGCCCGATCCGGGACAGCACGGTGAGCAGCACGTTCTTCTCGAGGGACTGCGCCTCGTCCACGATCACGAAGGCGTCGTGCAGGGACCGGCCGCGGATGTGCGTCAGGGGCAGCACCTCGAGCATGCCCCGGTCGAGCACCTCCTCGACGACCTCCTGCGAGACCAGCGCCCCGAGGGTGTCGAACACCGCCTGGCCCCACGGGTTCATCTTCTCCTCCTCGGAGCCGGGCAGGTAGCCGAGCTCCTGGCCGCCCACGGCGTAGAGGGGACGGAAGACCATGACCTTGCGGTGCTCCCGGCGCTCCATCACCGTCTCCAGGCCCGCGCACAGGGCCAGGGCGGACTTGCCGGTGCCGGCGCGCCCGCCCAGCGACACGATGCCCACCTCGGGGTCCAGCAGGAGATCGATCGCGAGCCGCTGCTCGGCGGAGCGCCCGTGCACGCCGAAGACGTCCCGGTCCCCGCGCACCACCCGGGCGGAGCCGTCGGCGCGGACCCGGGCCAGGGCGCTGCCGCGCACGGAGTGCAGGGTCAGGCCCGTGTTGGCCGGCAGCCCCTCGGCGCCCGGGACCACGACGGCCTCGCCGCCGTAGAGCCGGTCCACCACGTCGTCGGGGACCTCGAGGGCCGCGGTCCCGGACCACTCGACGTCGGAGCCGACCCACTCGGCCCGGTACTCCTCGGCCTCCAGGCCCAGGGCGGAGGCCTTGACCCGCATGGGCAGGTCCTTGGAGACGATGCACACGTCCTTGCCCTCGTTGGCGAGGCTCAGCGCCACCGCCAGGATCAGGGAGTCGTTGTCCTTGAGCCGGAAGCTCACCGGCAGGACGGTGTCCGAGACGTGGTTGAGCTCCACCACCAGGCTCCCGCCCTGGTCCCCGAGGGGCACGGGCCGGTTGAGCCCGCCGTGCTCCACGCGCAGGTCGTCCAGCAGCCGCAGGGCCTGCCGGGCGAAGTAGCCCAGCTCCGGGTCGTGCCGCTTGCCCTCCAGCTCGGTGATGACGATGACGGGCAGCACCACCTGGTGCTCGGCGAAGCGCAGGATCGCCCGGGGGTCCGACAGCAGCACCGAGGTGTCGATCACGTAGGAGCGCACCCCGGCGCCCAGGGGGGCGGAGATGTCGGTGATGCGCTCCTGCTTCTTGGAGATGCTCATGGTGGCCCTTCCTCCTCGGTCCGGCGGGCGGCGTCAGCGCCGTCCGCCTGAGGACAACGTATGCGGACCGGACCCGCCGCGCGAGCAGAAACGGTGAACGGCGCACAAATTGCCAGCGACCGCCCCGGACGTGCCCGGCGCCGCGACCGGGGACGGCGTCCGGGACGACGACGGGCGGGGTCCGGTGGGCTCAGCCGCCGAAGCGCCGCTGCCGCGAGGCGTAGTCCCGCAGCGCCCGCAGGAAGTCGACGCGCCGGAAGTCCGGCCACAGCGCCTCGCAGAAGTAGTACTCGCTGTAGGCGGACTGCCACATGAGGAACCCGGACAGCCGCTGCTCGCCCGAGGTGCGGATCAGCAGGTCCGGGTCCGGCTGCCCGCGCGTGTAGAGGTGCTGGGAGATGTCCTCCACGGACAGGCTCTGCGCGAGCTCCCGGACGTCCGCGCCGGCGTCGAGGGCATCGGTGAGGACCTCCCGCACCGCGTCCACGATCTCCTGCCGGCCCCCGTAGCCGACCGCGATGTTCAGGTGCGGGCCGGCGTTGCCCGCGGTGCGCTCCGTGAGGTCGGCCAGGCACGCCGCGAGCTGCGGCGGCAGCATCTCGAGGGCGCCGACGGGCTGGACCCGGCAGATGCCCGTCTCGGTGAGCGTGTCCATGAGATCGGAGATGATCTCGAGCAGGGGTTCCAGCTCCGCGGCCGGGCGCTTGAGGTTCTCGGTCGAGAGGATGTAGAGGGTGACCACCTCGATGTCCAGCTCCCGGCACCAGCCGAGGAACTCGACGATCTTCTGAGCGCCCGCCTTGTGCCCGTCCGCGGTCGAGGCGCCGAACTGCTTGGCCCACCGCCGGTTGCCGTCCACGAGGACGCCGACGTGCTTGGGCAGCCGCCGCGGATCGAGCTCGGCGGAGAGCCGGCGCTCGTAGAACCGGTAGAGCGGCCGTGGCTTGGGCATCTGTGCTTCCTCCCGGGTTCTCGCGCACGGTGTCGGGGGTCGGGCCGGACGTGGTGGGGGCCACGGTGCCGGGCGTGGTGGTGGTCACGGACCCGGCCGGCTCTCGGCGACGCCTCCTAAACTACCCGGTGGGAGACCGGACGGACTCACGCACAGCACGCCGGGAGGAACATGATGGAGCACACGCACAGCGCCGCCCGCCGGGCCGCCGGCCGCGTCGAGGAGGCGGTCGAGCACGGGATCGAGGGACTCGTGGAGCGCAAGCCCGCGTGGCGGGGCTGGATCCACGCGAGTTTCACGCCCGTCGTCGTCGCCCTGGGTCTCGTGGCGATCCTGCTGGCGCCCAGCACCGAGCTGCGGATCGCGTGCGCCGTGTACGGCGTGACGGGCATCCTGCTGTTCGGCGTGTCGGCGATCTACCACCGCGCCTACTGGCCCCGTCGGTTGCACATGGTCCTGCGCCGGATGGACCACTCGAACATCGCGCTGCTGATCGCCGGCACCTACACCCCGCTGGCGGTCGCGCTGCTGGACCCGCCGCAGTCCCGGCTGCTGCTGGTCGTGATCTGGTCCTGCGCCGCCGGTCTGGTGCTCTTCCGGCTGCTGTGGACCCTGGCGCCCCGCTGGCTGTACACGCCGCTGTACGTGGTGATGGGCTGCCTGGCCCTCTTCTACCTGCCGCAGTTCTGGCAGATCAGCCCCCCGGCGGCCGCGCTGACCGCCGCCGGCGGCATCGCCTACATCACCGGCGCCGTGGTCTACGGCACCCGGCGGCCGCGCCTGCTCCCCGAGGTGTTCAGCTTCCACGAGGTCTTCCACGCCTTCACGGTGCTGGGCTTCGTGCTGCACTACGTGGCGATCATGCTCGCGATGCTCCGCTGAGCGGCTCCGCCCCGCCCACCCGCTCACCGGGCTCCGCGGGCCCCGGGGGCCGCGCCTGCGGGGCCGGGCTCTTGCCTCAGCCGCGCGGGGCGGGCCCCTCCGGCTCCTCGGCCCGCGCCGCCGGCCCTCCCCCGGCCCGGTCGCCGTCGGCGCCGGTCCTGGCGTCGGCGCCGTCCGTCCCGGCGCTGTCGGTCCCGGCGGGGCCGCCGGCCCGCTCCTCCGCGGCGCGGCGCTCGGCGTACTCCGCGCGGTAGCGCAGCCGCCGGTTGCGGCGGTTGAAGTCGCGCACGAGGAAGATGACGGCCACGGCCAGCAGCAGCGTCATGAGGAACCCCAGCATCCCGGGGGTCACCTGGCTCGGGTCCAGGCCGGGGCGCAGCGTGCCCTCGTCGATCGGGTTGGGCGCCATCGCCGGCAGCAGGGCGAGCACGTTCAGCACGGTGGTCATCCCGGCGCTCAGCCCACGATCCCGGCGAACAGGTCGTGCTCCGGCAGGTCGGTCGGCACCCGGGACTCCGCCAGGACGTAGTCCTCCCACGGCCACACCTGGGACTGCAGCTCGGCGGAGACGGCGAAGAACATCCCGTCCGGCGCCACCTGGGTCCGGTGGCTGCGCAGCGCCTCGTCCCGCAGCGCGAACGTGTCCGGGCAGCGCACCTTGGTGGTGGTCTCGTGCCGGGGGGCCGGCGGGCGGTGGCCCTCCGGGTCGCTCTCCTGCAGCATCGCGATCCGGGCCGCGTACGGGGACTGCAGGCCGCGCTCCTCGAGGGCCTCGTGCAGGGCCACGAAGCGCTCCAGGTTGAAGGCCCGGTCGTAGTAGAGCTTCTGCGGGGTCCACGGCTCGCCGAGGCCGGGGTACCGCTCGGGGTCGCCGGCGGCGCGGAACGCCTCGACGGAGACGTTGTGCGTCTGGATGTGGTCCGGGTGCGGGTAGCCGCCGTTCTCGTCGTAGGTCAGGATCACGTGCGGGCGGAACCGGCGCACGAGCCGGACCAGGGGCGCGGCGGCGCGCTCGAGCGGCTGCAGGGCGAAGCAGCCCCACGGCAGCGGCGGCAGGGGGTCCCCCTCGGGCAGCCCCGAGTCCATGAAGCCGAGCCAGCGGTGGTCGACGTCCAGCGCGGCGGCCGCCTGCGCCATCTCGTGCCGCCGCAGACCGGTCAGGTCCCGCTCGGCGTGCGGGTGGCCCTCCATCTCGGCGTTGAGGATCGAGCCCCGCTCCCCACCGGTGCACGTGGCCACCATGACCTCGACCCCCTGCCGGACGTAGTGGGCCATGGTCGCGGCGCCCTTGCTCGACTCGTCGTCGGGGTGGGCGTGGACGGCCAGCAGGCGCATCTCTGACAGGGAGGTCACTCGGGGGGTCCTCTCGGGAACGGTCGGGGAGTCGGGGAAGCGGCCGGTGCGGGCACGGGCCGCGGCCCATTTTACGCGTTCGCCGGGCGGTCCTGCGCCCGGGGTGCTCCCAGGGGCCTCGGCTACAGTGGTCGGGCGGTCGCCGGGCCCGGCGCCGCCCCCTTGCCCCCGAGACCCGAGGCCGCCGTGTCCACCGACTCCCCAGACCTGCTCCGCGACCGCTACGGAGCCCCCCGCCGCGAGCGCCGGATCGGGACGCGCGGCTGGATCGGTCTCGCCCTGGCGGCCACCCTGGTCACCGCCGTCTTCGTCGTCTGGGTGGTCACGGCGCGGCAGAGCGCCCCCACGTTCAAGGACATCGGCTTCGAGGTGGTCTCGGAGGCGCGGGCCACGGCGGACTTCGAGCTCACCAAGCGTCCCGAGGACGTCGTCACGTGCGCGGTGCAGGCCCTCAACCAGGAGTACGCCGTGGTGGGCTGGTCCGAGGTGACCATCGGGGCCGTGCCCGAGGACCGCCTGGGCGACGGCGGGACGAGCTCCCACCGCGCGGCCGTGCGCACCACCAACCTGGCGACCACCGCGGTCGTGGACTCCTGCTGGCTCGAGGACTGAGCCCCCGGCGGTCGTCCCGCCCGTGTGTCGCCGCCGCCGTCGGGCCTTTGGGCTTGTCCGCCCGCCCCGCCTAGACTGGGCAGCAGGACTCCCCGTCCCCGGCAGCCGGACACCGTCCGAAACGGACGACCCGCACCGGGGCGGGGTCTTTGCGTAGCGGACCCCCGCACCGCCGGCGGCCCCCACGCCGTCGTCCCGGTCCGCCGCGGACCCGCCCGGACCCCGGGAGGACTGCCGCGGCCCGACCGACCGTTCACCGAGGAGAGATTGTGACCACCACGAACAAGACCGGCGCCTGGCTGACCCAGGAGGCCTACGACCGCCTGAAGAAGGAGCTCGACCACATCTCCGGCCCGTACCGGCACGAGATCGTGGAGCGCATCGACCAGGCGCGCTCGGAGGGCGACCTCAAGGAGAACGGCGGCTACCACGCCGCCCGCGAGGAGCAGAGCAAGAACGAGGGGCGCATCGTCCACCTCAAGAACCTGCTCGAGAACGCCCAGGTCGGCGAGGCCCCTGCCGACGACGGGGTCGTGGAGGCCGGCATGGTCGTCACCGCGGAGATCGCGGGCGAGGCGATGACCTTCCTCATCGGCTCCCGCGAGGTGGCCGAGGACCTGGCCGCCGGCAGTGAGCTGGAGGTCTTCTCCGAGAAGTCCCCGATGGGCTCCGCGATCTCCGGCCACCGGGTCGGTGACGAGCTGTCCTACACCGCCCCCAACGGCAAGGAGATCCCGGTCAAGATCCTGGACGCCAAGCCGTTCAAGGTCTGAGGCTCCCGTGACGACCCACTGGTTGCGCAGCCCCGGCCCCGGCACCAAGGCGCTGATGGTCCTGACGGCGGTGCTCGGGGTCGTGGCCGTGGTGCTGCACTTCGCGGGTCAGGGCGACCCCGCCGCGAGCGCCCCCGGCAGCCTGCGCAACGTCTTCGTCTTCGCGACGTTCGTCAGCGCGTTCGTCACCTACCTCACCGGCCGGCGCCGCACCTGACGCCGCCCCCGGACGACACCGGCGCCGGTCCCCGCGGGGACCGGCGCCGTCGTCGTCGGGGGCCGGGACCGGTGCCCGGCGGCGGTCAGTGCACGACGACGGGGTGGTAGCCCTCCGCCTCGAGCGCCCGGAGGATCTGGCGGCAGTGCTCGTGCCCCTTGGTCTCCATGTCGATGGTGATGGACACGTCCCCCAGGCTGAGGGAGCCGCCGATCCGGGTGTGGTCCACGCCGGTGACGTTGGCGTCCTGGACGGCGATGAGCTCGGAGATGCGGGCGAGCTCGCCCGGGCGGTCGGTGAGCATCATCTTGATGGTCATGTACCGGCCGGCGGCGGAGAGCCCCCGCTGGATGACCTTGAGCATGAGCATGGGGTCGACGTTGCCGCCCGAGAGCACCACCACGGTGTTGCCGAGGTCCGGGTACGCGGCCTGCAGGCGGCCGTCCAGGAGGGCCGCGACGCCGACGGCGCCGGCCGGCTCCACCACGAGCTTGTTGCGCTCGAGCAGGAAGATCAGCGCCTGGGCGAGGGAGTCCTCGGAGACCGTCACGACGTCGTCGGTGAGCTCCTTGATGATGCTGAACGGCAGCTGCCCGGGCTTGCCCACGGCGATGCCGTCGGCGATGGTCGAGACCCGGTCGAGGGTCACGAGCGCGTCCCCCGCGAGGGACGGCGGGTAGGCGGCGGCGTTCTCCGCCTGCACGCCGATGAGCCGGATCGGCCGGCCGAGCTGCTCGGCGCGGGCCTTGACCGCCACGGCCATGCCGGCGAGCAGCCCCCCGCCGCCCACCCCGGTGATGACGGTGTCGACGTCGGGCACCTGCTCGAGCACCTCGAGGCCGAGCGTGCCCTGCCCGGCCACGATGTCCGGGTGGTCGAAGGGGTGGACGAACACCGCCCCGGTCGCGGTGGCGTGGCGCTGGGCCTCGGCGAGGGCCTCGTCCACGCTGGTGCCGTGCAGGATCACCTCGGCGCCGTGGTCCTGGGTCGCGGCGATCTTGGGCAGGGCCGCGCCCAGCGGCATGTAGATGCGGGCGGTGATGCCCAGCTTGGCGGCGGCGAGGGCGACCCCCTGCGCGTGGTTGCCGGCGGAGGCCGCCACGACACCTCGGGCCTTCTCCTCGTCGGTGAGCTTGGCCATCCGCACGTAGGCGCCGCGGACCTTGAAGGAGCCCGCGCGCTGCAGGTTCTCGGCCTTGAGGTTGACCTCGGAGCCGATGAGCCGGGAGAGCGCCCGGGAGTGGGTCACCGGGGTCCGGTCGATCACGCCCTCGAGGAGCGTGGCGGCGTCCTGGATGTCGGCGAGACGGACGGGCAGTTCGGCCAGGCTCACGGTGCGTCTTCTTTCCCGGTCGGTGCGTCGGTGCGGGGCCGTGCGGGACCCGCTGGGTCGTGCCACGTTTTCGAACTGCTTTTGCTGCCGCACCA